>CAZQZX010000143.1:0-17962 GCA_964597885.1 uncultured Planctomycetota bacterium
GTCGTTGAGCCGCTCCATGATGATGACGGTCTTACCGACCCCGGGCCCACCGAAGAGCCCGGTCTTCCCACCCTTCACGTACGGGGCGAGGAGGTCGACGACCTTGATGCCCGTCTCGAAGAGCTCCGTATCCGAAGCGAGATCCTCGAACTTCGGCGGCTGCTGGTGGATGGCGCGCCGCGGGACGTCCGCCGGAAGCGGACCGGCCTCGTCGACCGGATCGCCGAGCAGGTTGAACACGCGGCCGAGCGCCTGCTCACCGACCGGCACCGAGATCGCCGCCCCGGTGGCCTTCACCGGCATGCCGCGAACGAGCCCGTCCGTGGAGGACATCGCGACGGCTCGCACCTGGTCGCGTCCGACGAACTGCTGCACCTCGAGCGTCAGGTCGAACTTGCCGCCGTCGGCCGCATCCGTCTCGATCGTCAGTGCATCGTAGATGTTCGGAAGATTGCCTGGCTCGAACTCGACGTCGACTACCGGGCCGATGACGCGGATGATCTTGCCGTCTTTGCTCATCTCGAAACTCCTCGTTGGACGGCCCGTGACCGCGCTCGCGGTCGGGCTCGCCCGAAACTCCTATACGGCTACCGAAGGATCGACTAGCCCTTCAGTGCCTCGACTCCTCCCAGGATCTCCGCGAGCTCCTGCGTGATCTGGGCCTGTCGTTCCCTGTTGTAGACGCGGTTGAGCCTCTTGGTGAGGTCGTCCGCGTTGTCCGTCGCGGTCTTCATCGCGATCATTCGAGCGCTGTGCTCACTCGCCTGAGCGTTCAGCAGCACCTCGAAGACGCGCATCTTGACCATCAGCGGCATGAGCGAGGACACGATCTCGCTGGCGTCCGGCTCGAACATCATGTCGCTCGGTCCGTCGTTCCCCTCGTCCTCGCCGGCGAGCGCTTCGGCCGTCACCGGAAGGAGGGCTTCGACCGTCGGCGCCAGGCGCCCGGCCGAAACGAACCGCGTATAGATGAGCGACGCCCCGTCGATCGCCTCGTCGGCAGGCGCTCCGAAGTCTCGGATGAGATCGGCGCAGATCTGCTCGGCGTGGGCGTAGACCGGGTGCTCGGCGGGCTCGGTCATGGTCTTCGCGACCGGGATCCCGCGGTAATTGAAGTAGTTGATGGCCTTCTTGCCGCAGGCGTAGATCGCCACCTCGCGGCCGGCCGCGGTGTTCTCGCGGTGGAACTGCAACGCGAGTCGCAGCACGTTCGAGTTGTAGGCGCCGCAAAGACCGCGGTTCGACGTGATGACGAACGCGGCAACGCGACGGACGCTCTGCGGCACGCGCAGAAGCGGGTGATCGATATCCCCGCCGCGCATCGCCTTCGAGAGGGTACCGAGAATCTCCCGCATCTTCGACGCATACGGTCGCGATGCGTGCACGCGGTCCTGGGCCTTCTTCATCTTCGAAGTCGACACCAGCTCCATCGTGCGGGTGATTTTCTTGGTGCTCTCAACCGACTTGATGCGCTTCAGGATTTCTCGGGCTTGCGCCATCTGGGCTACGCCTCGTCAGATCTCTCGCGGGGGCCTTACGACTTCTTGAACGACGTCGACTTGAACGAGTCGAGCGCCGACTTGAGCTGCGGCTCCAGCTCCTCGGTGATCTTGCCGGCCTGTCGCATGCCGGTCAGGATTTCGGCGTGGCGCGTCGAGAGGAAGTCGAGGAACTCGGTCTCGAACCGCTGTACGTCGGCGACATCGATGTCGTCGAGGTAGCCGTTGACGCCGGCGTAGATCGAAGCGATCTGCTGCTCGACCGGCATCGGGACGAACTGCCCCTGCTTGAGGAGCTCGACCATGCGCTCTCCTCGATCGAGCTGGGCCTGCGTGGCCTTGTCGAGGTCGGTTCCGAGCTGGGCGAACGCCTCGAGCTCGCGGTACTGCGCGAGGTCCAGTCGCAGCGATCCGGCGACCTGCCGCATGCCGCGCACCTGCGCCTTACCACCGACTCGGGAGACCGAGATACCGACGTTGATCGCGGGGCGAACGCCCGCGAAGAAGAGGTCGGGCTGCAGGTAGATCTGCCCGTCGGTAATGGAGATCACGTTGGTCGGGATGTAGGCCGACACGTCACCGGCCTGCGTCTCGATGATCGGGAGCGCCGTCAGCGAACCGCCGCCCCTCTCCTCGGACAGCTTCGCCGCTCGCTCGAGCAGTCGGCTGTGGAGGTAGAAGACGTCACCCGGGTAGGCCTCACGACCCGGCGGGCGTCGAAGCAGCAGCGCCAGCTGGCGGTAGGCCTGCGCCTGGCGGCTGAGGTCATCGTAGATGCACAGCGTCGCCTGGTTTCGCTCGTACATGAAGTACTCGGCCATGGCGCAGCCGGCGTACGGCGCGATGTACTGCAGCGGGGCCGGATCGTCGGCGGTGGCGACGATGACCGTCGTCCACTCCATCGCGCCGGATTCGCGAAGCCGCTCGACCATCTGCGCGACGGTCGAGGCCTTCTTGCCGATGGCGACGAAGAAGCACTTCATCCCGGAATCGCGCTGGTTGATGATCGAGTCGATGGCGATCGCGGTCTTACCGGTACCACGGTCACCGATGATCAGCTCTCGCTGACCACGGCCGATCGGGATCATCGCGTCGACCGACTTGAGTCCGGTCTGCATCGGTTCGTCGACCGGCTGGCGGTCGGCGATACCCGGTGCCGGGCTCTCGACCGGGCGGAAGAGGTCGGTCTTGATCGGTCCCTGGCCGTCGAGCGGCATGCCCAGCGGGTTCACGACGCGGCCGATCATCTGCTCACCGACCGGTACCTGGAGCACCTTGCCGGTACGCTTGACCGACATGCCCTCCTTGATCTTCAGGAAATCGCCGAGGATGACGACGCCGAGCGTGTCTTCCTCGAGGTTGAGCGCCATACCGAGGATGCCGCCCTCGAACTCGACCATCTCGGACGACATACAGTTGTCGAGCCCGTAGACGCGCGCAATACCGTCGCCCGCTTCCAGCACCGTGCCGACTTCCTCGACGTTGGTCTGGCTCTCGAAGCGCTCGATCTGCTCTTTGATGACCGAGGTGATCTCTTCCGGGTTGATCTTCATCATCCACTCCGTTGTTCGTTAGCGGGCATCGACACCCGATCCGGCGAAACCGGATCCGGCGCACGCGATACCCCGTGGCGGGTCGCCCTCGGCCGGCATTCGACCGTGCGCCCCGCGTGTCACCCTGCGGGCGACGTCAGGCCACGCCGAGGGAAGCCGCGCGGAACTCTTCGAGCTCGCGACGCAGGCTGCGGTCGACGCGACGATCACCGACCTGCAGGATGAGCCCCCCGAGGATCTCGGGGTCATGCTCGACCCACAGCAACACCTTCCGGCCGAGCTTCTCGCTCAGCTCGGTTTCGATCTGCTTGACCACGCGCTCCTCCATGCAGATCGCGAACGTCGCCTTGGCACGCACGACGCCTTCGCGCTTCTCCAGAAGGAGGCGGAACGACTCGTAGATCGAGCCGAACTGATCGATTCGGCCCTTCACCGCGAGCACACTCAGGAACCGGCGCAGATCATCGCTGAACCGCTTGCCCACCGACTCGACCAGCTCGAGCTTCTGCTCGCGGCTGATCGCCGGGGAGATCAAGAATCGACGCAGGCCTTCGTCGTCCTTCCACACCTCGTGGAACGACTCGAGCTCATCGGCGATGTCCTGGAGATTGCCGTGCTCGTCGCCGAGCTGGACGATCGCCTGGGCGTAGATTCTCGAAACCGGGGTCTCGACTGCTTCCGCCATCGTGGTCTTCACCTACTACGTTTAGAGCTTGATCTCCGCCATGGACTGGCGGATCAGCTCCTCGTGATCCTTCGGGCTCAGTGAACGCTGTACAACCTTCGAGGCCAGGGCCACCGTCAGATCCACCGCTTCCTGGCGGATGTTGTCGAGGGCCTGCTCGCGAGCCTGCTCGATCTCTCGCGTCGCTCGTTCGACCGTGCTCTGCGCGGTCTCACGGGCTTCCTCGAGGATCTTCTCCTTCATCGAGCTGGCCGCAGCGCGACCCTCTTCGATGAGCGCCTTCACCTCGGCCTCGGCCTCGGTGAGCTTACGCTTGTGCTCGGCGAGCATCTTCTCGGCTTCGACCTTCGCCTTCTCGGCGTCCTCGATCGAGTCGCGGATCCCCTTCTCGCGCGAATCGAGCGCGGCGAGCAGAGGCTTCCAGGCGAACTTCCCGAGTACTGCGAGAAGAAGCACGAAGCTGACGACCGTCCACACCATCGTGGAGGTCTCGATGCTGATCAGCGTTTCCTGTTCCGCGAGGAGGCACGCGCCTATCGTCTGGAACATGGGGCTCCCCGGGGATTACGTGTTGAGAGTAAGGAGCAGGCCGACCAGCGCGGCAAACAGCGCAACACCTTCGATGAGGGCCGCCGCGAGAATCATGGCACCACGAATGTCACCGGTCGCTTCCGGCTGACGCGCGATGGCTTCGGTGGCCGAACCGGCAACGCGGCCGATACCCACACCAGCACCAAGCGCAGCGAGACCCGCACCGAGGCCGGCGCCGATTCCGATCAGGCCCGCACTGGACGACGCGGCCTCCTCGCCCTCAGCGAAGGCGACGGACGACAGGCAGAGCAGCAACATCAACGTCACGATGGAGATCAACACCCTCTTCATCTGGTCCACCTCGTTTCGAAATCTGGGTTCCAGGAGCCTAGTGATCCGGGTGCAGCGCCGCACCGACGAATACGGCCGAAAGGAACGTGAAAATGTACGCCTGCAAGAATGCAACGAAGACTTCGAGGATGCCGATGAACAGCCCCCCGAAGAGCGATGCCGGAACAACGAGAATGAAGTTCATGACCGTGCCGCTACCGACGACGCAGAACGCGATGAACGCGCCGAGGAGCACGTGGCCCGCGGTCATGTTGGCCATGAGTCGAATGGTCAGCGCGAAGTGCTTGCTGATCAGGCTGACCACCTCGAGCAGGAAGATCAGCGGAACGAGCAGCGGCGGGACGCCGCCGGGCACGAGGTTCACCCAGAACTTCACGGGGCCCTGCGCGATCATACCGCCGATGAGCACCACCGCGAACGTACACAGTGACAGCGCCGCCGTCACCGCGATGTTGCCGGTCGCCGAAGCACTCTTGGGAATCATCCCGAGCAGGTTGAGCGTCAGGATGAAGAAGAACACGGTGAGGAAGTACGGCGTGAAGCGGCGCGCGTCCTCTCCGTGGATGTACTCCTTGATGACGGACGTCCTCAGGAACTGGACGATCGCCTCGATCGCGTTGCGGAAGCCGGTCGGCACGGTGACCGAGCGGCTGCAAACGGGCACCATCACGACCATGAGGAGAATCGCGGAGATCACGATCAGCAGCTGGTGCTTCGTCGCGATCAGCGGCACGTTCCAGTGCAGGTCGTGATCGAGCACGTGCGTGACGAGCGTGTCGAGGGGGTTGCCCCCACCCGCGCGCAAGAGAAGACTCACCATGCCGTATCCACCCATTCGCGCTCGGGACACGCCCCCGGAGGAGCCACGCCCACGATCGCATCTAGATCCCGCCCGTTAGTTCTCGCTCTTGTTCAGTCGAGCCAGCAAACTCACGGCTCGACTCGAGCCTCGGGACGTCCGAGCTTCAGCACGTCTCGGTACAGGAAGCGCATCTCGATGACGACGCCGAGGAAATAGAACCCCATCAGCGACAGGAGAAGCACTCCGAGGTCGACGTCAGCACTCGTCGCGATCACGGCCACGGCCCCCAGCACAACGACCAGGCGCCCCGCGAAACCACCGAGCACTGCCATCTGGAACTGCATATGCCCGTGACGCACCCCCCAACAGATGAGGAGCGTACCCCAGAGGCAGTTGAACAAGCTGATCCCGGCGCCGATCCACCACGAGACGAGTCCCTTCGACCCCGCCAGCGCGAAGACCGGCCCACTCGCGAGGATCGCCAGCAAAAGACCGATTCCCGAAAGGCGCAAACCGAAGCGCCGTGCGTCTTGCTCGGGACTGCGAGTCTCGGGAGTCAAGAACCGGGATCCCCATTACTGTTCGACTTCGCGTCGTTCGAGCTCGCTCCATCGCTGGAGCTCGGCCCGTCCGCGTCCCGGATGACCTCGCGGTACAGCTGATAGGTCGCGAGGGTACCGCCAAGGAATGCGCCCAACAGCATCAACCAGGGGACTTCACTACCCATCTGTCGGTCGATCCACAAGCCCCCCATGACGAAGAGCGTGAAGATGACGACGAACTGGATACCGAGACCGGTATACCTCAGATAGGAGTTCAGGTTTCCCTTGGTTTTCGCCACGGAGCCGTGCCGCGAAAGGCAGCGGTCGAACCGCCGACGGCCGCATCACTCGATAGCGGAGAATCCGGTCACAGCCGGGTTCAAACGGCGGGTTTGTATCAAAACGCCGTGGGCAGTGTCAACGGAAACAGGGGGTTCCGCGGCCCCCCGCGACAATAGACCGCAAGGGGCCGCGTGATGGTGTGTCGTGTGACGGGAACGAGGGCCTAGCGGCGCGTCGTTCCAGTGCGCTTCTCGATGCGATTCTTGTTGCCGAATCGCTTGATCGCCTTGAGCTCGGGCGAGCCCGCGGCATCCGACAAGATGATGACGCGTCCGGAGTTGTCCTTCACCGAAGCATCCGAGAGCTTCGCGATCCGGTTCTTGTTTCCGAAGCGCCGCACCTTCTTGAAGTCCGGGCGGCCCGCTCGGTCCCGCACGATGACGAACGTGCGATCCGACGAGGGCGCCGTCACGGACAGGCGATCGATACGCTTCTTGTTGCCGAAGCGCTTCATCGTCTTGTAGCTCGGGGTTCCACGCTCGGGATCCGTGTTGAGGACCACGACTCGCGGAAGCGTTTCGTTGTTGGCTCGGGCATCGCTCGTGAAGACCGGCATGAAAAGCGTGGCCACGAGCAAGATTCCAAATGCGTTTCGCATGGTTCCGTCCTCCTGGTTACCCTCCCCACCGAGGTTTGCGGGCGCAATCCGCGTGCCAGAGGCCGCCCCTCCATTGAAACCGAAAAGGCGGCCCAGGGAAAGCCCGTGGGGAGTCCCGGGGGACGGACGGAGGCCCCGGGTGTCGAAGCGGCTCGACGGGCGTCGAGGGAAGTCGACACGAGAACGAGCCTTCGAGGGGGCTCAGCGCAGCAGCTTCAGCTTGTCCTGGATGGCCTCGACGAGCTGATCGGTGGTGGCGCTTCCACCCAGGTCGGGCGTGAGATCCCGCTTGTCGGCAAGGAACAGGATGATGGCCGACTGGATGCGATCCGCCGCGGCCGACTCGCCGAGCTTTCGAAGCATCATGGTCGCCGACAGCACCGTCGCGAGCGGGTTGGCGACGCCCTTCCCCGCGATATCCGGCGCGCTCCCGTGCACCGACTCGTACACCGCGATCTCGTCGCCGATGTTCGCGCCCGGCACGACGCCGAGGCCCCCGACCAGCCCCGCCCCGAGATCCGAGACGATATCGCCGTAGAGGTTCCCGAGCACCAGCACGTCGAACTGCTCGGGACGCATCACCAACTGCATCGCGCAGTTGTCGACGATGATCTCCTTGTACTCGATGTCCGGGTATTCCTTGGCGACCTTGCGGCAGCAATCGAGGAACAGGCCGTCGGTGCGCTTCATGATGTTGGCCTTGTGGACGGCGTGCACCAGCGCGCGGTTTCGATTCTTCGCGTACTCGAAGGCCGAGCGCGCAATCCGGCTCGAAGCCTTCTCGGTGATGATCTTCAGGCTCTGCGTCACGCCGGGCGCGACCTGCTGCTCCAGGCCGGCGTAGAGGTCTTCGGTATTTTCGCGGAAGATCACCATGTTGATCGGCTTCGGATGGATGCTCACCCCGAACGCCGACCGGACCGGCCGCATGTTGCAGTACAGATCGAGCGCCTTGCGAAGCCCCACGTTCACCGAGACGAAGCCTTCGCCGACCGGAGTCGTGATGGGCCCCTTGAGCGCGATCTTGTTCTTCTTGATCGACTCGAGCGTCTCGTCAGGAAGCGTGCTGCCGTGCGTCTCGAGCGCCCCGGCGCCGGCCGCCGCGTTCTCCCATTCGATCTCGACGCCGGCCGCCGCGATGATCGCCTTCGCGGCGTCGGTTACCTCCGGCCCGATCCCGTCACCGGGGATCAGCGTCACGCGATGGGTCGTCTTGGTCTCGGCGGCGTCCGCCTTCGGGGACTTCTTCGCGGTCGGCATGATGATCTCCTCGGTGGAAAGAAAACCGGCCCCCGGCACGGGTTCGCGCAGGGGGCCGGGGCTTCGTGAGCGCGTGAGTCTAGGATTCTCCCAGACGCCCTTCAAGCTCGACCGAGAGCCCGTGCTGCGAGATCTTGCCCGGCCACAGCCCCGGCGGGAACCAGGGTTCCGCGAGCGGAAGACGCACGTGCAGGTACCGGCCGTCGCGCCGTTCCTCGAACAGGCACTGAGGCTCTTTCGTGCGCACGTCTTCCTTTCCGCAGCGCGCCTTCGAGACCGTGAGCGCGGGCACGGCCGCCGCATCGGCGTCGAAGCGAACCACGCGGTGCAGCTCGATGCCGAGCTGCTGCATCAGGTTCTGCGCCGACTTGACGCTGTAGTAATCGAGCACGACGTTCATCGGGATCATGAAGTCCTCGCCCGGCCCTCCGTCGACCAGCGGCTTCGTGCCCATGCGGACGCGAAGGCTACCGTCCTTGCCCACCGCAAGGTCCGAGTACGCACGCCGATCGTCTCGCTCGAACGGCGCGAAGGCGGGATCCCCGAACAGGATCATTCCGCCGCCGTTGTGGCGTCGGTTGTTCGTGCCCTCGCCCGAAAAGCGCAGACGATGCTCCGCGGTCGGCGGGAAGTCGATGCGCTCCGGCCAGAACTCGAGCGCCAGACGATCGAACATCCGCTTGGTCGCCTCGCCGAGACGCATGCCTTCGCCGACGATCAGATCGAAGACCTGATTCGCCAGCAGCCCGTGCCAGGGATCGACGCCGGCGACGTAGGCCGGCACCCCCGCGTCGAGGATCTGTAGCGCGACGGAGACCTTCGGGTCGACACGGCCCTTGTCCTCGGGGCCACCCCTTCCGGGCGCGTACCATCGCCCCGGCGCGCCGTTGTAGCACGCGCAGTTCACGAGGATCGACGGCCACAGGTCGACCTTCCAATCGCGCAGATCCTGGGCGCGAAAACAGAACGACATCTCGTCCGGATAGCCGTGCGAGAAGAACAGGAGAGCGTCGCTTCCCTTCATCCCCTGGAACGCGTTGCGGGCGCTCTCGATGCGCTTCGGCTCCTCGTCGTGGACGCGCACGTAGTACGACTTCGCCTCGAAGCCCATCGCCGCGAACGCGGTCATGGGAGCGCGCATCGGGCCCATCTGCCCTTCCCAGCTGCCGAACATCGACGCGCGGCGGCCGTAGTCGTGATCGTGCGCCCGAAGGATCCGCGAGACGAACGCCGACGCCGCGGCACCGTCTCGACCGGTGATGAAACCGTACTCGAAGTCCACGAAGGGGTCGTCGTCGACACGGACCGCGAGCTCGAGGATGTCGTGCGACAGATCCACGTCGATATTCGACGGCGGAAGCACGAACGCGACATGGTCCGGCTGGTGCCGGCGGACCGTCTCGAGCACCTGGTCGAGATCGGACGACTCGAAACGAACGACCTCGGCACCGTGAAACGTTGCGAGGCTCTGGGCGGCGGGAAGGAACGCGTCCTTCTCACCCGGCTCGACGAAGACGAGGTAGCGCGCTCGCGCATCTCCGTCGTCGGCCCGTGCGATGCTCGCCCCCGCTCCGAGAAGAAGCCCTCCGAGCAGGAGGCCTATGAGACCGAAGAGCCACAACGGGAGCTGGATCTTCGCGTTCCTCATCCTGCACCTCGCTTTCCTGAACCCGACCCCCGTCGAGTGAATGACTGCGCGGACCGCTACTGCGACGCCGCGATGTGATTGCGGACACTCTGGACTTCCTGGGCGCGCATCGAGCCGGCGACGCCGAACGTGGCGCCGACGAGCCCCACGAACGACCCGCCGATCGCGCCGACGACTCCGACGATCGATTCGTCGACGGTCCCACGCGCCACTTCGATCCAGAGCACGCCCGAGCCGAACATCACGGCCACGAACAGCTGCTGGACCACGAACACGCCTCGGACACGGAACCGGCGCTGGCGCTCGAGCGCATTCTCGAGCCGACGCAGATCCTCGCCGGATCCCTGCAGCGGCTGCGGCGCCTCGACCTCCAGCCGGATCCAGAGCCCGTAGGCCACCAGGACGATCATCGCGCCCATCGTGAACACGAGCGAGCCGAGCGGATAGCTCGACTCGGCCGGGATCCCGAGCCCTCGCCACAAGGTCACACCGAGGCCGAGTCCCGCGATCCCGAAGGGCATGAGGCGCATCATCGGCCCCAGGTCATCCGAGACGCGTCGCGGCCGCAGGCTCGCCTGGCGCACGGCTCCGACCGGCGCATGGCCAGCCGGCGGCGCGACGCTTCCCCCCCCCGAGGTCGACCCGGTCTTGCGGCCGGGGCTCGCCAAGCGGATGGCCGGCATCGCGATCGGCCACCACAGGAAGTGGAACAGAGCGATCTCGAGACCGAGCACGAAGCCCCGCCGGCCCTCGATGACGGCCTGACGATCCAGCGTGATGTAGATCGCGATCGCGAGGAAACCGAGCGTCCCGAGGACGAGGAGCCTCTTCATGGCGGCCCGATAGACCTCCATGACCTCTCCCCCGTCGACCGCACCGCGCTCGAATCCGGGCCGCATGAGGACCATCAGGATCCCGGGCCCCACGCCCATCGCGAACGAAAGGAAATAGTGGATGATCAGCATGGTCATCGCTGTGCCTCCTTCTCGGCCCACTCCTCGAGCTGTTGCTTCACCAGCGCGTCCACCCGGTCGAGCGAGAGCCCCCCGAGCCGCGCCTCGGTGAGCAGATCCTTGATCCGCTCCTCGATCCGGCCGAGCAGCTCCGGGCTTCCGTTGTCGGAGGCCTCGCGGCTCCGGGCGAAGACCCCGCGGCCCCTCCCGATGGTCAGGAGGCCCTCGTCGCGGAGGCGGCGATAGGCTCGCGCCACCGTATTCCAGTGGATCCCGAGATCCCGACCGAGCTGGCGGCTCGACGGAAGCTCATCGCCGGGAACGACTTCCCCGCGGGCCATCGCCTCTCGGATCGCGCGACAAAGCTGCTCCTCGAGGGGTACCGAGCTCTCCAGGTCGATTTGTATCATGGACCCTACTGTATCATACAGTGATACACTTGCAAGAGAATTCGAGGGAGGAGACAGAAACGTGCGGGTCGACGGCTACCAGAGGGTGACGATCAGGTAGCCGAAGAGGGTGATCATCACCACGAACACGTAGGTGCGCAGCGGCGCGCCGGGTCCGAGCTCGATCACGCTGCGGCGCGACCGCATCCCGCGCAGGATCGGCCGGAAGACGGTCCGCGACACGAAGCCGCTCCAGCGCATGCGCATCCGGGTGAGCGGCCCGAGGACCGCCGCGTTACCGATCGAGGCGCCCCGCCGGAACATCCAGTCGACGTCGAGGTTGACCGATCGCAGCTCGGGTGGATAAAGCCCCGTCAACTGCAGCACGGTGAAAGCGAGCGCGGAGAAGAACAAGAGCTGGAACTGCGTGACGACGTGGAAGACATCGTACGGCCAGTAGTCGACCGGAAACGGCAGCAGTCCGTAGAGCAGCGCCGGCCAGCATCCGATGAGCACGCACATCCCGGCCGAAGTCGCCATCGCGAGCAGCATGTGCCTCGGCGCCTCGTTCACCCGTCGCCCGGAGTCGTGCGCGAAGAACGCGAAGTACGGGATCTTGATACCGGCATGGTGAAAGACACCCGCCGCCGCGAACAGCAACAGGAACCAGACGAGATCGTAGTGCTCCTCGGCCGCGGCCACCATCACCATCGACTTGCTGACGAAGCCACTGAAAAGAGGGAACGCCGAGATCGAGGCCGCCCCGATCATGCAGAGCGCAGCCGTCCGGGGCATCGAGCGGACGAGCCCGCCGAGATCCGAACCGTTGACCGTGCCGGTCCGGTGGAGCACCGCCCCCATCGACATGAAGAGCAGCCCTTTGAAGAACACGTCGTTGAACGCATGCGCCACCGCGCCGTTGATGCCGAGCTCCGTGCCCACGCCGATGCCGACCGCCATGAAGCCGAGCTGGTTGATCATGCTGAACGCGAGCACACGCCGCAGATCATTCTCGATCACCGCGTAGAAAATCGGGAAGACAGCCATCACCGTCCCGATCCACACCAGCGCCTCGGCGCCGGCGAAACCGCGCGCCATCGCGTACACGGCGACCTTGGTGGTGAAGGCGCTCAGGAACACCGCGCCGGTCGCGGTCGCGCCCGGATAGCCTTCGGTCAGCCAGGTGTGAAGGCCCGGAAACCCGAGCTTCACGCCGAATCCGATGAAGAGCAGGATCGTGCCCGGGCTGTCGAGCGTCATTCGATCGAAGCCGATCCCCTCCCCCGCGCTGAATCGCAGGGCGAGCCCGATCATGATCAGGACGCCGGAGATCAGCTGAGGAACCAGGTAACGAACCCCGGATGCGAACGAGCCCGGCTCGCGGCGCGCCCAGACCAGGAAGACCGACGTGAACGCCAGCCCCTCCCAGAACATCAGGAGCGAGAACAGATCGCCGGCGAAGACCGCACCGATGGCGCACGCCGCATACAGCAGTGCCGCCACGTTCTGCACGCGATCGCGGACGTGGAGAGCGAAGAGGAGCGAAACGAAGGCCGCGAGATGGAACAGGAGTCCGAACAGGAAGCTCAGCCGATCGACGCGACCGAACGTCAACGTCATGTCGAGGAACTCGACCGAGAAGTGATTGCCGTGCGGGATCGCGAGGAGGTTCGCGAGCGAGAGCGCGGGGAGCGCGAGCGTGTACGCCGCACGGACCCGCCCCTTGAGGAACGGCACGGGCAGCGCCCCGATCAGAAGCGGCAGGAACGGAGGAAGGCTACCGAGCACGGTCACCTCCGCTGCCGTCCTGCGCCGAGGGATCGGAATAGTAGTCCTCGTCGCGCATCACCACCACGCGCAGCACGCGCGCGGCGAGCACGAGCAGCACACACCCGACGAAGCCGTAGAACCCGTAGAAGCCGAACCACGCCTCTGCGTCGTAGTGCCGTCCGGACTTGAAGGCGAGCGCATCGATCCCGGCGATCCGTCCGATCCAGTCGATCGCATCGACGAGGATCAGGAGCGCGCACAGGACGAAGAACGTCCTGAGGACCGACTTCACATTCGGCGGTACGTCCGGAGAGTGACGGCCTTCCATCGCGATCCATCCGGGGTCAACGACGATCGCGACCTCCAGGGCACCCGGTGAGAATCCCCCCGGGCACGACGGTCGCGGCGGATCGCGGGCCATTCCCGGTCCGGACTCGGACCCGGGACCCGATGTGCGTCGTCTCCCCCCACGAGGGACGGAGCCGTCGACGGACCCTGGCCGAGTCTGGAGAAACGGGCCGCCGCCCAACCGACGCCGACCCCAAGCCCTTCTTTCCGCGGCCCGATTTTACCGATTGGCGGGTCGCGCGCAACGCCGTACAGCCGAGGCGGCGTGTCTTTCGAGCCCAGCCACTTGGCGCAACGCGTGTGGCTTGCGACGATAACGCGACCTCGCGGGGCCTTTTGACCCCGCGTGAAGGAGCTCCGGCCGGGCCATGACCGACACCACCGTCTCTCGCAGCCAGCCCGCACCCGCCGATCGGGTGCCGCCCCTGGCCCCGGTCTGGCTCGCCCTCGCGGTCCCGGTCCTCGCCGGCGCCTCCTGGCTCGGCATGGTGCTCCACCCCACGGACCCCGTCCCGGCGATCCTCTGGCCCGCCAACGGCCTCGCCCTGGCGCTGATGGTGCTGGCGCCGACCCGTCAGTGGCTGACGGTACTCGCCACCTATGCGGCCGCCCTCGCCATCGCCTCCGTCGGCAACGAGTGGAGCAACGGCCCTTCGCTCCGGGAAACGGTTGCCTGGTACCTCGTCGGCGGCTTCGCGAACCTTCTCGAGGTGGCGCTCGGCGCGGTCCTGCTCCGCCGGACCGTGCAGGACGGCGCCCCCCTCGCACGAACGCACTCCGTCCTGGCTTTCGTGCTCGGGCCGGTTCTCGTCGCGACCGCCATCGCCGCGGCCCTCGCGGCCCTCGCGATCGCCACCCTGACGCGCGAGCCCTTCCTCGCGACCTGGCAGGTGTGGTGGTTCGGCGACGCCACCGGGATCCTGATCGTCACGCCGGTCGCCATCTCGATCGGCGCCTGGCTGCGCCGCGAGCCCCGGACCTTCGCGTCCGGGAACGGCACGCCGCTCGAAGCCGCGGCGCTGATCCTCTCGACGCTCGTGATCGGGTTCTTCACGTTCCATTCCGACAAGTCTCCCCCGCGCACGCTCATCGAGTTTCCCTATCTCGTCGTGCCGTTCGTGATCTGGGGTGGTCTCCGGTTCGATCGACGGATCGTGGCGGTGGTGACGCTTCTCGTCGCCGGCCTTCTCGTCTGGGGAACGCACGAGGCACGCGGCCCGTTCGTGACGGGAGACATTCCGAACGTCCACGAGGTCCTGGCGGTCCAGACGTTTCTCGCGACCCTGTCGATCGGCGGCTTCCTCATCACGTCTCTCGCGGCGGAACGACGCGTCGCGCTCCGGGCCCTCGAGCGGGATCGCGATGACCTCGCCGTCGCGGTCGACGAGACCACGAGGGAGCTCGACCGCAGCGAGGCGCGATTCCAGCGCATCGTCGAAGGCCTCCGCGAGGAAGTGTTCTTCTTCGCAGCCGGTCCCGATCGACGCTTCTCGTACCTGAGCCCTTCGGTCGAGAAGATCACCGGCTTCCCGCCCGACCGGGTTGTGGGCAAGCCCTACGAGAGCTTCTTCACCGACCACCTGATGAACGAGCTCGCCGTCGAGCGAGCGAACGCGGCCTTCGAAGGTCAGCCGTCGCCGCCCACCGAATGCGAGGTCATCCCCAAGAACAGCGACCAGGAGCTGGTGCTTCGCATCGAGACGCGCCCCGTGTTCGACGACCGCGGACGGGTCGTCTCGGTCGAAGGCATCGCCTGGGATGTCACCAAGCTTCGGCGCGCCGAGGAACAGCTCAGCGCGACCAACGAGAACCTCGAAGCGCGCGTTCTCGAGCGTACCGAAGAGCTCCTCTCCGCGAAGAAGGAAGAGGAGAAGCTTCGCGACGAGCTTCATCACGCGTGGAAGCTCCGAGCGCTCGGGACGCTCGCGTCCGGTGTCGCTCACGATTTCAACAACCTCGTGACCGCCGTGCTCGGTCACAGCGAGATCGTCGAAGCCCATCTCGACGGGAGCCCCGAAGCGCGCTCCTCGCTCGAGGGAATCCGAAAGGCCTCCGAGCAAGCGACGTCCATCACGGAGTCGCTCTTGACGTTCAGCCGGCGGCGACAGACCGAGAAGGTCCCGCAGCACGTGGCCGGCATCGTGCGCGACGCGGTCGAGATCCTCCGCCCGCTGACGCCCGCGCTCATGCGCATCGAAGTGGACATCCCGGAAGCCGCCGAGGAGCTGTGGATCCGCGCCGACCGCGCGCAGGTGCAGCAGGTCCTCCTGAACCTCGCCGTCAACGCACGCGATGCGATGGACGGAGCCGGACGCCTCCGCATCGCGCTCGAAGCGTCGGGCGCGACCGCGAGCGAAGCGCCGGCGCTCGGCTTCGCGGACATCGTGGTCGAAGACGAAGGGCCCGGCATTCCCGAAGATCAGCGCGAGCGCGTGCTCGATCCGTTCTTCACCACCAAGCCGCGCGAGCAAGGAACCGGACTCGGACTGGCAATCGTGAACGGAGTCGTGAGCGAGCACGGCGGCCGCGTGTCGATCGAATCGGCCGAGCCGCACGGGGCACGGATCCGCGCTCGCTTCCCGCGATGCGAGCCCGACGCGAGCGCCGCCGACGCGCCGACCGGAGCGGGGACGCCCGATCCCTCGCGACCGAACGCCACGATCCTGATCGTCGAGGATCACGAACAGATCCGTCTGGTCCTCGCTTCGATGCTGGGCCGCGCCGGCTACGACGTAGTCGTGGCGGCCGACGGAGAAGAAGGGATCGAGAAGATCCGAACGCTCGGCGAGAAGCTCCGCGTCGCCGTGTTCGATCTCGACCTCCCGGGGCGATCGGGTATCGAGTGCCTCGCCCATGTTCGCGCCGAGTCGCCGTGGGTCGAGGTCGTGCTCATCACCGCTTCGTTCGACGAGCTT
The DNA here is from genome assembly GCA_964597885.1 of uncultured Planctomycetota bacterium. Lineage (GTDB taxonomy): Bacteria > Planctomycetota > JACOTG01 > JACOTG01 > JAUIME01 > CAZQZX01. The sequence continues at coordinate 16,187 of CAZQZX010000143.1, forward strand.
CCCGAGAAAGTCGAAGAGCCCGTGCCGACGCTCTTGCACAAGCCGTTCCCTCCCCAGGCGCTCCTCGGAGAGATCGAACGATGCCTCGCCCGCGGCTCTTCCGATGAGGAGGCCCCATCATGACCGCCATTCGGCTCGTGGTCGTCGACGACCACCAGCTCATGCGCGACCTCCTCACCACGAGACTCGACGAGCTCGCCGACCTCGAGGTGGCCGCGGCCGCCGACAACGCCCAGGACGCCATCCGCCTCTGCCGCGAGGTCGAGCCCGACGTGCTCGTGATGGACATCGACATGCCCGGGCTCATCTGCTTCGACGCGGTCAAGAAGATCGCGGCGCGACAGCCGAGGATCCGTACGCTCTTCCTCAGCTCCTTCCGCCACGATCATTACATCAATCGCGCCCTGCAGGTCGGCGGCCTCGGCTACGTCACGAAGAGCGAACCGTTCGAGTGCATCGTCGACGCCATCCGGGGGGTCGCCCACGGACATCCGCACTTCTCGCAGGAGATTCTCGATCGATTGATCGTGGATGCCGGCGGAATGCGACTCGCCCGTCCGCCGCACGAGCAAGTGGAAGAGCTGACCGGACGCGAAGTGGAGGTGCTTCGCTACATCGCGCGAGGGCTGGCGCGCAAAGAAATCGCCGAGATCATGCACGTCAGCACGAAGACCGTCGACAAGCACACCGACAATCTGATGGCGAAGGTCAACATTCATAACCGCGTCGAGTTGATGCGTTTCGCCATTCGCACCGGTCTCGCCGAAGCATAGAAAAAGCACGATCCTCCGATTCGAAAACCCGAAGCGATTGCCCGCCAATCAATATACGGAGTATTCCGAATGGCGGTGTAGGTGGGTGTGGATCTATTCTCGTGTCAGATCGAGAAGAAAACACAGAGGGTTTCGGAGGTGAAAACAGTGAACCCGGCAGGATCCCGAGGGAGGTAACTCTCGCAGCATCCGACTCGAGGTTCTACAATGGATACCAGCCAAGGTTGCTTCTTCGGAGGCGTAAAAACTCGACATCCCCAATCTTCCCCTTATTCTCCTTCAGTAATGAGTTTCTCCTTGGCACCTATCCATCACCCTCGAGGTTTCATTCCTCGGGATCCGTTTTTCATCCTTCGCTGACACCTTCGCCACCCTTCCCCTCGCAACGCCTCGTGCGACAAGCTGCCGTACGACAACCCGTCGCATCGCCCCCTCCCACTTCCTCGTGACTAGAGGCTCGGTCCGTAGAGGATCGCGTTCAGCAACAGACGCTTCGTCGAGTGCGTGAAGCCTCGTGTCGTGCATCCGTCCGAGAACGCGATGACCGCTCCGCCGCCCAGGCGTTGCTGCATCAGGAACGGCGTTCCCGCGATCTTGCGCACGTTCCGATCGGAGGCGAGTCCGCCCATCCGCGAGTTCTCATCGAACCGCGCGACGACATACGCCCCGTTTCCGTAGGGAAGGGTTCGACCGTTTCGTTTGAGCACGCCGACCCACGAAGGCACGCCCACCGAGAGCGGATGGGTCGTATCGATGGAAGCCCGGAGCAGCGATCCCGGCACGCGGTCTTCGTTCGCGCGATCTCGACGAGCCGAATAACTGAGCTCGGCGGCAGCCGGCCGCTCCTCGAGCTCGTTCTTGACCCCGTCGCCCTCGAGGCCGAGCAGCGTACGCGTCGCGAACGCTCCCGATCCACCGACGCCGACCACGACGCCTCCGCCCGAGACCCACGCCTTCAGGCGTTCGACTCCGCCGGCTCCGATCGTCGACTCGATCGATCCCG
>CAZQZX010000144.1:0-16688 GCA_964597885.1 uncultured Planctomycetota bacterium
ACCGACGTCGATGACGGCGAAGCGCATCAGGTTGACCGTACCGCCCCAGACCTCGATGCCGTCAGCGACGTTGTCCATGATCTCGATGTGGTTGATATCGGTGCCACGACCGATACCACCGAGCGAGAGGCCGTTCAGCTCGTTGTTGAGGCCGACGACGCGACCGCCGTAGCGGATCGAGACGAAGCTCAGGATGCCGCTGTCGTCATCGTCGTCGCCGCCACCGTAGAGAACCTTGGTGTCTCCCGGGAAGTCCGCGACCAGGCCTTCCATCGCCGCAACGTTGTTCGCGTCGCAGGTCGGAACGTTGCCGACGGTGGCGTTCTCCGAGATGTAGCCGGCTCCCATGATGGTGAGGTTGCCCCACTCGTTGGCGGCTTCACGCCAGGTGCCGTTGTCGTTGTCGGTCGTGAAGATGATCGGACGACGGTCGTTGCCGTTGGCGATGATCTTCGCGCCCTTGGTGATCGCGAGCGAGCCACCGACGCCGGCCTGGCTCGAGATGCGCGTTCCGGCCTGGATCGTGAGCGTCGCGCCCGGAAGCACGTAGATCTGCTGCGTCAGCTTGTACACGTTGTCCCGCGTCCACGTCGTCGAAGCCGCGATGTTGCTCGAAACGAACACATCCGCAGCCTGCGCGCCGCCGACCGCCATGAGGCCGATCACCAGCGACAGAAGCGTCACCCTGGCCAGACTTCTCAATGCACCATCTCCTCGAAACAAGACACCTAGTCACAGATTCTGGGTCAAAGAAGCCGCCCTCCCTTGACCGCCCAGTGGATCGTTGCGCGGTAATCTAGGTCTGCATTGTGAATCCGAAGTGAGCAGATCATGAGATTCCAGTGAGGGTGCGAACGGCCGCGAATCGGCCACGAATCGGCCGCCGGGATGGGTCGCTCCCGCGGGCGTTCAGTTGCGTCTGGCGTTACGGCTTGGGACGATCGTGGCTCCATCCGAGCCCGTCGAAACGGAAATCACAACTTTGACCTTTCGCCTTTTTGGGAACGACTCGGCCCGCGCCTGCGTCCGGATGCCTCGTCGACTCGTCGTGCTCGCCCTGATGACGATCGCCCTCAGCGCCTCGGCGTGCCGCACCACCTACAGCGAGCGCGTCAGCCGAGCGCACGGGTTCGCGAGCGCCGGCAACTACCCGGGCGCCATCCGCGAGATGAACCGTGTGCTCGGAGTCGACTCGGTCAACGAGCTCCCCGACAAGTGGACGGCGCACAAGCCGCTCGCGACCCTAGAACGCGCCGTCCTGCTCCAGGCCACCGACGACTTCGCCCGCAGCTCCCGCGATCTGAGCGGCGCCGACATGCAGCTCGAGTATCTCGACCTCGAGCTCGACACGCCCGGGAACCTCGGCAAGTACGTCTACAGCGACAGCGCGCAGATCTACAAGGCCACCCCCACCGAGAAGCTCGCCCTCAACGCGTTCAACATGCTGAACTACCTCGCGCTCGGGGAGCTCGCCAGCGCGGCCGTCGAGGCCCGCCGCTTCGGAGTCATTCGCGACTATCTGGTCGAACGCGATCGGAACGCGCGCGGCGCCTTCGGCTCCTACCTCGCCGGCTTCGTCTTCGAGCACCTCGGCGAAACGGACCGCGCCCTTCGTCACTACAACGACGCCCTGGCCGACGTCGACGACATCGGTTCCCTCGGACAGGCCATCGTCGATCTCTCGAACGCGAGCGCGTACCGCGGAGAGCCTCTCGCCCGATACCTCGAGACCGAGGCCGCCCGCCGTTACGCCGAGCAGCCCGTCGAGGACGAGAGCGCGGAGATTCTCGTCGTCACCTCCGTCGGCCGCGTTCCGTACAAGGAGCCCGCGACGATGCCGATCGGACTGGCGATCGGCTACGCCGGCGCGTTCATCACGGGGGATCTGCGCGTGCTCGAGCGAACGGCCTTCAAGGTCGTGCGCTACCCCGAGCTCCACCCCTCGCCGAGCGACCTCGATCGGGTCCGCGTCCACGTCGACGGGACCGACGTGCCGGCTCCGCTGATCACGAATCTCGGCGACGAGATCGTCCGCGAGCACGAAGAGCTGAAGCCGATGCTGATCGGGTCGGCCCTCACCCGCATGATCGCCCGGGCCCTCGCGGCCGAGGGTGCGCGGCAGGCCGGGCGCCAGGCCTCCTACGGGTTCGGCTTGCTCGCGGCGCTCGCGACCGAGGCAGCGCTCGTCGGCCTCGACAAGCCGGACACCCGATCGTGGACGTTCCTGCCCGAGCGGATCCGGATCGCGCGACGCCGCGTCCCGCCCGGCGAGCACCGGGTGGTCGTGTCGCTCGACGGATCCGCCTCGGAGCAGCGCGAGGTCACGTTCGACCTCCCTCCACGCACGTTCGGCGTCCTGGTCGTGACGGCTCCTCGGTAGCGACCGCCCCCGCCCCGGCTGTCACGCGACCGTGAGACCGGCCGCCCCGATTCGCGGCATCGTGACGGGCACACCGCGCGGGACGGCTTTCCGCCCCACCAGAAGGCTCCCTGGGCCCCCGGCTCGTTTGGCACTGATTGCGCTAAGGGAAAGGCGTGAGATTCAGGGATGTCGGAGCCCGTGCATTCTTCAAGGAGTCGAAACATGTCCGAACGAACGCCGATCACGCGCACTGTCGAGACCCGGGTCTCGGAGATCATGACCTCCGATCCCGTCACCACCCCGCCCACGGCCACGATCGGGGACGTCATCCGATTGATGTACTCGGACGATATCCGGCACCTGCCGGTCGTCGAGGGAACGCGGCTGCTCGGTATCGTGAGCGATCGCGATCTGCGGAGCTTCTCGCTGCCCGACCTGCTCGCGTCAGACGCCCTGACGGAGCCCTCGAGGCGACTCGAAGAGCCGATCTCGTCGATCATGCGCGGCGACGTGCTCTCGATCGATGAGGATGCGAGCGTCGACGCCCTGATCGACCTGATGCTCGAGACGAAGATCGGCGCGATCCCCGTGGTCGAGTCGGGGTCCGAGACCCTCGTCGGCATCGCGAGCTACATCGACATTCTCGAGACAGCGCGCGGCGAGATCTGACGCGACGCGCGACGTCGTCGAAGAAACTCGGAACGAAGACGGGAGAAACCCGAATTACCCGCCGATAACATCATCGGGGAGGGCGCGTTGGCCCTTCGTCACTCGATGGAGGCGTGTGGATGGTGGTTCGGCTTCTTCTGCTCTCGGGTCCGCTCGGTCTGGCTGCGCTTCTCGCGTTCGCCGTACTCGGCGGCGAGCCGGGAGGAGCCACCCTGGCGACCGCGCCGATCCGGCTGAACAAGCTCGACGACAAGCGCACCGCGCCGCTTCCCGACCGACGCGAGCTGCTCGCCAGCCTGTCGACCCTCGTGGCGAGACATCGAGCCGACAACGGGATCGGAGACGATCCGGACGTGGTCTATGACGACGTCGCGATCCCGTCCACGGTGGACGAGCGCCTCGTCGAGACGCTGATCGCACGCTACCTCGACGACGCCCGGAAGCACCAGGGCATCGACTTCGCCGATCGCTCGCTCGATCGGTACCTCCGGGACGTGACGCTGATCCGGGGGCGCGGCCGCTACGACGCGTACGTCCTTCGGACACGAACGGCGTTCTACGACGATCGCCTCCTCGTCTTCGTCTACGACGCCCGTCTCGACCGCGTCGCCGAGAAGCCGCTCGAGATCGCCGGACGCTGGTTCAGCCCGGAAGCGTCGCAGGTCGAGCGTCGGATCGTTCGCTTCGAAGACGTCGACCGCGACGGAAACGACGAGCTCGTCGTTCGGCAAGGCACGATGGAAAGCGGTAGCGTCGGGGACGAGTCCTACGAGATCGGCCGCGACCTCGGCCTCATCCGGCTGCGCTAGCCCGACGTCGTTTAGCCGTCGATGTAGCCCGCGTCCCAGGTTCGCGCCGGATCTGCGAGAGCCTCGTAGACACGCTCACGCGGTACCGGCAGATGGAGCCGCCATCGAATGGGCCCGCCGACCCGCACCATCTAGTTCCCGCGGATCTCTTCGATCATGTCGACGCAGCAGGCACCGACGTTCCCGTCCACGATCGCGGTGCGGCAGCAGGCCGGCATCGAATCGAGCTTCGCGAGGGTGGTGCGGCAGCAGTCGGGACGATCGGCGTCCGGCGTATCGGCGGCCATGCCCTCGGCGCAGCACCCGCCCCACGTGTCGGCCGGCCCCTTCGCCAGCTGGGCCTTGCAGCACTCGGGGATCTCTTCGTAGATGGCGAGCGTTTCTTCGCAGCAGTTCCCCATCGCGGCCGACGCGTCGTCCTGGGTCTCCGTGGACGAGCAACCGAAAGCCACCGCGAACACGAAGAAGACAGCGAGAAGTCGTCGAATGGCGGTCATGATTCCCTCCTGAAGTCGTCAGACAAGCCCGTGGATCTCACGCGAGGAGTATGACACTCCGGTGTACCCGCGAGAAGCGAGCCCGCGGCCGGAACAAGCCGACGGGCCTTGGTGCTGGAACCCCGCGGGACCGCGTGGCATCATGGCCGTGGGGCTTACCGGCGAGATCGGTCTCGATCGAACAAGAGAAGGGACCTCGTGCCATGAGATCGATCGCTATCGTCGCGCTCTTCGCCTGCGGGCTCCTCGCGACTGTCACTTTCGCGGCCCCGACGGAGCCCGCCTCCTCCCCGATCCCCGCAGCCGCGGATGCCGCCTCGCCGGATGCCGAGACCCTGGCGCTCGCCGACATCGGACGCGTGTGGGGCTTCCTCAAGTACCACCACCCGGGCGTGATGAAGGGCGCCGTCAACTGGGACGGCACTCTGATCGGGATTCTCGAGGCATGGCTCGCTGCGAGCGGGGACGCCCGCCACGCCGACGCGATCGGCAAGCTGCTCGATGCCGCCGACGCCACGCATCCCGGCCCGCTCACCAAGGCGAGCGAATCCGTTCAGCCGCCGGGCGAGCTCCTCGAGACGCGCGACTCCCGCTGGCTCGACTCCTCCGGAAGCCGGATCCCCGAGCCCCTCCGTCAGCGACTCGTCACGGTCCTCGATTGCCAGCGTCCGCGCGCGAATCACTGGATCGGGCAGGTGCCGAACGTCGGCAACACGACCTTCAACAACGAGCTCAAGCACGCGGAGACGGATTACCCCGACACGGCCTATCGCCTGCTCGGGCTGTTCCGCTTCTGGAATGCGATGGAGTACTTCTTCCCGTACAAGGGAATCATCGGGGTGGATTGGGGCACGGTCCTCGAAGGGATGATCCCGAAGTTCCGCAACGCCTCGGATGCGACGGCGTATCACCTCGCCGCGCTCGAGCTGTCGACCCGGATCGAGGACTCGCACGCCGCGGCCAGGAGCCCCCTGCTCAACTCCCACTTCGGCAAGCTGAGCCTTCCTTTCCGGCTGCGATGGATCGAGGGGAAGACCGTCGTCGTCGAGGCCATCGAGGACCTGATCGAAGAGGACGCCATCCGAAACGGCGACGTGGTGATCGCGATCGACGGAGTGCCGCTCGTCCGGAAGCTCGACGAGCTGCGCCCGCTGACCGGCGCCTCGAACGAACGCGGCAAGTTCCTGAAGATGCACCGCTGGCTCATCTTCGGCGACGAAGAGGAAGCCACGATCCGCGTCGCGCGCGGTGGCGAAGAGGTCGAGGCCACGGTCCGCCGCTATCCGGGGCGCGTCATCCAGCGCAAGACCACCAAGCGACGGGGCGATCCGATCTGGACGCTCCGCGACGACGGCATCGGCCACGTCGACATGGCGCGCTTCCTCAAGAAGCACATCCCGGACGCGATGAAGGAGCTCGAGAGCGCGCGCGGAATCATCTTCGACATGCGCGCCTACCCGGACTTCCTGCTCTACGATCTGCTCCCGCACCTGAGCGCCGAGGCCAGGCCGTTCGCGAAGTTCACGATGCCGCTCCTCGACCATCCCGGCGTGTTCGTCGAGACGCCGCCGATCCCGGTCGGACCGCAGGGCGGCAATCCGAAGCCGTATCCGGGCAAGGTCGTCGTGCTCGTGAACGAGACCACGGTGAGCCGCGCCGAGTTCATCACGATGGCGTTCCAGACGGTGCCCGGCGCGAAGGTGATCGGTATCCAGACGGCCGGCGCCGACGGCAACGTCTCGATGATCCCGCTGCCCGGACAGATCAGCGTCCCGTTCACCGGGATCGGCGTGTTCTATCCGGACGGCACCGAGACGCAGCGCGTGGGCGTTCGCATCGACATCCCGGTCGAGCTCACGATCGCCGCCGCCCGCGAAGGGCGGGACGAAGTGCTCGAGCGCGCCGTGCGCTACATCGACAGCGGCGAATGACCGGGCTTCGACGAGCCCTGATCGGAATCGCGACGATCGTCGCCCTCGGGGGATGCGCCACGAACGGCCCTCCCCCGAGTGGTGACCGCGGCGGCGATGCGACGGCCCCCGAGGTGCTCGAGGAAGTGCTCGCGATCGTGGAGCGGGACTTCCTCGATCCGGACCTGCGCGGTCTCGACTGGCTGCGCTTGACGGACGATCTGCGGACGCGCGTCACCGACGACACGAGCGACGACGAGCTGCGGTCGAACATCAACGAGCTCCTGGCGCGCCTCGAGACTTCGCACACGCGGCTCTACACGCCATCGGACCCCGCGTATCACGCACTCGCGAGCGTCTTCAGCGGCGACGTCGACGGTTACCCGTTCCCGCAGATCGGCGCGTGGTTCGAGCGTATCGACGGGAGATGGTTCGTGCGGAACGTCTTCGAAGAATCCGCGGCGGCGCGGGCGGGGATCCTGGCCGGCGACGAGATCGTCTCGGTGGACGACCGACCGCTCGAACCCGTTCGTTCGTTCGAGCGCGGCGGACCGTGGCATCGCATCGCGATCCGACGCGAAGCCGGCGGGCCCACGCAAACCATCCCCGTCGAAGTCGATGACGAGGAGAGCCTGCAACGCACCCAGCTCCGAGCGATGCGCGCCTCGGCTCGAACGTATGATCGCGCAGGTCGCACGATCGGCTATGCCCACCTCTGGTCCGGCACCCACGAGGAGTTTCGCCGCGCTCTGCTCGAAGCGATCCGCCAGCTCGCCCCCCGATCGGACGCGCTCGTCCTCGACCTGCGCGACGGCTTCGGCGGCGCGCATCCCGGGTACCTCGAGACGCTCCTCCCGTCCGACGAGAACGACGACGTGTACACCGGACCGCTCGTCGTTCTCATCAACGAAGGCACACGAAGCGGCAAGGAGTGGCTCGCCGCGCTGCTCGCCAGGCGTCCGCACACGCTTCTCGTCGGCGCGCGCACGCAGGGTGCCTTCGTGGCCGGCCGGCGTTACGAGCTGTTCGATGGGCGCTTCCTGCTTTACCTCGCCGTCGCTCCCGGGCCCGAGGGCGACGGGCTCGATCTCGAGGGCAAGGGCGTGAGCGCGAACGTCCGCGTCGAGATGCCGCTCCCCTACCGCGCCGGAATCGATGCGCAGCTCGAGCGCGCTCTCGACGAGGCCGCGGCGTCGGTGCAGGAGTCCCATCCCTGAGACTCGGGCAAGAAGACGTCTCGCTTGCGTCACATCGTTCACGCGCTACGATGCGCGGAACGCGTCCTCGCGTCCGGAACGCGATTCGCGGCGGGTCCCGTGAAGGGGATCGAAACCAGTACGGAGGTCGTCCCATGCAACGAATCGCGATCGCGGCCGGCGCCGCCTTCCTCTTCCTCGCTCTCTCGGTCGCATGCGGCGGGCCGAAATCCGCCAAGGGCTTCCGGCTTCCGGACGGCGACATCGCCCGTGGAGAGGTCGCGTTCCTCGAGCTCTCCTGCCATGCGTGCCACACCGTCGCAGGCATTCAGCTGCCGGCGGTCGAAGGAGCCGGCGGAGCGACCAGCGCGCCCATCTACGAGATCGGCGGCAAGGTCCGTCAGGTGCGCACGTACGGCGAGCTGGTCACGTCGATCCTGAATCCGTCGCACGAGATCTCGCCCGGAGTGCCGTTCGAGCTCGCCACCGACGAGGATGGCCGCACGCGCATGGCCGACTTCAACGACCGCATGACCGTCGCGCAGCTGATCGACATCGTCGCGTTCCTGCAGTCGCGCTACGAGGTCAGCATCCCCGAGTGGGACGTCTACTACCCGTAGCCGGCGCCGCGCCTCAGAACTTCAGATCGAGGTCGAGGCGCAGCCGCCAGCTGTCGCTGCCGTCGTTCTCGTCGAGGTCTCGATCGGGGGTGCTCATCAGCCCCCACAGGTGGAGCACCGTGCCCGCATCGACGACGTACTGGAGCCCCATCACGTGGGAGCGATGGTTCGTCGTGCGCAGGAAGTCGTCCTGCGCGAACGGTGAGAAGACCGCATCCTGCTCGACGAGCTGCCACTGGTAGTACGCGCGCAGGTCGCCGCGCTCGCGCTTGCGCCCGATCGCCGCACCGGCCACGAAGCCCTGATCGAGATCGCCCTCCGCCCCGAAGTTCTTCATGTACTCGGTGACGAACGTCAGCGGCCACTCGCCTTGGCCGACCTCGAGCACCGCCACGGGGTTCAGGATCTCGAAGTCGGAGACGAAGTCGTCAGGAATGCCGTCCCCGTTGCGATCGATCGTCGCGTTGCCGTCGTTCTCCTCGACGAGGATCTGCGAACCGTCGGGCGAGGCGTCCGAGTAGTAGTAGTACGTGAACGCGAGCGAGCCCGACGCCGCCTTCGCGAGGCGGAAGTCCGCCGACAATTGCGCCACGGTCGCCATCGCGTCGTCGGCTGTCGACTGCTCGAGCAGGATGTACTCGGCAAGGTGCAGATCCACCGATTCGAGGATCCCGCCGAGGTCGCCCCACTGGTAATCGATCGCGATCCCCTCGGGCTGCACGTCGTCGTCCCAGACGAGCTCCCCGAAGATCGGGTTGTGAAGCATCGGGTGGTTGAACTTCCCCGCCGTGATGCGCAGATCCCGCTCCCACGCCGGGTGGTACTCGAGGAAGGCCCGATCGAGCGCGATCTCGAGATCGTCGAGCCCGTTACCGAGCGTCACGTGCGTCGACCTCGCGTCCTCGCGATCGCCCGTCACCACGCGCCCACCCACGACGAACTCCTCGCCGACCGCGTAGTTGGCGCCGAGACGGAAGCGCAGCCGACCGCGGAAGCGATTGCTCTCGCCGTCGCGGAAATCCTGCTCGCCTCGCATACGCGCGTCGCCGTATACCGTCAGCTTCGACAGCAGGCGATCGATCCGCGATGGTCCCGAGGACGCAACCGGCTGCTCGGCGCGACTCGCGAGGTACCTCTCGACCGCCTCCTCGACTCGTCCCGCGCTCGGCGCGCGAGACTCGGCATCGGAAGCTCGGTCCGCGGCGTCGCTGCGCAAGCGCTCGACCTCGAGCCGCAGCGATTCGATCGCCGCCAGGAGCGCCGCACGCGTCCGCTCCGACAGGCCCTCCTCCATCGCCAGCGCTTCCTCGAGATCGCGAAGACGCGCCTCGACACGGGCCGCGGAATCGTCTGAGCCGCGGAGCGACGAAGCGGGCGGCACCTGCGCCAGGACGTTCGCCGACAAGACGAGCCACAGACCCAGTCCGAGAGCGACGCGAGACGATCGACCGAGGAACCGCTCGCTCATCGCGGCCCCGCACCCGAGGGTGTCACGTGAACCTCGGTCACCCGGCCGGGCTCGATCGTGACGAAGAGCTCGGGCGCTTCGGTCGGACGCGCCGACTCCGGCCGGATCAGGTAGGTCCCGGGCGCGAGCTCCACGCGCTCGGGGGTCTCGTCGTTGCGGCCGCGATGATTCCGCACGCGACGCAGCGACCTCCCGTATCGATCGAAGATCTCGTAGGGTCGATGCGGGAAGTAGTCGATACCGCCGTCGTACACGCGGAACGTCTCGGTGTGGACGACGAGGTATCCCGGGGCCTCGCGCTCTCGTCGCGCGCCCACGGATCCCGTCACGCGGATTCCCACGAAGTGCTGCATCACGACGCGCTGACCCGCCGGCGATGTCGCCCAGTCGACGAACCGCTTCACGTCCTCACGGTCCGGGCGCCACAAGAGGTAGAGCGGACGTGCGATCGGATACTCGAAGTTGGTGACGGCAGGTCGCTGTCCTTCGACCGAGACCGTGAGCACTCCGGCGTCGGGTCCGAGGAACGCGAAGCTGATCGTGCCGATCGCACCGGGCGCGCTCGAGACCGCGTCGACGATCGCACGGTCCGGCTGGATGACCTCGCACCCGGCGTAGTCTTCGCCCGCGAGCATCGCGGCGCGAAACACGTGATGCGTCGCCGACTCCTGCGCGACGATCATGGGACGGATCGGCAGATCCATGCCGCCGAGGTCGCGCCAGTTTCGCACATCGCCCGTGAAGATCCCGCGGAGCTCGTCACGCGTGATCTCGGTGATGGGATTGTCCGGATGCACGACCACCGCGATCGCGTCCCGCCCGATCAGAGTCGTGCGGACGCCATCCTGTGCGAGCGAGACGTCCGGGTGCCGCGCGGTCCCCCCCAGATCGGTCCGACGCTCGAGGATCGCCGCCTCGCCGCCGCCGCTCTCCGGCTCGCTATCGATCTCGAACCGAAAGCCGGGGTGTCGCTCCTCGGCCTCCCGCAGGAAGATCGCCACGGTCGACGAGCCGACGTAGCGCAGATCGCGAACCGGCTCCCGCGGACCCTCGGAAGTGCATGCGGTCGCGGCCACCGCCACCAGCAAGGCGAGAATCCCCAAGCCGGCGCGGCGCTTCGTCCGCGGCACGGCACCAAAGCTCGAATCAGGTCGTCGCAACATGTCGCGACGATCATACGCGTTAGACGCGTCCGAGGGAATCGCCAAGCGCCCGTTTTCGAGATTGAGACAGCCTCTCGGGAAGTCACCTTTCGGCGGCTCGGCAATCTAGGAAGCCTCCCGCGACACAACGGCTTCGAGAACCGAGTACACATCGGACTCGAACGCGACCAGGACGACGCGCAGCGAGGCGCCCCCCTCGAGGAAAGCGCGAATCTCGCCGTGCGCAACGGCGGCGGCTTTCTCGAGAGGATAGCCGAACACGCCGCAGCTGAGCGCCGGGAACGCGATCGACTCGAGCCCCTCTTCCCGCGCGAGCTCGAGACACGATCGATAGCAGCTCGCGAGCAGCCGCGGCTCGCCTTTCTCGCCGCCGTGCCAGACCGGACCGACGGTGTGGATGACATGGCGCGCCGGCAGCGAGAACGCGGGCGTGATGCGGCACTCGCCGGTCGGGCATCGAACGCCGGGCCGAACCTCTTCCACGGCTCGACACGCCTCGAGAAGCTCGGGACCCGCGGCGCGGTGGATCGCACCGTCGACGCCGCCGCCGCCGAGCATCCGCTCGTTCGCGGCATTCACGATCGCGTCGACCTCGACCCGGGTGATGTCGCCCTGCAAGACTTCGATTCGATTCACGTCGCAGGTCCTCCTCGAGAGAGATCAGCGGCCTTCGCGAAGGAGCTCGACCTCGGAGACGCCCAGGCACGCGGCCCCGACCTCGCCGTCGTACGCATCGAGGATCCGGACGCGTACAGATCGGATTCGAAGGGCTTTCGGAAGCTCGAGAACGGCCTTCGCATCCGGGTTCGGCGGCATCAAGACGTCGTAGCGCCTCCGCCGATTCAAGACGATCTCGAGCGACTTCGCGCGAGCGATCCCGATGGTCGCGCGACGCGGCCGCGCAGGCGTGATCCATACCCGGTCGGCCAGCACGGGCTCCTCGAGCTCCGCATCGATCCAGGGCTCGACGTCCTCGGGCGCGCATTGCCAGAAGGTGCCGAGGCGGCGATCGAACGCCTGCGTCCTGCCTCGCCCCTTCGCTTCCGACGAAGCCGTCACGCCGGATGCATCGAACCGCGCGACGTTGCGCTCGCCCTGCCGGATGTAGTCGAGGTAGCGCGGCTCCAGGACTTCGGCAATCGAGATCTCGAGGCTCGCGGTTCGATGCTCGGCGCCCTCGGCATCGAAAGCGCGGGCCCACACCTCGAAGTCGCCGACGCGATCAAACTCGTGGCGGATCGGGAAGCTCGCCGCACGATCGTTCGACGAACCGATCGCGACAGCCGCGTCCTCGCTCCCCGCCGGACGCGCGAGGTACTCCACGCGAGCGACCGCATCCGGCAGTGGATCGAGCCAGAAAGCGATCGGCGTATCACCAGCCGCGCGGAGACCCGCCGCATCCTCGACCGGCTCGGTCGCGTACGTCCGCGTGCCGAGCGGCTTCGTGTTCGAGCTCGCCGTGGCGCGCCGAAGGAACAGGAGCGCCATGCACGTCCGGAGCTCGGAGAGCTGCTCGCCGTTCGCGTCGTACGTCTTCGGATCGTAGGCGGAGGGCGCGAGGTCCTTGTACCAGTTGCCGGCCTTCTTCTGGTGCTCGAGCAGGTATTCGGCTCCCTCGCGATACCAGTCGTGCGTCCCGATCGTATCGGTCTCGAAGAGGGCCCCGACGCGTTCGTATCCCCAGACGTGGAAGTAGTGCCAGGATCGGTTCGGCGGATTCTTGGAGAGCGTGTAGTGGTTCGCGAGCCAGCGCATGGACGACTCGGTGGCGCGCCGCATCGATTCGCGATCCGAACCCGGAACGCGGTTGTCGAGTCGACGGCGCGCGATCTCCAGGATGGTGAGCCCCGCCGCCACCATCGATCCCGAAGCCTCGGACCGCGGACGATACGCGAAGCCCGTCTCGAGCGACTTGACGCCGTCCTGCTGGATCCGTCTCGCCTTCGCTTCGCAGGACAGCGTCCCGCGGATGAAGCCCCGCCAGACTTCGTTCTTCACGCGGATCCCTCGCTCGGCCGCCATGTCGAGCGCCAGCGCCGCGAAGAGCGTGTTCGAGAGATCTTCATACTGGCCGGGGTAGTCGTACAGACCGGTCGACGGCATCCAGTCGATCAGCTGCGCGGTGAGCTCGCGCATCCGCGGCACGTGCTCCGCCTGACCGGTCGCGCCGAGAGCGAGCAGCAGGGACGAGGCGTTGTAGACCTTCTGCGGTTCCTTCGTGGCGAGACACGCGAGCGCCCGAACGATCGACGGATGGTCGGACGGAAGCCCCGCTCGCAAGAGCGCGTAGGTGACGAACGCGGTGATGCCGCCGTCGTACCCGCCGCACCACCCCGCGAACGACCCGTCCGAGAGCTGACGCTCGATCAGGAAGTCGACCCCGCGCTCCACCGCCTGACGCGTGCGCTGCTCGAGCGAAGCTTCCGCCTTCTCTTCGATCGGAGTCGCGGACAGCAGCGTGAGCACGAGAAACGTCATCATGGCGGATCGGGGCTCCTGAAGGCGGATGCGAATCGGCGCCATCCTACGGGGAACGGCGCGGCCTGCCCACCCGAAACTCCGCCCTCGCGTCTCGATTCGAGACGAATCCGCAACGGCACGGCGTTCGCGCCCCTGTCTCCACGACGCGAGCCGGCGTCTCGGGACGAGACACCGTCGTCCGGCGGGCGGCTCGCCCCACGAGAAAACCGAGGCCTACGACCTCGAGAAAGGGGAACCACGATGAAGGGATGGACGATGCGGATCGCACTGGTCGGATTGGCGCTCACGGCCGTCGCTTGCGGCGGCGGTGGAGGGGGAGGCGGTGGTGGAGGCGGCGGCACGTCGCGAGCGAAGTTCGACTTCCGCACGACGGCGGACGTCCGCCTCGACTTCGAGATCGTGCACGCGGATGGCGGTCCGGTGCCCCACGCCGTCGTGCAGGTCATCGATCCGACCCCGACCCGGATCCCCGACGACGGGCTCGAAGACGTCATGGAAGGCGCGCTCCTGTACGCCGGCCTCACCGACGCGAACGGGCGGCTGCGCGGGCTCACGCGCATCCCCGAACGCTTCACGAAGGTCGACCTGATCGTCGATGCTCCCGGGCTCACGGGCCCCTGGACCCACGTCACGCTCCGCGACCGTCAGGGACCGTTCGCTCCCTCCTCGCGGACGACCGTACACGTCGAAGAACTCGAAGGATTCCTCCTGGAGCTGAAGGAGATGTCGCGATGACGAAGCTCAAATGCAATCGATGTGGATCGCAGACGCTCGCGGTGGCTCTCCATACCCTCGCCTTGCTCACGCTGCTCGCCGTGGCCCAAACCGCGTTCGGCGCGAACGGATGTCCGCCTCCGGACACGCAGATCGCCGTGCCGCAGGATCTCATGGCCACGATCGGCGAGCTGCTGCCCGAGCGTTCGAACGCCGGAGCCGCGTACGTGTCCGACGCGTACTCGCCCAACGTGATCGTGACCGAGCCGGCGACGGTCGACTTCGTCTTCCTGTGGGAAGGCGCCGGCTATCGAAACACGCTCGGCTATTTCCTCTACCGCGAAGAGAGCGACGGATCGGTGGAGATCCTCGACGCGAACCTGATCTTGCCGAACGCTTCGTTCCCCTCGGCCGGATGCCAGCAGACCGGCGACCTCTACACGCTTCGCGATGCCGACGGCAACCCGCGGGTCTTCCAGCCGGGCGACCGCATCGGATTCTTCGTGGTCGCCGACGGATGGAGCCGTGAGCCGCGCGTGCGCAACTGGAACCCGTTCGAGCCGACAATGCCCACCGCCGACCCGCAGCGCAACCGCGGCTTCGGACGAGGCCTCTACACCTCGATCAACAAGCTCAACCCGGAGTTCGCGCAGGGCTCCGCCGAGATGTCGCGTCACCTCGCGATGATCCGGATGCCGGGTCACCCGGGCTTTCTCGACGGCGAGAGCTTCCTCCTGAGCGGCTTCGAGGATCTGAACCGTCTCTCGGGATCGGACGACGACTTCAACGACGTCGTGTTCGTGCTGCAGTCGAGTCCGATCACCGCCATCGAGACGACCGAGGCGTTCCCGTACGAAGCGGGCGACCCGGACGGCGACGGCGTGACCGGTATCGACGACCACTTCCCGAACGACCCCGAGCGCGCGACGCTCGTGCGCTACCCGTCGTCCGGGCACTCGGTGGTCGCGTTCGAGGATCAGTACCCGTCGGTGGGAGACGCCGACTACAACGACTGCGTGGTCGCCTACGACTTCCAGCTCGTCAAAGACGCCACCGGACGCATCAAGGATGTCGTCGGCACGTTCCACCTCGTCGCGCGAGGGGCGGGCTACAACCATCGCCTCGGCGTCCACATCCCGGGGCTACCCGACGGCGCCAAGGGGACACTTCGCGTCGAGCGGTTCCTGAGCGGCGATACCGTCGAGCTCCAGACCGACGATCCGATCGATATCGAAGACCTCGTCGCGAACCGCGGCCGGCGTATCTCGGACCTGTTCCCGTCGACCTACCACGCGCTTCCGCCGATCAGCGGCTCCTTCACGAACACGCAGAGCGAGACCCCGGAGCGCGCCGCCGCCTCGGCCCGCTTCCGCCTCGAGCTGCAGACGCCGCTTCGCGAGACGACGCTCGGGTTCGTGCCGTACGACCTGTACTTCGCGGTCTTCCAGAACGGCGAGGAGTACGACGTGCACTTCCCGGGGATGCCGGCGTTCGACGATCGTCCGGCGCATCTCCCGATCGAGGAAGGCGACGATTCGTTCCTCGACGAGAACGGATTCCCCTGGCTGGTCGAGATCCCGACGAACTGGCGCTTCCCGCTCGAGCGCGTCCACGTCGAGCTCGGTTATCCGAGGTTCGAAACGTGGAGGTCGTCGCGCGGAAAGCAGCGGCCGGACTGGTACGACTTCCCGACGGAGGAAGCCGGCTCCGTCTCTTCGAGGCTCTTCGAGTACGTCCCGGCGCGTGACTGGACGGTCCGCCTACCGGACGCGTGACGCCTGACGCCTCTTCTCCCTTGCACCGCCCGGCTACCGACCGATCCCCCGGTAGTCGGGCACTTTCGTTTTCAGGAGTGCCGCAGCGTCTAGCAGAGCTCGGTCGGGATGTAGGCGCGAAGATCCGTGCTCGCGATGTGCTCGACGCACTGGTCGAGGTTCGAGACGACGTCGGCGAGATCGTTCTTCGTGATCTTCACCGTCACCTCGGGAGCGACGTCGAAAGGCTTCACGTTGAGCCGCGCGAGGATGTCGTTGAACTTCGCGAGCGGATCCTCGAGGAGCTCTTCGTACGTGAGCGCGTACGACGCCTGGCCGATGCCCGCGGCGAAATCGCGCGCGGCCTCGTCGGCGCTGATGATCCGGCGGATGTGCGTCTCGAGCTGTTCGGGATCGATGTCGAACGCCGCGTCGATGAACGCCTGCTTCTCGTCGCTCAGCTCGTTCAACCGCAGGTTCGAGCGGCCGTTGTTGATCGACTTCAATCGGTCGCCACGCAGCTTCGAGATCGCCTGGCGGAACTTGTCCGTGCGCGACAGATAGATCGAGACCAAATCGAACGGCGCGAGCGCGTCACGCGCATCCACCGGGTCGAGGAACTGGCCGATCTGCGCCGTGTACTGAAGCTTGAAGCCATTGGCGATCGGCGGATCCCGATCCTCGTCGGCGAGACGATGCGGGTCGTAGAGCTCTTCGACGAAGCGCCGCTGGCCCGCCGGGCTGCGCTCGATCTCCGTCTTCTCCTCCGGCATGCCGAGGACCTCGCCGAGCGCGTGGATCTCGCGGTGGGACTTCAGCGTGCGAATCAGCCAGGTACTGCCGCAGCGTCCCGAGAACGTGATGAGAAAGCCTCGCCGAGGTGCCATGGTTCCATCCCGTGCATTGAGTCGAGGCCGCTGTCCGGCGAGTCGACCGGACGCGAATCGGCGCGTCCTCCCTGTCGATCGACCGCAACGGCTTCAATGCAGTGTGTTTCGGCAATCGGGAGGATCGGAGTTGAGCCCGGCCCCGGGGCACAGTGGGC
>CAZQZX010000144.1:16711-17930 GCA_964597885.1 uncultured Planctomycetota bacterium
GCCGCCAGGCGAGCCCAGATCCTGCCCGCGAGGCACTTAGAAACGGCGGCGACGAACCCGGGCGCGGCCGCGCTTACCCCGAGGCCCGCTGCGCCGGCGCCGAGTAGTAGCGACCCGGCGTCTCGCCCAGGGCGCCACGGAACATGGAGATGAAGGCGCTCGGACTCTCGTAGCCCACGCGGAGCGCCACGGTGGTCACCGGCTCCCCTGCCGCCAGCCGCTTCAGCGCCTCGAGCAGACGAAGCTGCTGCCGCCAGCGCCCGAACGTCAGCCCCGTTTCGGTGAGGAACAGCCGCTCGAGGGTGCGCTTGCTGGCCCCGGCGGCCTGCGCGAGCTCTTCGGCCGAAGCCGAGATCGCGGGATCGGAGCGCAGGAGCGAGGCGGCCTTCCGGGCTCGGGGATCGGACGGGCTCGGCAGCCGCAGCGGGACGCTCGGAAGCTCGCTCAGCTGATCGAGCAGGAACTCGAGGAGCCGCCGGTGCCGAGGGACTCCGCGATCCAGCATGCCCTCCCGCGTGGTGTGCAAGATCAGCTCGCGAACCAGCGGCGCGATGTGGACGACCGTGCATCTTCGCGGCAGCCGCAGCGGGAGCTCGGGCGACAGGTAAAGCGTGGCCAGTCGAACACTTCCGCTGGTCTCGAGGGCATGCTCGGTTCCTGCCGGCACCCAGACGGCGCGCTCGGGAGGCACGACCCAGGCGCCCGCCTCGGCCTGGACCGAGAGCACTCCGCGCGACGCGTACACGAGCTGATCCCAATCGTGGGTATGCGGCGGGATCGACGTCCCCGCGGAAAGGCCGACGACATGGGTGCGGACGACCCAGTCCGGCTCGACTTGACGCTTTTGCGACATCACTTGCCATTCTATCGCAAGACCGCCAAGCGGGAAACCGGTAGCCTGGATCTCGTCGAACGCGGGCGAGGCCCGCCGCCACCCGAGTCCCACGAACGAGGAGCCAGCCCCGATGTCCATGCAGAAGCACGCCGCCCCGAACAACGTCGCCCACTTCGCCATCCACGCCGACGATCTGCCGCGCGCCCGTGCGTTCTACGAGAACGTATTCGGGTGGTCGTTCCAGCCCTGGGGGCCGCCCGATTTCTTCCTGATCCAGACGAGCCAGGACGAGACGGCCATCCACGGCGCGCTCCAGAAGCGACGGACACCGGTGGACGGCGAGGGAATGATCGGCTTCGAATGCTCGGTCTCGGTCGCCGACGT
>CAZQZX010000145.1:0-17903 GCA_964597885.1 uncultured Planctomycetota bacterium
CCGCCAACGACGCCATGGGATCGGGCGACTACTCAACCGCGAGCCAGAAGCTCGACGCCGCGATCGAGGCCCTCGGCGCCGACGGCCCCGCCGATATGCGCTACCGCGCCCGCGTCAACCGTGCGCGCTGCACGATCCGCAACGGCGAAGGCGACACCGGCAAGAAGGACTTCCTCGCGCTCGTCGGCGAGTTCGGCGACCGCGTCGACTGGAAGGACTACAAGCGCATTGGCGAGTCCCTCTCGGACGAGGACTTCAACGATGAAGCCATGGACGTGATCCTCGCCGGAATCGAGCGGTTCCCGGACCAGAAGAAGGCGCTCGACGAGGTCATGCTCGCGATCGCCTCGAAGCCGGACCTCGGCGGCGATGCGGCCGAACGGCTGAAGACCCTCGGCTACGTCGACTGATGGAACGCAACGCTTCCGCCCTTCTGTGGATCCTGGGATGCTGCGTTCTGCTCGTCGCCTGCGGTAGCGGCGACGGCGGCGGGGACTCTGCAGGCTCGGGCCCCGACTCGGGCGCGGCGTCGTCGAACGACGGCACGAAGAAGGACGACCCGCAGAAGGACGAGCCCGGGGGCGCGGACTCGTCCGAGCCCCAGGCCGGCGACGACGGGGGCGGAAAGCCTTCCCCCGGCGGCAAGGCGGACTTCAATCCCCCGCCGGAGGCGATCCAGCACGCCCTCAAGCAGTCCCAGGACCTAGTCCAGAGCTCCTGGGTCGCCTTCAACGAAGGCAACTACAACAAGGTCGTGAAGCGGATGCGAACCGCGCTCAGCGTCCTCGAGCGCTTCGAGGGGATCATCGAGGAGCCCCAGCTGCGCTTCGATGCGCGGTGGCTCGATTTGCTCGCGCGGTTCCGGAAGAACGAGGAGGTCGATCTGGCGGCGAGCGTCCGCGAGCTCGTGGCCGATTTCCCCGGACGGATGACCGCGGACCAGTACCGCACCATCGGAAGTGACCTCGCGTACACGCAGTCGTTCGAGCAGGCCGCCCAGATCCTTCGCGAAGGCGCCGGACGGTTCCCCGCGGCCGCGGGCGAGCTCGAGGAGTACGCGACGCTCGTCGACCGGATCGCCACCACGCTCGCCAGCTACACCGGTCCCGAAGCGACGATCGACGCCAACTATCGGGCGTTCCTCGAGCGCACGCGCCCCAAGACCGTGAAGAAGATGCGGGAGTACGCGCTGCGCGCCCAGTCGATGAAGGTCCACGACAAGGCGCTTCTCGCGATCCACGACGCCCTGGCCAAGCTCGCCAACAATCCGGCCGCCGTGGACGCCTCAGAGGATGACACCGAGACGCCGCTCTCTCCGCCCGGCGACGACGTCGCCGCTCGGGCCGAGGGCACCCGGTATCTCCTGCGATTCAATGCGATCCTGAGCTGGGTGGCGCTCGGCTCGTTCGACACCGCACGGGCCGATTTCGACGCCCTCGCGGCCGAACCCGGCTCGAAGGCGGACTGGATCGCCTACCTCCAGATCGGCATGGCCATGGGCGAAGCCGGCGGATCCGAGGCCGCCCGCTCGATTCTCGAGGCCGGGAAGTCAAGATTCCCCGCCCATTCAGCCGATTTCGACAGGGAGCTGTCGGCTCTCTGATCTCTCTCGGGTAGCGGCCTCAGGCCGCCCCTCGCACTCGTCAGCCGGACGCGGGCGTCCCCCCCTCGCCGTTCGCTATCCTCCCAGGAGGCTTGCGCGCGGAGGGTTGCGACAATCCGTCACTTGGAAATCACGGGATCCCGGTCTACGATTTCAGAACCGGCCCCTTGTTCTCAAAATGCGGAACCCGATCCGCCGCGACGGCACCGATCGGAGGAGGGATTCGATTCGATGGCGAGAAATCCACGCACGAACACGATCCGGTGCCATGGCTGGACCGCGGTCCTGGCGCTGCTGTTGACGGCAGCGGCTTGCGGCCCCGCCGAGGAGATCCGCGTCTACACCGCACCGAAGGACCCTGCGCCCAACATGTCGCGGGCCAGCTCGGGCAGCGGGATGAGCTCCGTGCCGGCCGGCGCGAGCGGCGCACGCATCCTCGCCGTGACCGTCCAGGAAGGCGAGGACATCTGGTTCTTCAAGCTGACGGGCGAGGCCGACAAGGTCGAGCCGGTGATCGGCGAGGCCGAGGCGTTCCTCGCCACGGTCCAGTTCGTCGACGAGGCGCCGGGCGTCACCTTCGACGCTCCCGACAACTGGAATGCCCTCGCGCCCGGACAGTTCGCCACGGCGAAATGGGCGCTCGACGACGCGGCCGAGCTGGTCTTCTCGATCACGAGCCTCAGCTTCCCGAACTGGGACGATCAGATCTACCTGGCCAACGTGAACCGCTGGCGCGGACAGGTGGGCCTTCCCCGGACGAACGTCGCCGACATGAACCGCATGGCGCGATCGATCGAGGTCGGCGGCCTCCCCGCGTCGCGCCTCGACATGGGCGGCGTCGGCGCTCCCGCCGGATCCGGTGCGCAGAACGCCGACCCCCACGCGGGCATGGGACGGGATCCGCACGCGGGTATGGGACGAGACCCCCACGCCGGGCTCGGCATCGATCCGACCACCGGCGGCGTGAAAGGCGACGACGGCACGCCCGCGGGCTCCGAGCCGGCCAAGCGCGAGCTTCCGCTCAAGTGGGAGCTCCCAGAGGGCTGGACCGAGCTGCCGGCGGGTGGCTTCCGCGTCGCGAGCTTCCAGATCGAAGGCGACACGCCACTGTCCGTGGCGATCACGCGATTCCCCGGTGACGTCGGCGGCCTGCACGCCAACGTGAACCGATGGCTCGGGCAGGTCGGCCTCGGGCCGGTCAGCCCCGACGAGGTCGATTCGGTCGCCGAGAAGCTCGACGTCGGCGATCTCGAGGTCCGCATCGTCGATGCGAAGGGCGAGCAGCAGCGCTTGCTCGCCGCGCTCGTGCCCGGCGACGCCGAGACGTGGTTCGTCAAGGTGAGCGGAGCCCCGGACGCGATCGAGAGCGCCGTGGAGTCCTTCCGACGATTCGTCGAGTCGCTACGGCTCGAGAAGGGATAACCGAAATGGCGAGCTCCAAGCCCTGGTACTTGAAGATCCTTCAGTCGCTCGCGTCGCTGCGGCTCACGGTCGTGCTTCTCGGCGCGTCCGTGTTCCTCGTCTTCGCGGGGACGGTCGCGCAGGTCGACAAGGGCGTATGGACGGTCGTGGATGACCACTTCCGGTGCTGGTTCACGACGTTCCCGGTGAAGATCTTCTTCCCGCGCTCGCTGTCGATCCCCGACGCGCTCGTGATTCCGTTCCCGGGCGGCAACCTGATCGGCGTCGCGATGCTCATCAACGTGCTCGCGGCTCACGCCGTTCGCTTCAAGGTTCGCGGCCGCGGTCTCTCGCTGCTGACGGGGATCGCGATCCTCGCGGGTGGCGCGGTCTTCACGGGCATCATCATCGCGGGGCTCCTCGACAAGGATGTCGCCGCGACGGAAGGCGACGCGTACTCGCGCGTCCTCTGGCGGCTCATCAAGGGAGGCGGCGCGGCACTGATCCTTCTGGTCGGCTCGCTGCTCGTCTTCCGCAAGCGCGCCGGCATCGTGCTGCTCCACTCGGGGCTCATCCTGCTGCTGCTCGCCGAGTTCTACACCGGCAAGCTCGCCGTGGAGAGCCAGATGCGCATCGAGGAAGGACAGCGCGTCAACTGGACCTACAACACGCGGCGCACGGAGCTCGTCGTGATCGACCCGTCCGACCCGGAGGTCAATCGCGTCGTCGCCGTTCCGCGCTCGCGCATCGAAGAAGGCGAGAGCGTGCGTCACGAGGAGCTGCCGTTCCACCTCGAGATCGTCTCGTACATGAGGAACTCCTCGCTGCACGACGCGTCGAGCCTGCCCGAAGGAGTCGTCAATCCGGCGACCCGCGGCGACGGCCTTCGCTTCTACGCACGCGACATCCCGGAAGTCACCGGCACGGATCCGAATCAGACCGTCGACCTCGCCTCCGCCTACGTGCGCGCCGTCGACAAGGAAGACGGAACGAGCCTCGGGACGTTCATGCTCACCACGTACCCGTTCTTCCAGTCGCGCCCGCAGGTCGTCATGGTCGACGACAAGCGATACGACATGTGGCTGCGGTTCGAGCGCACGTACAAGCCGTACGCGATCGAGCTGCTCGATTTCCGCCACGACCGCTACGTCGGCACCGATACGCCCAAGGACTTCTCCTCGTTCATCCGACTCGTGGATGACGAGCGCGGCGTGGATCGCGAAGTCCGCATCTGGATGAACAACCCGCTCCGCTACCGGGGCGAGACGATGTATCAGCAGTCGTACGACGGCGAGCGCACGACCATCCTGCAGATCGTGCGCAACGGAAGCTGGATGATCCCCTATATTTCCTGCATGATCGTCATGGTGGGCCTGATGGCGCACTTCGGCGTGCACTTGACTGGGTTCTTGCGACGGCGACAGGCCGCCGCCTGATAGCGGAGCGCTTCATGAAGAGGCCCCTCTCGTTCCATCTGATCTGGCTCGTTCCGGTCCTGGCCCTCGTCTACCTGGCGGGAGGATTCCGCACGCCGAAAGACAAGGCCGGCGAGATGCGAATCCAGGACTTCGGGAAGCTTCCCGTGGTCTTCCAGGGTCGCGTGAAGCCCTACGACACGCTCGCACGCAACAGCCTCATCGTGATCTCGGACAAGCAGTCGTTCCGGGACGACGACGGCAAGAAGCGGCCCGCGATCGAGTGGCTCGTCGACGTGGTCTGCAACACGAAGGCCTCGTACGAGCACAAGGTGTTCCGCATCCCCAACCTGAACGTGCTCTCGGTCCTCGGCCTCGAGCGCCGCAAGGGCTTCCGCTACTCGTTCAACGAGTTCCAGGGCAGGATCCGCGCCCTCGAAGAGCAGGCGCGCCAGGTCCAGGCGATCCCGCCGGACGAGCGCGACGCGTACGGCGCGGCCGTGTTCGAGACCCTCGGCCGTATCCAGTACTTCAACCGACTGGTCGACTCGCACCTCATCCCGCCCGTCCGCAAGGAGAGCGCGAAGGAGGACATCCAGCGGATCATCGCGTACTACGACGAGCTCCGGCGCTCGCCGCTTCCGCACGCGATCCCGCCGTACGGCAACGAGACCGAATGGCGGCCGTACCTGGAGTCCGCTCTCATCGCGTTCGCCGCGGATGAGCCGCACCCCGCGCTGGCTCCGTTCACGCGCATCCTCGTGGCGGGCCAGAAGGGAGACATCGCCGCGTTCAACGGTGCTCTCGACGACTACAACGAATGGCTCGCCGCCAATCCGCCCGAGGGACTGGACACCATGGGCGCCGAGACGACGTACAACAGCTTCCAGGCGTTCTACCGTTGCTCGGTCCTGTATGTGTTCGCGTTCCTGCTCGGCTGCTTCTCGTGGCTCGGCGCGGGACGCTACACGCGACAGGCGGCGTTCCTGCTTCTGAGCCTCACGTTCCTCGTGCACACGGGGGCGATCGCGGCGCGCATCCACATCTCGGGCTACCCGCCGGTCACGAACCTCTACGGCTCGGCGATCTTCATCGGCTGGGGCTGCGTGGGCATCGGACTGCTGCTGGAGCGCATCTTCAAGCTCGGCATCGGCAACCTCGTGGCGGCCGTCACCGGATTCCTGACGCTTCTGATCGCTCACTTCCTCGGGCTCGACGGCGACACGATGGAAATGATGCAGGCCGTGCTCGACACGAAGTTCTGGCTGGCCACGCACGTCGTCACCGTGACGCTCGGCTACACCGCCACGTACTTCGCCGGCTTCATCGCGATCCTGTTCGTCCTGCGCGGCCTGTTCACGCGCTCGCTCACCAAGCCGATCGAGACCGCGCTCGCGAAGATGATCTACGGCGTCGTCTGCTTCGCGCTGCTGCTCAGCTTCGTGGGCACCGTGCTCGGCGGACTGTGGGCCGACGACTCGTGGGGACGCTTCTGGGGCTGGGACCCGAAGGAGAACGGCGCGCTCATCATCGTGCTGTGGAACGCCATCATCCTCCACGCGCGCTGGTGCGGCATGATCCGCAACCGCGGTCTCGCCATCATGGCCATGTTCGGCAACATCGTGACGTCGTGGTCCTGGTTCGGCGTGAACCAGCTCGGCATCGGCCTGCACACCTACGGCTTCACGGACTCGGTGACCTTCTGGCTCCTGACGTTCGTTGCTGCGCAGCTCGGCCTGATCGGCCTCGGCTTGATTCCGCGCGAGAAATGGCGGAGCTCGCCGGCCAACCTCGCCGCGGCGGAAGCCGAAGAAGCGTCCAAGGCACAGGAGCACCCGGATCCGCTCGAAGGACTCTCGGGAACGGCCACGGCCGGATCGAAGCCCTGATCGACCGAAAGACCTCAGCGAGCTCGGGCCGGTACGAGAGCGACAGGCCTAGGTGGTGACGGCGTCGTAGACGTCCATCATCTCGTCGGCGCAGGCTTCCATCGTGCGCACCGAGGGGATGGTCTTTCGAAGCCGCTCGCGGAGCGCCGGATCGCCGGCCAGCCGATCCATGGCACAGGCGAGCTCGAGTGCGTTCCCCGCTTCGAAGAACAGCCCTCCCTCGCCCTCGCGGAAGGCTTCCTGAAGCGCGCCGAGTCGGGACGCGATCACCGGCACCCCCGCCAGGAACGCCTCGCGAGCGGTCAGGCAGAACGTCTCGTACCACAGCGACGGGACGATCAGCGCATCGAGCCCCGCCAGGCGATCGGGGAGCTCTCCTCCCGCGAAGCGCCCGTGGAAACGCACCGGTGGATCCTCCGGCGCGCGGCTCTTCAGATCGTCGAGGTAGTCCGTTCGCCCGAAGTGCGCGACCGCGTTGCCGTGGATCTCGAGCGAGACGTTTCGCGACTGCACGAGTCGCATCGCGTCGACCGCGATGTGCACGCCCTTCGTAGGGATCACGAGTCCCACGTAACCGAACCGGATCCGTCCCTCCGGGTCCGGCTTGGGCGGCCGCGGGCGGAACGGAACGAGCCCGTTCTCCACCACGCGGATCCGGTCGTGCTCGATCCCGTACTCGAGGAAGCGATCGCGGTGGAACGCCGAGGGCGTGACGAGCAGATCCACCGAGCGCAGCGTCTCGCGCATCCGCTCGTCGTGCGCGCCGAGCCGCGCCTCGCTCGGGGCCTTGATCGCCCGCGCCGCGAGGGTTCGCGCCGCCGCCACCGGCCAGCCCGTCCACGGTCCCTCGAACGCGCTCTCGAGCTTCGGCTTCAGGCACTCCTCGCACCGGGCGCGGTCGAGGTCGATGCACAGATCGAGATCGCGACGGATGCGCTGCCCGAGCGGACAGACCGAGAAGAAGTCGTGGAGCGTCATCACCGTCGGGATCCGACGCGCGCGAAGCACGTCCAGGAAGCCGAACGACAGGTGGATCAGGCTGTGCACGTGGACGACATCCGGACGCAGATCGTCGAGCAGCCGGTCGAACGCGTGGTCGAGCTTCGGGTTCCAGTAGACGGCCTCGAAGCGCAGACCGGAACGCTTCGCGCGAAGGCGCACGAGCCGGTGCCCCTCGCGCTCCTCGGTCTGGTGGCGGAACGGCTCGATCGACGGCTCGTCGGTCGGCACGAGCACCGTGACCTCGTGACGGCGAGACACCGACCGCGCGAGCTCGGCGGTGTGCAGCTCCACGCCACCGAGCTTCTCGGGGGGAAAGCCGTGCGTCACGTAGAGGATCTTCATCGCGTCGGCGTCACACGCCCTTCTTCATCCAGCGGTCGACACGCTCGTACCATCGATGCTTGCCGAGCCACTTCTTCGAGTGCGCCCCCATGTACTGGCCGAGGTTCTCGGCGAACGGGAACGGCAGCATCCACAGCGCCCACCGGAGCTTCGCCAGGAGCGACAGGTCGCTCTTCTGCAGGACCTTCGTGTAGTGTCCGAACCCGTGGAAGCTCTGCCGGATGATGTCACCCGGCCGGAGCACGAGCCTCAGATCGATGAGCTCTCTCAGATTCTGGTGATCGCAGTACAGGCGTTTGAACTCGTAGTACACGGAGTTGTTGTGCGAATGGATCACGGTAGCCGCCGGCTCGTATCCGATCACGTAGCCGTCGAGCAGCACGCGGCAGGACCAGTCGATGTCCTCGCCGAAGTTCTTCTTGCGGTACGGGTACTTCTCCCAGACGTCGCGACGGAGGATCGAGCTCACGTCGTCGAACGCGATGCGTTTCAGGCGCTCGAGCGGCATGAGCGAGTCGAACTCCTCCTGGCTCTCGATCGACTGGATCTCCGGCTCGAGGCGGCTCGACACCCAGTACTCGAGGCGATCCTTGATGAACGGGTTGCAGTACGACCGCGGGACCTGCCGCGCGTACGCCCCCGCCATCTTGTCGCTTCGTTCGAAGGTCTTCGCGAGCGACGACAGCCACTTCCCGTCCGCCGGCGTCGCGTCCTGGACCAGCAGCGCCACGAGATCGCCACGGCTCTTCGAGATCGCTTCGTTGCGCGTGAGCCCGTGGTTGAACGTCCCGGGCTTGATGGTGAGCAGCGTCGCGCCGTACTTCTTGATGATGTCAACGGTCTCGTCGCGCGAGCCGGAATCGATGCAGATCACCTCGACGGGGAAATCCGTCTCCTGCTCGAACACCCGACCGAGAACTTCGTCGAACAGCGGCCCACCGTTGTAGGTGGGGATGACGACGCTGACCGTCATCGCGTCGCCGCCGCCCGGTCGATCAGCTCCTGGTAGATTCCCGCGATCTCGACGCCGTTATCCTCGATGCTCTTGATCGGCTTCGGGGCGTCGATCAACCGCTGGCGAAGCGCCGCATCGTCGATGAGGCCCTGGAGCTTCTCGCGCAGGTCGGCCGCATCGCCGGGAGCGAACTTCAGTCCGGTGACGTCGTGCTCGATCGATTCCCCCATCGCTCCGAGGTCGGACGCGACGACGGGGATTCCCGCCATCCAGCCCTCGCGGATGGTGATCGAGAACGTCTCGTACCACACCGAGGGGACGACCAGCACATCGATCTTCGCCAGGATGTCGGGAAGGTCTTTGTTCTCGTAGCGGCCGTGAATGCGGATGCCTCGGTCCTCGCGGATGCCGGCATCGACGCGATCGCGGTAGGTCGTGTCTCCGTGGAAGACCGGGATCTCGCCGTAGATGTCGAGCGAAGCCTTCGCGGGGTCGATCCCCTCGAACGCCTCGAGCACGACGTGGAGTCCCTTGGTCGGGATGACCGAACCGATGTATCCGACCCGGATGCGATCGGACGCCTCGCGGCGCTCGGCCACGCCGTCGAACATCGACATGTCGAATCCGTACGCCATCTTGCGAATGCGATCCGCGGGCACGCCGAGCTCGATGAACTTCTCGCGATGGAAGTCGCACGGCGCGAACATCTGGTCGGGCGTCTTCAGCACCTCACGGATCCACCGGTCGTATTCTTCGATCCGCGACATCGAGCCGTCCCCGAAGAGGCGCGCCGGAATGCCCGTGCGTTTCTCCCACTGGAAGTGCGGCCACATCGCCTGCAGGCACGGCAAACATCGATTCCGCTCGATCGGATCGCAGATCGAAAGATCGGTTCGGATGATCTGCCCCCGCGGGCACGACAGCCAGAAGTCGTGGAGCGACATCACGCACGGGATGCCTCGCCGCCGCAGCAGCGCGGGGATCCCGGTCGAAAGGCACGTCAGGTGATGGACATGCACGACGTCGGGCCGGAACTCATCGAGGCGCTCCTCGAAGATGCGCTCGATCCGCTCGTTCTTGTAGATGCCCTCGAATCCCGTGCAATCGCCGAAGTTGTAGTTCACGCGGACGACTTCGAGCCCGTCGACCTCGTCGCGGACCAGATCGTAGTCGGCGAGGTCGGCCTTGCCCGTGCGGCAGAAGATCGACACGTCGTGGTGCTTGGCGAGCTCGCGCGAGAGGTAGAAGCAGCGAAGCTCCACGCCTCCCGTCGCCTCGGGCAGGAAACCGTGGACGGTCTGAAGGATCCTCATCGGCCGCTCCCGACGCCGGCCTTACCGTTGCGCGCGGCGATGAGCTCGGCGTAGATCTTCTCGTGGTCGCGGGCGTCGTCTTCGATGGCCTTCACCTCGGTGACGCCGGCCGTGAGCTTCTCGAGGAGCGCTCGATCCTCGGTGAGCCGGCGCATCTGCTCGGCCAGGCTCTTCGCGTCGCCGCGCTCGAACAGCAGCCCGTTCTTCTCGTGCTGCACGAGATCCGCCATGCCGCCCAGCCGGCTCGTGATCACGGGAATCCCGGCGAGGAAGGCCTCGTGGATGGTCAGCGGAGAGTTCTCGAACCAAAGCGACGGGACGATCAGGACGTCGATCGATGCGAGGATCTCGGCCACGCGATGGTTCTCGAATCGTCCCTGCAGCCGACACCCCGGACGATCGGCCAGCTCTTCCAGCCGCTTCGTGTACGGAGGGAACGTCTTCAGGTCGCCGTAGATGTCGAGCTCGACGCCGCTCTCGGGGAGATCGCGGAACGCCTCGAGGATCAGGTGCGCGCCCTTGAACTCGACGAGCGTCCCCACGAATCCGAAGCGAACGTTGTCGGACGGAACGCGCGGGTGATCGCGGTAGCCCTCGTCGACGAAGCCGTAGTCGGAGAACCGGATGCGGTCCGGATCGATGCCGAAGTCGATGAACTGCTGCCGCAGGAACTTCGACGGCGCGATGAACAGATCGACCTCCGCGCACGCCTCGAGGATGCGATCGCGGCGCGTCTGGATCTCGGCGGCGTAGTCGCGGCTCGGCTCCTGCTTCGGCTCGACCGGCGGCTTGGTGATGCCGTACTTCACGAGCCGCTTCGTGACCATGCGCCGCAGTCGTCCCGGAATGTGCGCCTTCACCCACTCGTCGAAACGGAATCGCTTCTCGCTCCGGATGACGGGGTTCATCGAGTCGGACGCGAGACAGCTCGCGCAACGGTCCACCTCGATCGACGGGCACAGCGAAAGATCCTCGCGCAGCATGAGCCCCTTGCGCGGGCACTGCAGGCAATACTCGTGGAGCGTGAAAAGAACCGGAATCCCGTTGCGATGCGCCTCGCGGATGTACCCCATCGAATGGTACTGGAGGTGCTGCACGTGGATGATGTCCGGCTTCTCCTTCTTGAGGATCCCCTTGAACAGCCGCTCCATCTCCGGATCGACGTAGGTTTCCTCGAAGCTCTTGAAGGCCTGGTTGTGGACCGCCTCGTAGATGTGCAGCCCCTCGAACTCGCGCTCGTAGAGGTCGTACTGCGATCGTTCGGGAACGCATTCGGTGCAGAAGATCACCACGTCGTGCCGCTTCGAGAGCTCACGCGACAGGTTGTACGTGTAGATCTCGCTGCCGGCGTTGTGGCCGGGCAAGAAGTCGTGGATGACCTGCAGGATCTTCATGAGGGGTCGTCCTCGGGTGCTTTCGTGCCGGTCTTTTCGCGTTCGAGCCGCAGCTCTTCGCGGGCCTCGGCGAGGTCGCACTCGAGCTTCCAGATTTTCGCGGTAAGATACTCCGCCCGGGCTTCGAGGTCCAGCAGGCTCACCCGCCGCTCCTCGAGCTGCTCGGTGGCCTGGACCAGCCGCGCGGCGTGGCGCGCGGCATCGTCGACCGGGGGCCCCGGCAGCGCCGAGGCCTTGGCCTTCTCGTAGATCGCCTCCATCGCCGCCACGTGATCCCCCGGACGCACGCGCTCGGTCGGCAAGCAACGACGATATCGGTCGAGACGCCCCGGTTCCTCGAGGATTCCGTCGATCCGATCCGCGAGCGCGGCGGCGTCCCCCACCGGGAACGAGGCTCCGGCCCCCCCGATCCGCTCCGGAAGCGAGCCGAGATCCGAGCCGAGCACCGGAAGCCCCAGATCGAACGCCTCGTCGATCACGAACGAAAACGACTCGGCCGTCACCGAAGGCACGACCGCGATGTCGAGCGGCGCCCCCTCGAGATCCGACGGGCCGAACGGGCCGTGAAACGTCACCGGAAGCCCCTCGGCGAGCCCCCGCAGGCGAGCCTCGTACTCGGGGGTCACGAAGCCCCCGTAGACGTGGACCTCGACGCGGTCCTTCCCGCGAAGCTTGCCGATCGCCTCGAGCAGGACGTGCGAGCCCTTGACGTAGTTCATGTGCGCCCAGTGCCCGATCCGAAGCGGCGCCTTGGGGAATCCCGGCTCGGCGGGACGGGAGCCCGCCTCGAGCTTGCGCACCGGAGCGAGCGGCATCACCTGGATGCGCTCGCGGTCGATCCCGTGGAGGTCGGCCACGCGGTCCCGGTGCGCGATCGACGGCGCCGTCATCGCCGACGCGAGGCGCAGCTCATCGGCGAGATCGCGCGCGTACTCCTCGAGGGCGCCGCGGACCTCGCCGTCCGACTGCCAGTTCGCCCGCGTCACGCAGGTCTCGCACTCGACGTCGAGGAAGCGCGCCTCGCACAGCGTGCCGTCGCGCATGCGGAAGTCCCGTGCGCACGTGCTCCACAGGTCGTGAAACGTGATCACCGACGGGATCCCGAACCGACGCGCCCGCGCCACCAGGCTTCTCGACAGTCGCTTCCAGTGATGGACATGCAGGAGATCCGGGCACTCGTTCTCGAGCAGGCGATCGAACAGTGCGTCGACCGCGGCCGAGTACGACTGACCCCACTCCTCGTGGAAGAAGCCCCCCGATCGATGCAGCCGGAAGACGCGAAGCCCCTCGACGTCCTCCGATTCGAGGACCTCGTTCGCGCGCGTGTGCCCCGAGCCGGCGAGGATCGCGGACTGGTGGCCTTTCTCGACGAGGCCCCGGGCCAGCGCCTGCACGTAGAGCTCGGTGCCGCCCTCGTACTCGGGCATGAATCCGTGGATGGCGTGAAGGATCTTCAAGAGGCACCTCCCCCGCCGACGGGAACCAGTCGGTCGTAGATCTCCTCGAGCTCGGTCGCGTTCTCGGCGATCGTCTTGACGCGCGTCTCCTTCGAGCGGATCTCGTCGAGTATCTCCGGGCGCTCGAGGATCTCCTCGACGCGGCGGCGCAGATCGGCAGCGTCCCCGGGCTGGAAGAGGAAGCCGTTTCGGCCTTCCTGGACGAGATCCTTCATGCCGCCGAGATCCGACGTCATCACGGGGATTCCCGCTAGGAAGCCTTCGTGGATGGTGAGCGGCGAGTTCTCGTACCAGACCGACGGCACGATCAGGACATCGAGCTCGCCCAGGATCTCGGCGATGCGCCGGTTGTCGAACTCGCCCGCGAACCGGATCGGATGTCCGGCGGCGCTCGACACCAGCTCCTGGTGGTAGTCCGGGCGATGCCCCGACGAGCCGTGGACGACCAGCTCGGCGCGGGCGGGATCGATCCCGCGGAAAGCTTCGACGGCCACGTGCACTCCCTTCACCGGGATGATGCTACCGACGAAGCCGAACCGGATCGGCGCGTCGGCCGCGCGCTTCCGCTCGGAGCGTTCGCCGAAGCGTGACGTGTCGAAGCCGTAGTCCGAGAAGACGATCTTTTCCTCGGGCACGCCGAAGGAGAGGAACATCTCGCGCAGGAACGGCGACGGCGCGATGAGCAGGTCGACGTCCTCGAGGGCCGCACGCACGGCTTTCCACCGCTGCTCGACGCGCGCGACGTGCGCTGCGTCGGCAGGTCCGCTCGAGCGATCGTCCTTCTTCCCCGGAGCCCAACCCATCAGGCGCTTCACGAAGTACGGGCTCTTGATGCGGGCGCTTCGAAGCAGCGGCCAAAGGTCGACGCCCGTCAGACGCTTCATGCTTCGCACGACGCGATCGCCGACCCGTTCGAGAGTCGACGCCGACTCGCGTCCGAGCGCCGCGCATCGCGCGCAATCCGTCGCGGCCGGCAACGGACATCGCGAGAGATCGGGCAGGATCATCTGTCCGTCCCTCAGGCAAATGAGCCAGTACTCGTGCAGCGTGAACACCACCGGAATCCCGCGCTCCCGTGCGATGCGTGTGTAGCCGAGCGAATGAAAGAGCAGGTGCTGCAGGTGCACGACATCCGGACGGAACTCGTCGAGCACCTCCGCGAAGCGCCGCTCGAGCGCCTCGTTGTGGTAGCTCTCCTCGAAGGAACCGTAGGACTTGTTGTTGATGACCTCGTAGATCTTCACGCCGTCGCGCTCGCGGCGCTCCAGCCGATACGGTTCCTCGCCGGGCTGATGCTCCGTGTGGTACAGCGCGACCTCGTGCTTGCGCGCCTGCTCGCGAACGAGGAGGTCCGTGTAGACCTCGACCCCGCCCTTGTGCCGAGGAAGAAAGAGATGGACGACCTGGAGGATCTTCATTCGACCGTCCTCCGTCGCCCGAGGAAGCCGTCGAGAATCCCGCTCGCCTTCGCCAGCACCGAGCCCGCATTGCCGCGAACGCTCTCGCGGATGAGGACGACCGGAAGCGCCAGGATCGAGAACACGAAGAAGCCGCTCCAATCGCGCGCGCTCCCGTGGCGCTTGAGGTACAGCACCGAGTTTCGTCCCATCCAGTACTTGCGAAGCGCCGTGTAACCACCGCCGCTCGACGACGACTCGCGATGGCTCGCGCCCGCCGTCGGCACGTAGACGACGCGTCGGCCGGCCTTGCGCGCGCGCACGCAGAGGTCGATGTCTTCGATGTACGCGAAGTAGTCGGGGTCGAACAGGCCGATCTCGCGCAGCAGGTCCACGCGCACCATCATGACGCAGCCCGTGACGAAGTCCACGTCCTCGAGCCGGTCGAAGGCCGGTCCGTCCGGCTCGTTCTTTCCGCGCAGGCGCCCGACGTTCTCGCGCACGAACAGATCGCCGCCCGCCGACCAGATCCTCGACTCGTCGCCCCCCATGCGGATACGCGGCCCGGCGATCCCGATGCGCGGGTCGCTTTCCATCACGCGAACGAGCTCGGATACCGTGCCCTCGTCGAGCACCGCGTCGTTGTTCAGGAGAAGGACGTAGTCCGCCCCGCCGTCGAGCACCCGATCGAGCGCGACGTTGTTGCCCTCGCAGTAGCCGAGATTCTTCTCGTTGCGGATCAGCGTGACCTCGGGAAAGTCGGCGCTCACGGCGTCGGCGGAGCCGTCGGTCGAGCCATTGTCGACGACGATCGCCTGTACGCCCTCGTGATCCTGGGTACGCACGGACTCCAGACACCGGGGAGTGTCCTCTCCGCCGTTCCAGTTGAGCACGATGACGGCGACGCTCGGCGCCATTCCGTGAATCTCCGCTAGACGAGGAACCGCACGCAACGCCAGTATCCCTTGAAGAACGCGTTCATGATCGCCACGATGAGGCTCTGCAGCGGCTTGTCGGTTTTCGGAACCGCAAACGTCAGCCGTGCTCCCGCGAGGATATCGCGATCGCGCAGCTGGCGCGACTGCTGGATGCGTCGGCGCTCCTCCCGGATGCGAGGCCGGGCGCGAAGCGCGTCCCGGATGCCCCGCACGTACGAGCCGAGCCGCCCTTTGCTCGTGAGGAACAGCATCCACACGGCCTCGTACGCGAGAAGCGCGGGAGCGAGCACCACCAGCGACCGCGTCGCGTAGTTCTTTCCGATGAGCATCCATCGGTTCCGCGTGAAGAAGTACGCGCGGCGATCGGTGAGGGTTCCCCCCGGGCGCCACGACACGCCGGCCGTCCCCTCGCGATGCCGTACCCGCGCGCCCGACACGATCAGGATGCGATGCCCTTTCAGCCGAAGGCGATGCGCGAGCTCCTGATCCTCGAAGAAGATGAAGAACTCCTCGTCGAAACGGTCGTCCCGCTCGAGCTTCGTGCGATCGAACAGGATCGCGACGGCGATGAGGATGTCGCACGCCTTCGTCTCCGGAGCGCAATCCGCGACCGGCTCGCGGAAGTTCCAGAGGCTGCACATGCCGAGGAAGTGGACCTCGCCGCCGTCGTAGTGGATCCGGTCGGGGTCGAGGTCGTAGACCACGCGCGGCTGGCAGGCGACGACGCGCTCGTCGGCCCGCAGCGCCTTCACGAGCTTCGTCAGGCAGGCGGGCGTGAGGACCGCGTCGTTGTCGATGCAGAAGACGAGATCGGTGGTCGCTTCCCGCAGCGCGGCGTTTCGCGCCGGCCCCGGCCCGCGGTTCTCCTCGAGCTCGATCAGACGGACGTCGGGGTACCGTTCGCGAAGCAGCGCCACGCTGCCGTCGGTCGAAGCGTTGTCGACGACGAGGAGCGAGTAGCGCGGGTAGTCGAGCGCGCGCACGGCCTCGATGCAGTGCGGCAGATGCTCGACCCCGTTGTAGTTCGTGATGGCGACGGTGACCTCTTCCATCCGGCGCCTCTCAATGATCCGGCAGCGAGAAGTCCTCCGCCTTGCACACCTTGCGATGCTTGAGGCAGTGGCCGATTCCGAGGAACGCATGGAAGGTCGCTTTGAACACGATCCACACGCCGCCCTTCGTCCCGAAGACGTTCTTGGCCGCGCCGATCGCGCCCACGCCTTCGGACTTCGCGTCGCCGGACTTCTTCTTCTTGAAGAGCCCCCCGAACACGAGGCCGAACCAGAACCCGATGATCTGCGACACGGGCACGTACTTGAAGAGGAACCACCAAAGGTTGCGGACGTGGAAGTAGAGGCTGCGCTTGCCCATCTTCATCCCGAACGGCGTCCCGTGGAACGTCACGACCTCGGGAACCTGCTTCACGCGATAGCCCAGGTTCAGCACGCGCGCCGTCAGGTCACGCTCGTTGCCGTAGATGAAGAACTTCTCGTCGTAGTAGCCGGCCTTCTCGATGACCTCGTGCCGCGCGAGCGAGCCGCAGCCGCGGAACGTGCCCATGAACTTCTCGCGGTTCACCTCCGGGTGGTCCTTGAACCAGTCCGGCATCTCGGGCTCCACGACCTTGGTCGAGAGGATCGCCGTGGTCTCGGGCTCGGCCTTGAACTTCGCGACGAGCGTCTCGAGCCATTCCGGCGGCAGCACGACGTCGTCGTCGAGGATCGCGACGAGCGGGTACTGCGCCGTCGAGAACCCGAGGTTGAACGTCTCGCACGCCCCGTACTGCGAGTGCGGCATGACCACGAGCTTGACCTCGGGATAGTCACGGCGGACCATCTCGGCGGTGCCGTCGTCGGACGCGTTGTCCACGAGGACGATCTCGTCGAACGGGAGCTTCTGCTTGCGCAGTGCATCGAGGTTCTTGCGGACATCCTCGATCTTGTTCCAGGAGCTGATGACCGCGCTCGCGGCCCACGGGTTGTCGGACATGGCTCGTTTCAACCTTGCTCGGCGGGCCACGTCGCCGACGGCCGCGCTCTCTCGACGAGGGGAAGCAGGTGTCGCAAGCTTCCGACGAGCGGCGCGAGGTCGGCGGATCGCAGCTCCAGGTACGCCTCGGCGTAGATGACGGTGCGTTCGCCGCAGTTGACGGTTCGGTATCGATTGAGGCCCAGCATCTTGTCCTCGAAGTCGGCATCCGCGAGCTGGCTCGCGTGGCAGGCCAGGGCGCGCTTCTTGCGCTCCATCAGGTCGCCTCCGCTGATGTCGAGGATCCAGTTCGCGACGCAGGGCGCCCCGATCTCGACCAGGAGTACGCGCGGGTCGAGCTCGACGGCGTCGAGCGCGCGAGCGAGTGCCGCTCCCGCCGCGAGATGATCCGGGTGCACCTCGAACGGCGAGGTCACCGTCACGAGGTCCGGGCGGAACGTCAGAAGCTCGCCGGCGATCTGCCCGCCGAGCTCTTCCTCCGCCCCGAGAAGCCCCTGATCCGGATGGCCGAGGAAGCCGACGTCGGTGACGCCGAGCTCCGCGAGGCCGGCCCTCGCCTCGCGCTCGCGAAGCGCCACGTACTCGCGGTCGACCTCGGTGCGAAAGCCCCCGCGGCTCCCGTCCGTCAGGAACAGGACGCGGACGCGATCCCCTCGCTCGACGTGGACACGGATCAGTCCGCCGGTCGCGAGGATGTCGTCGTCGGCATGGGGAGCGAGCACGAGCAGCGATCCGCCCGGCATCCACTCCACGCTCAGCCAGCCGGTCCCAGTCGATGACGGCGTGGTCTTCGGTTTGCAGGTGCAGG
>CAZQZX010000146.1:0-17695 GCA_964597885.1 uncultured Planctomycetota bacterium
GTCTTCCGCCGGCAGGTTGTGGCACTCGGCGCACGAGTTGCCGTTCGGGCCGGTCGATCGCGGCGGGAAGTGGCTCGCCCACTCCGTCGCACCGTTGAGGTCGGCGCGCGGCATGCGGGTGTAGCGAAGTCCCTCACCGACGTTGGCGCCACTCCCGTCGACGGCCGTCCAGGGGACGCCGAACGCGACGTCGCCGAGCTCGAAGGCGAGCTCGTACGCTTTGTCGCCATCTTCGTCGTCTCGGTTGAGCTGCGTGAGCTCGGCCTGGCTGACGTGAAGCGAGTTCCGGATTTCTTCCGGATCGGGACCGATCTGGAATCCGGCGAGAATCTGCGAGCGCTCTTCCAGCGGCGATGGATGGAGTGCCGGAACGAGCGGCTCGTTCATGATGATGGCGTTGACGCCGAAGGACGCGGCTACCACCAGCCCGAGGGCGGCGGTGACCCGCAGCGTCCAGCGCCGCGAAAACTTCTGTCTCATTGTAGGTACCCCTTATCTCTCGGCGCCCTGGCCTTTCGACCGGGACGCTGTGGTTTTGAATTACATCTTCATCAGGACGAGGTTGTTGAGGAACGCGATCAGGTCGGCCTTGTCGGCCATCGAGAGCGCCTCGAAGGCGTCTTTCGAGGCCTGACCTTCACCACCGTGCTCGAGGATCGCCTCGGTCAGCGTGGTGGCGCGGCCGTCGTGCATGTACGGCGGGGTGGATCCGACGCCCCAGAGAGGCTCGGTCAGCCAGACGGAGGCACCGGTTCCGATCTCGTCGATGTTCTCGGCGAGGCCCGGGCCCATGTCGTGGCGCTTCATGTCGCCGAAGAGGCGCACGATCGCGTTGCCGTCCGCATCCGTTTCGAAGTTGCCCATACCGAAGATGGCGCCACTATCGAGGAATACGAGGTTGTCGATGATGTCGGCCGTGATGTCGAAGGACACCGGGTTGGCCGGGTCGAGTCCTGCGGCGAGCGGGCTCTCACCGCTCGGGAAGTTGTTGCCGTCGCGGAACGGACGGGTGGAGCTCGGCTCGCGATAGATCACATCGCCGAGCGTGAACTCTTCGATGTGGCAGGTCGCGCAACCGATGTCGCGGAAACGCTGGTTGCCGCGCTCGATCGCATCACGGGACGCGGCCGGGAGCGCCGGCATGAGACCGAAGTCCGACAGTTCCGTCATGGTCGTCGGGCGGGCCTGAGCGGCGTTGTAGACGGTCAGGGCCGTGATGTCACCGACGGTCATCTCGTTGACGACGCCATCGCCGTCCGAATCGACACCGACGCCGACCAGTTCGGTCGGGGTCATGCCGAGCTCGTTGTGCATCGCGCCACGGTTGAAGTCGCGGAGCGAGGCGTTCACACCCTTCCAGCCGAACGCTCGAACGACGAGGTCCGGATCGACGCCGACCACACCCGACGTATCGACGGTCTGGTTCGTGTCGCCCGGGCGGGCGGTCAGGGTTCCGTAGTCGACACCCTTGGTCACGAGCGGGACGGTCACGTCCGTCGCCGTGTTGTTGGCTTCCGCAACCGCATCGCGGCGGATCTTGCGGAGCTCCTTGGTCATCTCTTCGGCGAGCAGCTGGACCGCGCCCGATCCGAAGATGTGGGGCGGGGTGCGCGTGATCATCTGACCCATGTCGCTGCTGTGGAGCGGGTCGCGGTGCACGACCGCCATCGGGCCACCGGCGCCGTCTTCGAACGGCTTGTTGTGGCATTCGGAGCAGGCGTTTCCGTTCGGGCCCGTCGCTCGCGGCGGGTTGTGGTTCGCCCACTCGTCGGCGCCGGCGAGGTCCGCGCGCGGGATTCGGCTGTAGCGAAGCCCTTCACCGACGTTGGCACCACTGCCGTCGACGGCGGTGAACGGAACGCCGAAGTGGAGGTCACCGAGGGTGAAGGCCGTGTCGAAGGCGCCGAAGTCGTCGCCGTCGAGGACCATCTGCAAGAGATCGGCCTGGTCCACGTGGAGGGTCGCGACACCCAGCTCATCCGCGAGGAGCGTACGCTCTTCGAGCGGCGAGGGATGGTGTGTCGGGACCAGTGGGTCGTTCACGATGATGGCGCGCACGCCGACGGAAGCCGCCACTACGAGCCCGAGGGCTACGGCGGCCCGCAGCGCCCAGCGCCGGGACAGCAATTGCTTCATGACAGTTACCCCTCTCATTTCTCCGTTGCAGGTCTTCGTGGGACGATCGAGGCGGAGATTCCGTGGGATACGGGAGAGAGGGGGCGGGGCGGGACAAACCCGGCGTCGATCGAGGCGGCGTCGGTCCAGGCCGACGCCCAGGTGGACGAATCTTGTCGGATCCTCCTGAAATCCGACTCGTCCGGGCTACAGATGAGCTACTTTTCTGGTTGAGTACCGGCCACGGAACTCACCTCGTCTCCGCCGGCGGTGTGCGTCTCGCTCAGCGCCGACCATCCACGTAACCCCCCAGGATCCGCGAACGTCCGTATCTTAGGCGTTGGCGATTAAAGGCTCGTGAACGTCGGATGAGAGTTCTCTCATTTGGTGCAGAGAGCTAACTGACGGCGCCGGACAGGCTTGCGAAAGCGCACGATCGCAGGCTTTTTCTCGCTACTTCTTCGCCTTCATCGCCCGCGTTCCCGTCGCATAGAGCTCGAGGAACCGCGTCTCGGACTCGACCGTGCCGATCAGAACGATCTGCGCACCCGCCTCGAGGACTTCGTCCGGAGAGGGGTTGATGAGGGTCGAGGAGTTCCGGTCGATCGCCATGATCGTGCAGCCGGTGCGCTGCCGAAGCGTCGTCTCGCGAATCGTCTTCCCCTCGAGCTCGACCGGCACCTCCATCTTGAAGACGTCGAGCCCCTCCGCCACCATCAGGAGGTCGGTACGGCGGAGCAGGTTGAAGACGGCGTTCGCCCCCATCGAGGCGTAGGAGATCGCGAACTCGCAGCCCGCGCGGTGAAGCGTCGGGACGCTGTGCTCCTGTGATGTCCGGCTGATGATCTCGACGTCGGGGCGCAGCATCCGGCAGTAGATGGTCAGGTAGACGTTGGTGTCGTCATCGCGGGTGGTGATGATCACGGCGGGCGTATTCTCGATCCCCGCCTTCTTGAGGGTCTTCAGATCGGCGGCTGAGCCCACGATGTACTTCGCCGGGTCTCGCACGCGGTCGGCGAGCGGCTCGACGATGCGCCAGTCGAGCCCGCGCTCGGTCAGGGCCTGGGCTGTCGTGCGCCCCACGCGGCCGCCCCCGATGATGATGACGGGCGCCGATTTCACGTCCTGCTTGCCGTCGCCGCAGGCCTCGTTGAATCGCGCGAGCTGCTCGCGCGAGCCGGCGAGCACCAGCACGGTCGTGTCGCGGATCTCGGTCTCGGGGCGAGCGATGTCGAAGTGGCCGCGCTCCCACAGCCCGACGATCGTCACGCCGGACATCTCGCGGATCTTCTGCTCGCGGATGGTCTGCCCGACGAACGGCGTCTCGATCGCGTTGGCCTCGGCGATGAGGAGCTCGTCGAGCTCGCCGATCACGTGGGCGACATCGGACCCTCCGCACGTGCGTCGTGCGAGGGCTTCCCCGGTGAGGCGGCTCAGGCTCAGGACACGCGAGCATCCGGCGAGCTCGAGGATGTCGAAGGACGCGGCGTCACGCGCAGTGGCGACGATCGGGACGTTCGAGTTCATTCCTCGTGCGGTGAAGGCCACGCTGCTGTTGATGACGTCCGTGCAGCTCGTGAACACGAGCGCTGCGTCGTCGATGCGGAGCCGCTTGTAGGTGTTCGGGTCGTGGTAGTCGCCGACGGCCACCCGCACGCCTTCGTCCATCAGCTTGATGGCCTCGTCGATCCGCGGGGTCAGGAGCACATAGGGGTACTGGTACTTCTTCAGCTTCTCGATCAGCGCGCGGCCCGTCGTTCCGAACTGCGTCAGGATCACGTGCCCGGTGACGTCCGGAGGGACCGTCCGCGGCACGCGGGCCTTCTGGTGCGACGCCATCCACGGCTCGTAGAAAAACTCGATGAAGATGAACGGCAGCAGAACGAGAAGGAAGACGGTTCCCGACAGGAGCACGAGGATTGAGAAGATTCGCCCGATGTCGCTCTGGAAGGTGATGTCGCCGAACCCGAGGGTCGACATCACGGTGAAGGTCCAGTAGAAACCGGTCACCCAGCTGAACTCCTGGCCTTCCCGCGCCATCAGGAAGTGGAAGACGGCGCTGTAGAGCGCGACCACCGCGGCGAGCGCGAGGAAGTACCGGAAGAGGATCTTCAGGTCGCGCTTCCCCGAGGGGGTTCGGAAATGCTGCACGATGATCGCGATCAGCGTCTTCATACGAGAAGACTCTACCGTTCGCGATTCCTACCGACAAGCGGCGCCGGTCGCGCCGACTAGGCCTTCAGGTAGACGACCAGGTAGGCGAGAAGCATCATCGCGATCATCAGCACGGGGTAGCTGACGGCCCAGGTCGCGGCGACCGAGATCTTGGGCTTCGGGCGGGCGGTCTCCGGATCGACGATCGTGGTCGTTTCCATGCTGCGATAGGCCGGTACGACAATCTTCCGCCAGAACAGCGGGAAGGCGCGCCGGTAGAGCCAGTCCGTGTCGAGCGTGAGCGTTCGCGTTCGCTTGAGCATCGGCAGCAGGAGGAAGAACGCGAGGCCCGCGAACAGCAACATCTGCAGCATGGCCACGAGATGCGCTCCGTCGTACACGTGGGCGCCGAAGGCATGGGCCGCGGCGGGGTGCGGGAGGATGCTGTACAGCAGTCCCGGGAAGACGCCCAGGAACAGGCACAGTCCCGCGAAACCGATCATCGCCGCGCGCATGTTCCAGGGCACTTCGGCGGGACGCAAACCGCGATCCTTCTGGAAGAAGACGAACCACGGGAACTTGATGCCGGCGTGAAGGAAGACCCCCGCGGAGGCCGCCTCGAGCAGGAACCAGGTCCAAAGCAGGTGCTTGTGCGGGAGTCCGGACTCGCCGAGCGTGTGCGCGAGCTCGGTCGCCGAGGCCGCGATCATCGTCTTGGTGGTGAAGCCCGACGTCAGCGGGAACGAGGAGATCGCGAGCGCCCCGATGATGCCGCACCACATCGTGACCGGCATCGTGCGCCACAGGCCGCCGAGCTCCGTGCACTTCTTCTTGCCGGTCGCGTAGAGCACCGATCCGGCCGACATCAGCAGCAGGGCCTTGTAGATGATGTGCGCGAAGGCGTGGGCGGTGGCGCCGTTCAGGGCGAGCTCGGTTCCGATGCCGATCCCGACGACCATGAACCCGACCTGGTTCACGATCGAATAGGCGAGGATGCGGCGCATGTCGTTCTCGAGGATCGCGTACACGATTCCGTAGAGCGCCATGTACAGACCGACGTAGATCAGGACGGGTGTCCCCGCGAAGGCGATCATCAACGTGAAGACGGCCGTCTTCGTGGTGAAGGCCGACAAGAACACGGTTCCCGATTCGGAGGCTTCGGGGTAGGCATCGCCGATCCACGCGCTGAAGGGCGGGGCTCCGGCGTTGACGAGCATGCCGACCAGGATCATCCACGCCGGGAGGTTGTCCCAGCCGAGGTGCGTCCATCCGGTGATCAGATCCGGGATGGCCGCGAAGGCGAGCGGATTCGCCGCACCGGCCTGGATCTGGGTCATCACGTGCAGCACGATGCCCATTACGAGGAGCACGCCGCCGAACGCGTGGACGCCGAAGTAGCGCATCCCGACGCGGAACGAGTCCGAGGACCGCGCGCTCCAAAGGATGATCGTCGAGCCGAGGGTCATCACCTCCCAGAAGACGAACATCGTGATCCAGTCGCCGGCGAAGACGACGCCGAGCGCGCCGCCGGCGTAGACGAATGCCGCAGGCAGCTCGATGGTGCGCTTCTGGTTCATCGCGAAGACGACGCCCCCGAAGACCATCAGGCAGAAGATGGTCGCGAAGACGGGCGTCGGTCCGTGCACGAAGATCGGCTGCAGCGTCTGTCCGAGGAACGGCATCTCGACGCCGAGCCCCCCGGTGCCACCGAGCGTGCGGATGGCCAGCCAGGAGAGAGCGAGGGCGAGCACCGGAAGCACGAGCGCGACGACATGACGCGCACGACCCCGGACGAACGGTAGGAGGGCTGCCCCGGCCAGCAGGACGAGGGCGGGGGGACAGCTAGTCGCCAGGTGGGTCATCGTAGTAGGTGTCTTTTCGCTTCAGCGCCACCGCGAGGGTCTTGGAGAAGGCGACCAGGGCGACGCAGGAGAGGAAGCCGAACAGCGGGAAGAAGAGGGGGAGGGTGTCGATCGTGATGCCGTCGTGCTCGAAGTGCGCGTGGTGGTGGACGAGGGCGTCCGCGGCGCAGACGAGAACGAGAAGGGCGATGCCGCCGATCCAGAATCGGCGGATGATGCGTGGGTCTTCGAGGTTCATACGACTACCTGCTGAACGGCGCGTGCGAGAGCCAGGACCGGCTCGGGATAGACGAAGAAGGCGAGGGTGGCCGTGGCGGTTCCGGCGAGGGCGGCTACGATCGGCCAGGGGGCCTCGCCATGCCTCTTGCCGGGGTTGGGCGGCAGCGGCCGGAAGAACGCGCGGTAAACGATGGGGAGGAAGTAGGCGGCGTTCAGCAGCGTCGACCCGATGATCACGATGAGCGTGAAGACCTCCGGGCCCTTGGCGCCGCTGGCGGCGATGCGAATCGACTCGCCGGTTCCGCCGAGGAGGAACCACTTGCTGATGAACCCGGCGGCGGGAGGCACGCCGATCATCGAGAGGGTGCCGATCGCGAATGCCGCCATGGTGACGGGCATCCGTCGGCCGATTCCGTCGAGCTCGCTGACCTTGGTCTTGTGCGCGGCCGTGTAGATCGAGCCGGCCGCGAAGAACAGCGTGATCTTGCCGAGCGCGTGCGCGGCGATGTGCATCGTCGCCGCGAGGATCGAGAGCGGTGTCATCAGCGCCGCACCGAGGACGATATACGAGAGCTGACTCACCGTGGAAAACGCGAGGCGACGCTTCAGGTTGTCCTGGAAGAGCGCGATCAGCGATGCGGCCAGAATCGTCGCGCCGGCGACGTACACGAGCCAGTCGCCACCGCCGATCTCCTTCATGGTGACCGCGCCGAACACGTAGACGACGACCTTGATCACGCAGAAGACACCGGCCTTGACGACCGCGACCGCATGCAGGAAGGCGCTGACCGGCGTGGGTGCCACCATCGCGGCGGGCAGCCACTTGTGGACCGGCATGATCGCGGCCTTGCCGAGGCCGTAGATGTACAGGAAGAACAGCAGCCCGAGGACGCTCGGACCGAGCGCATCCGAGGCGAGAG
This sequence comes from uncultured Planctomycetota bacterium, assembly GCA_964597885.1. Classification (GTDB taxonomy): domain Bacteria; phylum Planctomycetota; class JACOTG01; order JACOTG01; family JAUIME01; genus CAZQZX01. The sequence continues at coordinate 7,271 of CAZQZX010000146.1, forward strand.
CCTGCTTGAAGATGCCGCCCGCCGTGAACTCGGCGCTCTCGATCGCCGGCGAGGGGCCGAGCGTGAGCGAGTAGATCCACACGACGGCGAGGAGCTGGAAACACACCGACGTCGTCAGGAGCACGCCGAGATACGTCCGGCCGTTGCGGACGGCGTCGGGCGAGCCTTTGTGCGTGACGAGCGGATAGGTCGAGAGCGTCAACGTCTCGTAGAAGACGAACATCGTCAGCGGGTTCGACGAGAACGCGATGCCCATGGCGCTCGCGATGGCGAGGGGGAAGCAGAAGTAGAATCGAGTCTGGTGCTTCTCGCTGTTCCCGCGCATGTAGCCGATCGAGTAGATCGAGTTGAGCATCCAGAGGCCCGACGCGACGAGCGCGAAGACCATCCCGAGCGGTTCGAGGTGAAACGACAGCGGGATGCCGGGCATGATCTCGAGCAGCGTGAGGCGGACGACCTCATCCGAGAGCGCCGTGCCGTAGAGCTTCAGGACGAGACCGAACACCGCGACGGCCGTCGTGAGCGTGACGGCCTCGCGCAGGTTCGGCAGGCGGCGGCACACGAGGATGCCCATCGCGCCGACGAGCGGAACGATCATCGTCAGAAGCAGCGTGAGCTGTGGCGTCATCGCGCGGCTCCTTGAATCAGGGCTTCCGCGGCACTCTGCGCGACCGAAGCGGACGTCGTGGCGTCGATGCCGAAGTAGAGGCTCGCGCCGATGAGCAGGACCGTCGGGATCGTCATCGACAGCGGGGCCTCACGAACCGCGACGGCGCCCTCGGGACGTTCCTGGAAGTAGATCACCTCGACGATCTTCCACACGTAGGCGAGCGCGAGCACCGATCCGACGAGGATGACGATCGCCAGCTCGGGGCGTCCCGCCTGCAGCGCGCCACCGACGAGGTACCACTTCGAGATGAAGCCGGCGGTCAGCGGCACGCCGATCAGCCCGAGCCCGCCCGCGGTGAACGCGGCCATGGTGATCGGGAGCTTGCGGCCGAGCCCGCGCAGGTCGTCGATCGACGAGCCGCCCATGCGGTAGACGACGATGCCGAGCGCGAGGAACATGCCGCCCTTCGTGAGGGCGTGATTGAACAGATGGACGACCGCGCCCGCCAGCCCTTCCGGGTTGGCCAGCGCGATGCCGAGCGTGATGTAGCCGATCTGCGCGAGGCTCGAGAAGGCGAGCATGCGCTTGAGGTTTCGCTGTCGCAGCGCGATGAACGATCCGATCAGGATGGCGAGCGACGCCGAGACCATCAGCAGCTTGTCGGTCGGGATCTCGGGACTGAACGCGAACCCGGTCCCCACGATCGTGTAGAGGAAACGGATCGCGATGTAGGCGCCGACCTTCGTGGCGGTGGCGGCGAGCAGGGCCGACACGGCCGAGGGCGCGTACGTATACGCGTTCGGCAGCCAGCCGTGCAGCGGGAAGAGCGCGAGCTTCAGGCTGAGTCCGACCATCAGGAAGGCGAAACCGGTGACCGTCGCCCGCTTGTACATCGGTGCGTCGGTGCCCCAGGTCGCGTAGATCTCCTGCAGGCGAGTGGCCATGTCGCCCATGTTGAGCGTGCCGGTGATCGAGTAGAGGTATCCGATACCGAGCAGGATGAAGCTCGCGCCGATCGTACCCAGCACGAGGTAGTTGATGCTCGAGGTGAGCGCGCGCCGCTCGCGGAACTTGCCCATCGCGACCAGCGTGTACGTGGCGAGGGACGAGATCTCGAGAAGCACGTAGAGGTTGAAAGCGTCCCCGGTGATGGTGATGCCGAGGAGGCCCGTCAGGCAGAACAGCCAGATGCCCCAGAAGAAGGAGTGCTTCTCTTCCGGGATCTCGTGGCGGATGCTCTCGCGGGCGTAGAGGGTGACCACGGCGCCGATCGCCGCGATGATCACGAGGACGGCGCCGTTCAGCGAGTCGATGGCGAAGGCGATGCCGTAGGGCACCGGCCAGTTGCTCATCAGGTACTCGATCCGGCCGCCCGGCGCGGCGAGCACGCGGGCGAGTAGCTCGAGGCAGCCCGCGAGCACGAGCGCCGAAGCGCCCATCGCGATCCACCAGCCGGTGCGCCGCTTGCCGAGCATCGCCGAGAGGATTCCGCCGAGAAGCGGAACGACGACGATCAGCGCGGGTAGGTTGCGTTCGAGGAAAGCGTCCAACGTAGGCGTTCTCTCTCAGGCTCGAACCGTACGGCTCGAGCGGATTGCCGTCACGGGGCGAGGGAAGGGGTCGCGCCCTCCTGGGCGAGATCCGACGCGTAAGGTGAGGGATCGAGCTCCGGCTCGGGAGCGTTCGCGCGCTCGGCGCGGGCCTCCATCTCGCCGATCTCGTCTTCCTCGATGGTTCCGTAGGCGTCCTTGATGTTGACGATGATCGCCATCGCCACGGCGAGCGTGCTGACCGAGACGACGATGGCGGTGAGGATCAGGGCGTGAGGCAGAGGGTTGGAGTACCGGATCGGCGCATCCCCATGGACCGCGACCGGAGCCGTTCCGCCTTCGATCTTTCCGATCGAGATGTAGAAGAGGAAGATCCCGGTCTGGAAGAGTCCGAGACCGATGGCCTTCTTGACGAGGTTCGTCTTCGCGATGACGGCGTAGAAGCCGATCATCATCAGAACGACGCAGATCCAGTAATTGTAGTGACCCATGGAGTCGTCCTAGTGCGCCGACCGGGTTTCGGGGACGGGCTCGCTACCGGATGACGGTCCGGTGTGCGTCCCGGTGCTCTCGGGAATCGTGCCTTCGGTGATCTCGTTGAAGATGGTGATCATGACGGCGGCGACGGTGAGTCCGACGCCGTACTCGACGATCGTCATCCCCCAAGGCTCCGCCGCGCCCGGATCGGACGGGATGAGCCACGTGTGATCGAGGAACTCGTAGCCGTTCAGCATCGCGAAGATGCCTTCGCCGGCGTAGATGAGCACGCCGAGCCCGGCGACGAAGTCCGTGATCCGGCGCGGAAGGATCTTGCGCATCTCCTCCGCGCTGTAGACGAGGCCGTACAGCAGGAAGCCGGCGGCGAGAATCACGCCGCCCTGGAATCCACCTCCGGGACCGATCTCGCCGTGGGTGATCACGTAGAGCCCGAACACCACCATGAAGGGGATGTTCAGTCGCGCGACGATGCGGAGGATCATCTGGTCTCTCACAGGATCCCTCCGCTTTCGCTGGAGCCGCGGCGGCCGCGCAGGAGCAGGATCATGCCGAGCCCCGCGGTGAAGATGACGGCGGTCTCGAACAGCGTGTCGTACGCGCGGTACGAGACGATGACGGACGTGACCATGTTGTCGACGTGACCGTGGAAGTAGTCGTCGCCGTGATGCCCGTCGCCGTGACCGGCCGCGTGCTTGTCGTCGTGCTTGTCGTCGTGCTTGTCGTGCCCGTGCGCTTCGTCGCTACCGTGAGCGTCGTCGTGAGCCGCCTCGTCATGCGAAGAACCGCTCTTGCCGCGCGGATCCTTCTCGACGTCTTGCTCGGTGAATCGCTTGGCGATCGGGTGGCTGTGAACGGGCGCCTTGGGGTCGCCGAACTCCGGCATATCGAGCGTTCCGTAGATGAGTGCCGCGCCCGTGAGCGCCACGACGGCGAGCGCCGGCGCGTGGACCATCTTCGAGGACTTCTCGCGGTTGCCGACGATCACGAGCGTCCCGAGGAGCAGGATGCTCGAGATGCCGGCGCCGACCGCGGCTTCGGTGAAGGCGACATCGACGGCGTCGTTGTTCACCCACACGAGCGCGATGAGCAGACTGTAGATCGACAGCATCATGACCGCCGCGACGAGATTGCGAAGGGACACGGCGGCGATCGCGGTCAGCGTGACCAGGAAGAGCAGCGCGGCGTCGATGAGGAAGAGCTCAAGCATGGGGCTTCGCCTCCTCGGTCGATCCTTCCGGCCGCCAGGGTCGCAGCCCGTCGAGGTGAGCCGCCTGGATGATGGCGTGCGTCGCCGCGGGCGCGGTGAAGAACACGAAGAACACCACGAGCACCAGCTTGACCCCGACGAGCCAGCCGTAGCCGTAGCGGATGTTCTGCATGAAAAGACCCGACGCGATGAGAAGCACGCCGAGCGTATCGCTTTTGCCCGCGGGGTGGATGCGCGTGAAGAAGTCGGGCATGCGCCAGATGCCGAACGCGCCCGTGAACGAGAAGAAGCATCCGCCCGCGAGGAACAAGGTCGCGAGAATGTCGAGGACGAGGTTCATCAGCCGAGCCTCCGGTGCTTCACGAGCTTCAGCACGGCGATCGTCCCCACGAAGTTCAGGATCGCGTACAGGATCGCGATGTCGAGGAACTCGGGACGGCGCGTGATGAAGCCGAGGAGCGCGACGAGGATCACGGTCTTCGTGCCCATTGCGTTCGAGGCCAGGATTCGATCGTAGGTCGTCGGGCCCATGAAGGCGCGGACCAGAACGAGCAGGACGCCGGTCAGGATGATGGCGCCCGCGATGAGCGTCGGGATGTCGAGGCTCATGAGGCGTTTCCTCCGGAAGAGGTCGCGGCCGGGCTCGAGGCTCCCTCGAGCCGTTTGACTTGGTCGTGCATCGCGCGCAGACCGCCCGTGCTCTTGCTATCGAGCGCGTGCACGAGAATCTCGCGAGCGTCCTCATCGATCATCACGGTGACCGTACCGGGCGTCAGCGTGATGGAGTTTCCGTAGATGGCGGTGGCGAGGTTCGAGTCGAGCGAATACGGGATCCGTACCATCACCGGATCGACGTCGAGCTTCCGCCGCCACACGCGCTTCGCGACTTCGATGTTGGCGAGGAAGATCTGCCCGAACAACCAGGCGAGGTAAGGAATCTGGCGTAGGGCGATGCCGAAGACATCGCCTTCGTCGTAGAGGAAGCCCACTCGTGCGGCGGCCCAGGTTCCGATCGCGGCCGATACGACGCCGCAGAGCATGAGGTAGCGGTCGTGGGATTCGGCGGGGTTGATCTGTCCGGACAGAAGCGTCCAGAAGACGAGCAGGACGAGGAAGAGGGCGATGTGACGTAGCAAGCTCGCGACTCCGGGATGGCGGGCGACAGACTTGCCCCCAGCGCGCAGTATGGCCGTGCCCGGACGCGTTGTCAACCGGAACCGGGGGCCCTTGGAGCTCGAGGTCTCTCGTGGTCGTACGTCGTCGATCATCGAGGAGGGAATCCGGTTGGGCGGACGCGTTCGAGCGTTGCGTCGCGCAGCTGGTGGGGCTCGGTTTTCCGTGGCGGGGTGAGGTGCCGGTGGAGAGGACCGAAAGGTGGGATCGCGGTGGAGGGGACCGTCGTCTCGAGACCACGGTCATGCGATCCATGCGGGAGGAGCTTTTCGAAGACTACCCCAGGATCCCGTCCGGTCAACTCGAAAACCGGCAATGAGATACCACCGGCGGACGATCTCGCCGCGTCGATCGAGCTCGGCGCGCGGACCGGGAACGCTTGAGTTCGACACCGGAAGGCGGTATCCTCGACGTATCCAAGACCCTCCTTGGTCCGCGGCCCCTCGGGGTCGCCTGCGGCTTTTCGCCAGGGAGGTCACCATGTTTCACGCGCGCGTCACCAAATCGTCACCGGTACCCTACGCTTCGCATTCGGTACCCCACCCCTCACGCACCGTTCCCCACGCGCTTCGGACGACGTATCTTCCGGTGCACTCGTCGCCCCCGGTTTCGGAGCGGACGTCGGCGCTCGGCCGTTTCCTCCGGCTTCTCGAGTCGGTCGGCGGCGTCTTCGTCCTCGTCCTCGTGGCGGGCATGGCCCTCGCGCCGGAGGCTGCGGCCCGGTCGAATGCCGTCCACCGGGCCCTGCTGGACTCGCCGGTGAAGGTCGAGCCGGTGTACGCGGCCGGGGAGGCCGTCGCGTGCTCGCTCGCCCTCCCGGGTTCGGCGGCGCTCTTCGGGCTGGACGAGATCACGGGCACCAGCCCTCGTGAGTTCCTCGTCTCGGAGCTCTTCGACCCGCACCGCGTCTGGCGTATCGACGAGTCCTGCAACATCGTGTCGTCCTGGGCGCAGCCTTCGCTCGCCGGGGTGACCGCGACCGGCATCGCGGTGTCGAACTCGGCGAGCACGTACTGGATCACGGATTCGGCGGGGCTTCTCGTCCGTGAGATGTCGCTTCCCGGGGGAACACCGACCGGCGCCACGTCCCCACTGCCGGCGGTGCTGGCGGGTCCGTGCGTGATCGACAACCATGCGAGCGGCGAGCAGCTGACGTTCAAGGACCTCGCGACCGGTTGGTTCACGACCTTCGATCTGCCGAATCGAAACGTCATCTGCAGCTACGGACCGCCGGCCGCGGCCACCTTTGGCAACGGACTCGGGGATGCGGCCGACCCCTCGCTCTGCGGTGGCGCGACCCTCGTCTCTTCGAGCGGGACGATCCAGGTCGGGGGCGTCGACCGGGTCAGCCAGATGGACTGCAATCGCTACTGCGATCGGACCTGGGATCTGCTCGCACCGGCGCTGCCCGGGTTCACGTTCATCAACGGCATCGATGAGTACGCGAGCGTGGCCGGTGGCGGGGAGCGTCGGCTCGCCCTCGTCGAGAACGCGGCTTCCATGGTGTTCATGCTCCGCATGGCGCCCGGGATCACCGAATGCCAGGGGATGGACGCGTCGTCGGCGGTGCTGTACATCGACGGCACGCAGGGCGGCCCGTCGAGAATGATCGAGCACGCCGTGTCCGCGCCGATCGCGACCACCATGCAGCTGCCGCCTCTGTCGCCGGGCGCCTTCGTCTTCCAGATGCACGCGGGCGCGCCGTCGGCTTCGACTCTCGTGCCGCTGCTCGATCTGGGATCGGCTTGCTTCGATTTCCTCGGCGGCGGGGCCTCGATCGTGGAGAACAACCTCGGCCGGCGCAATCGGCTCGGAGCGACGAGCTACTTCGGCGTCCCGCGTCCCGATCCCGCACCGGCGCCCACGTTCGTTCAGCCGACGTCCGTGACCTTCGACGCGGCGAACCTCCCGTCGGGTAGCGATTGGACCGCGCAGGCGATCGTGCTCGACCCGGCGGCGTCGAGCACGCGCGGCGCGGCGCTCACCAACGGGATTCTGTTGCGGATCCGGTGATCGGTATCGCGATCCTCATGAGGAGGCTCGAACGGAAGCGACCCGTTCGCTACAATCGGGCGTCCTCATGAGGAGACCGATCGCGATGAACGAAAGAGTGATGCCGCCGTTCCACCTGGCGTTTCCAGTGTCGGATCTCGCCAAGACCCGCGACTTCTACGCGAGCCTGATCGGCTGTCAGGTCGGCCGCGAAGATGCGCGCTGGATCGACTTCGACTTCTACGGCCACCAGATCACCGCGCACCTCGTCGACGAGATGCCCGCCGTGGCCACGAATGCCGTCGATGGAAAGCAGGTGCCGGCGAACCACTTCGGCGCGATCCTCGACTGGACGGACTGGCACGATCTCGCCGATCGGTTCCGCGCGGCGAACGCCGAGTTCCTGATCGAGCCGTACCTGCGATTCGAGGGACAGCCGGGCGAGCAGGCGACGATGTTCGTTCGCGATCCGAGCGGCAACGGCCTCGAGTTCAAGTCGTTCAAGAATCCCGAGACGGTGTTCGCGACGAGCTGATCCGCGTTACTTCGCGGACGTCTTCTTCCTCGCGGCCGCCTTCTTCTTCGCGGCCGGTTTCTTCGTCGCCTTCTTGGCGGCCTTCTTCTTGGTCGCGGGGACCTTCTTCTTCTTGGCGGCCGCCTTCTTCTTGCCCGCAGTCGCGCCCGCCTTGCGAACGGTCTTCTTCTTCGCCGTCTTCTTCTTGGGGGCTGCCTTCTTCTTGCCCGCAGTCGCGCCCGCCTTGCGAACGGTCTTCTTCTTCGCCGTCTTCTTCTTGGGGGCTGCCTTCTTCTTGGCCGCCTTCTTCTTGTTGTAGTCGAGGACCTTTTTCATGTAGGCGATCGCGTCGGGTGTCTTGCATCCCGTCTCGCCGTGATCGACCTCGACCTTGCCGATGCGCTTGGCGGCCGCCGTCGCCGTCTTGTGCAGGGAGGCGCTCGTGGTCCCGATGCAGATCAGCGCCTGGTTCATCGAGTGGCGCGTCCGGTTCTCGCACTTGTGGATACTCTTCTCGATGCGCCCGATCAGCCCTTCGAGCTCCTTCTGCGTGAAGGACTCCATCGTGTGGACGATGGTGGCCCAGCCTGCGGTCGAGATCCACTCGTCCTTGGACTTGATCCACTTCATCGAGACCTTCTTCGCGTCCTTGCTCTTGCCGGCAAGGCGCGCGAAGGCGTCGGTGATGACGTAGTTGTCGCAGTCCTTGACCCAGCGCTCGAGCTTGGTCGCGGTCAGCTTCGACGCATCCCCGACCATGGTCGCGAGGACGCGCGCGTCGTGGTTTGCGGACTTCCAGAGACTCTCGCACAGGTCGTGGTCCGTCTTGATCGACCGGACGAGCTTGCCGAGATTGGAGTAGCTCACTCCAAACATCTTTCCGGTGACTCCGTGACGGGCGTAGATCTTGCGGTTCTGCGCGGTGCCGAGATCGCGCAGCTTCTTGAGTGTGGCGGATGCGCTCATGTGGAATTCCTCGTGAATTTCGGACGGTCGCCTCGGGTACGGCGCTGGTATCATGCCACGATCCGCGGGCTGGCGAAAGACTGGAGGATTGCATGGGCCGAGCGGTGCGCTATCGATCGACGTGGTTTTTGCGAGTGGCGTGCCTGGTGATCCTCCTGGAGGCGCTCTGGCTGCTTGAAGTGCGAGGGTTGCCGTTCGCGGCGTCCCTCATCGTGATCACTCTCTTCTTCTTCCTCGACGATCTCCTCGGGCTCTTCTTCGTCGATCTCGTCAAGGTCGTCGCGAAACCGTTCGACCTGGTGTTTACGCGTCCGATCGCCGCCTGGCTCGATCGACTCCCCGAGCGAGAGAATACGCTGCTGTTCCAGGCGCTCTTCATCGACGAGCGCGAGAACGAGTCGACGGCGCTGGACGACGACTCCGAGGACCCGCCCGACCGAAGCGGCAACCCCGCGATGTACTGAGCCTCGTGCTTGCGGACTAGGAGGATGCGACGTCGAGCCCGACGTCGTCGCACATCTCACGAAAGAGGCGAGCGAGCTCCGGAAGCTGGTAGTGCGCGTTGAGCCCGCTCGGATTCGGGAGCACCCAGACGTTCGCGCTTCCGATGCCTTCTTCTTGGCGGCCGATCACGGCCTTGGGCCGGGCGAACGCGTCTCGGTACGCCGTCACCCCGAGGAACGACACGCACTCGATCCCGAAGCGCGAGACGAATCCCTCGATGCGCCGGGCACCCTCCACCAGTTCTTCGGGGGCGAGCTCGTCGGCGCGTGCCGTGGCCCGCGAGGCGACGTTCGTCAGGCCGAAGCCGTACCCGAGGAGCTCTCCGTCTTCTTCGGGCGCGAGAAGCCGGTCGGTCGCGCCCGACTCGTGGAGCATCTTCCAGAAACGATTGCCGGGCCGCGCGAAGTGATGACCCACCGCTGCGGAGTAGAGGCTCGGATTGATGCCGACGAGCAGCACCCGGATGCCGGGGCCGAGAACATCCGGCAGGAGCTCGGACGCCGCGGCCTCGAGCTCCGCCTTCGTCGGTCGTCGCTTCGGGGCCGCGGGCATCGGGCTCGTCCGGCTATTCGGCGTCCATCGACGGGTAGTCCCAGGCGCGCGGCGGATCGAGGTTCTCCTTGATCGTGCGCGGCGAGACCCAGCGGATGAGATTCCACTTCGAGCCGGCCTTGTCGTTCGTGCCGGACGCGCGCGAGCCGCCGAAGGGCTGCTGCGCGACGACGGCGCCGGTCGGCTTGTCGTTGATGTAGAAGTTGCCGGCCGAGTAGCGCAGCGTGTTCACCGCGGTGGCGACCGCGGCGCGATCCCTCGCGAACACGGCCCCGGTGAGCGCGTAGTCGCTCGTCCGGTTGCACAGCTCGAGCGACTCTTCGTACTTCTTCGCGTCGTAGACGTGGATCGTCAGCACCGGGCCGAAGAGCTCCTCGCACATCGTGCGGTAGGCCGGGTCCTTGGCGACGATCGCCGTCGGGCTGATGAACCAGCCCTTCGAGTCGTCGCACGGCGCTCCGATCACTTCTTCGACGTCGCCGCCGATCTTGCCGCGGGCTTCGTCGATCGCGCCCTTGAGCTTCTTGTAGCTCGAGGCGTCGATGACCGCGCCCATGAGGTTGCGGAAGTCGCGGATGTCGCCCATCCCGATCCGGTCGATCTCGGCGGCGAGCCGGTCGCGGAACTCGCCCCACATCGTGTCCGGAACGTACATACGTGAGGCGGCCGAACACTTCTGTCCCTGGTACTCGTAGGCGCCTCGCACCGTCGCGGTGACCAGCGCCTCCATGTCGGCGCTCTCGTGCGCGAAGATGAAGTCCTTGCCGCCGGTCTCGCCGACGAGGCGCGGATACTTCTTGTACTTGTGGATGCTCGTTCCGACCGTGCCCCAGATGTTCTGGAAGACCTCGGTGCTCCC
>CAZQZX010000147.1:0-17633 GCA_964597885.1 uncultured Planctomycetota bacterium
ATCGCCGAGCTCCTGATCGATCGCGGCGCGCCGGTCCACGAGCGCGACAAGGGCGACAACGCGACGCCGCTCCACTGGGCGGCGGGCGCCGGGCACCTCGATGTGGTGGTGATGCTCGTCACGCGCGGCGCCGACGTGAACGATCGGAACGACCTCACGGGGACGGGGCCCATCGGCTGGTCCACGCTCGGGACGTATCGTCCGAAGGTCGCGGAGTTCCTCGCCGACGCCGGCGCCGAGATCGACTTCTTCCCGGCCATCGCCATGAACCGCATCGATGTCGTGGCGGACATCATCGAGAAGCAGCCGGCCATCCTCGAATCCTCGCTCGGTGCCGAGATGCCGTACGATCGTCCGTTGCTGTTCGCGGTGCGCCGTGGGCGCGGGAAGGTCGTCGAGATGCTGCTCGACGCCGGCGCCGATCCCAACGAACGAAGCTGGCTCGGGCTGAGCCCGCTTGCCGTTGCGGGCTTCCACGGTCGAACCGATATCATCCCGAAGCTCGAGGCTCGCGGCGCGCGACTCGACCTGGGGGCCGCCGTCTCGATCCAGCGGTGGGAGGAGGCCAAGCGCCTGCTCCGGGAGAACCACCAGCAGATTCATCCTGGCGGAGATTACGAGCGCCTCTTCCACTTTGCCGCGCAGGAGGGCGACATCGCTGCCGTGAAGTTCCTCGCGAGCGAAGGGGCCGAGCTCGATTCGCGGATCGAGTGGTGGCCGGGGCACCGCGTCGCGCCGCTTCACCTGGCCTCGTCAAATGGTCACCTCGATGTGGTGCGCGAGCTTGCCGACCGGGGCGCCGACCTCCTCGTCGAGGACAGCCGCTACAAGAGCGCTCCGCGCGGCTGGGCCTTCGAGCACAAGCGCCACGAGGTCGTCAGCTTCCTGAAGGACCGAGAGCCCGAGTACTAGACGGCGTTTCGGCGGTCCGAACGCGAGCTTTCGGCGCCGGCCCGGAATCGGCTCTTGTCAGCATGCGCTCGTGGACGATAGAATCGCTCACTCGGCGGGAATCGGTCGGTCTCTCACTCGCGATCCCGCCCTTCTTCGAGGTGTTTTGTGTTTGCTGTCTCGTCCAGTCTGACCGCGCGAGCCGAAGTCTGCGCCTGATCGCCTCTGGCGATCCGCACGACATTCGAAGACTCGCTGTCTCGACCGCACGCCTCCGGTCTGTCCGGAGCGCCTGACCGCGGTCTCTCCCGACGAATCCCGCGACCGGTCCGGACTCCGTCTGCGTTGGCCGGCTCGCGATCTCGAGGACTGGACATTGACCGATCCGAAATCGAAGAAGGACACCGTGCGTCGTTACCTGAAGGGGATGAAGCACGAACGCAGTTACGACGAGAAGAAGGCCCTGCGCGAGGGTAAGCGCCGTCGCGCGCGCCCGCAGGACAAAAAGCGCACCCGAGAGCGGTTCGACGACCGCGACGAGACGTTCGAGAGCCAGGCGTTCGACACGTTCGAGAAGATGAAGCGCGCGGATCCGGTGCTGCCGCGTGAGCCAAAAGCACCCGTCGATCCCACGATCGCCGAGTCGTCCGATGCGCGCGGCGCCGTTGCCGGCGAACGCACCGGGACGGTGGTCTCGGTCCGGTCGGGTCACGTGCATCTGCTCAGCGATGGCGACACGGTCCCGGCGCGGCTGATCCGTTCGATCGCCCGCGTGCAGCAGACGGCCATCGCCGTCGGCGACGAGGTCGTGATGGAGCGCGAGGAATCGTCCGCACCGGGAACCGGGGAGTCGACCGGGGACGCATCGAGCGACGCGTGGCGCGTGGTCGCCGTGCAGCCTCGCCGGACCCGACTCTCGCGTCCCGATCCGGGGAACCCCCATCGCGAACGCGTGCTCGCGGCGAACGTCGATGTCGCCGCCGTCGTGGTCGCGGCGAAACGCCCGGCGCTCCACCCCGGGCTGATCGATCGATACCTCATCGCGCTCGAGCGAGGAGGCGTCGAACCGCTCATCGTGTTGAACAAGGTCGACCTGCTGGATTCGGAGGAAGAGCGACGCGAGACGTTCGCGCGGCTCGATCCCTACGTCCGGCTCGGCGTGACGGTCGTGCAGGCGTCGGCGCTCGAGGGCGCGGGCATCGACGATCTTCGCGCGCACGTGACCGGACGGACCTGTGTCTTCTCCGGTCACAGCGGGGTCGGCAAGTCGGCGCTCCTCAATCGACTCGATCCCGACGGCGGTCGACGGACGTTTGCACCCCGCGCCAGCGACGGTCGAGGGCGCCACACCACGACGTCGTCGATGCTCCGCGAGCTCGGAGACGGGACGCGCGTGATCGACACGCCGGGCATCCGTGCCTTCGGCCTGTACCGCATCGCGAAGCGGGAGCTCGCGTCGTGGTTCCCCGAGATCGCGGAGGTGGCCACCCGCTGCCGGTTCCGCGACTGCCTCCACATCGGAGAGCCGGAATGCGCGGTTCGTGACGCGGCCGAGGCCGGACGCATCCCGCGCGAGCGTTATGACGCGTACGCCCGGATCCTGGAGAGTCTCGACTCGTGAGGCGTGACGATGCTATCGTCGGACCGCCCCGATACGAAGGAACGAGCCCCGATGACCGATCCCAGAACGGCGTCGCCACGAATCCGGTTGAAGGACCGGACGTCGGACGATCTCGCCGCGCTTCTCGCGCCGCACGAGATCTCGCCGAGGCTCGCGCGGCGTCTGCAGGCGTCGATCCTCCGTGGCTCCGACGACGCGATCCCGGAGGCGATGCCCGAGGTGGCGAAGCGGACGCTCGAGCGGGTCCGCGACGTTTGCGAGGTCCCCCGGCTCGAGCTCGTCGATCGACGGGTCGACCCCGACGACGGTTTCGTGAAGTACCTCTTTCGCGGTGCGGGTCCCGATCCGTTCGAAGCCGTTCGCATCCCGGTGCTCGGCGGGTCCGGCGACCCGAAGACGATCGTGTGCGTGAGCTCGCAGGTCGGATGCGCTCTCGACTGCGCGTTCTGCGCGACGGCGAAGCTCGGCTTTCGTCGCAACCTCGAAACGTGGGAGGTCGTCGATCAGGTCGTTCGCGTAAGGCGTGACGCGGGAGAGGCACCGGTGCGCGGCGTGGTCTTCATGGGGATGGGCGAGCCCTTCGCGAACTACGAGCGCGTGATCCGCGCGGCGCAGGTCCTCTCCGAGCCGTGCGGCCTCGCCATCGGTGCGAAGGCGATCACGATCTCGACGGTCGGCCTCGTCCCCGAGATTCGCCGCTTCACGCGCGAGCGGCATCCGTTCCGGCTCGTCGTGTCGCTGACGTCGGCGTGTTCCGAGAAGCGCCGCGATCTGCTTCCGATCGAGCGACGGTATCCGCTCCCGGAGCTCCGAGAGGCGCTTGCCGAGTACCACCGCGCCACCCGGCGGCGCGTGACGCTCGCGTGGACGATGATGTCCGGCATCAATACGACGCCGGACGATGCGCGAGATCTCGCGCGCTTCACGGAGGGCCTTCCCGTGAAGATCGACCTGATCGACGTGAACGACGCGAGCGGTCGCTACGTCCCGCCTTCCGACGCCGAGCGCGAGTCCTTCCGAGACGCGTTGCGGGCCGAGGTCGGCTGCCCGGTCGATCGGCGGTACAGCGGCGGCAAGCGCATTCACGCGGCGTGCGGCATGCTCGCGGCCGTCTCGTCTGGGGATGCGTCCACGGCCCCGGCGACTCCTTCCTGAGTCCCCACCGACCCGGAGAAAATCATTTTTCTTGGCCACCGAAGCGTCGGCGTGGCTATATCGGGTGGCCGCGTCGAGGGGATGCGGCCTCGTGGATCTCGATCGCATGGAACGCGCGGGCACAGACGACAACGCGAGGGGCGCGGCGGCACGACGGCTGGTCGTCGAGTGGCAGGGGCCGCTCTACAACCTCGCCTTCCGCATGCTCGGCAATGAAGCCGACGCCTCGGACGCGACGCAGGAAGTCTTCGCGGCCGTGCTCCGGCGTGCCGACCGCTACGACACCGAGCGTGACTTCCGCGCCTGGATCTACCGCGTCGCGACCCGGGAGATCGCCCGGTATGCATCGCGGCTGGCGCGCAAGGTCGCCCGAGAGAAGGAGGTCGCCATGCAGCGAGATGGCCTGCGGGACCCGATGCGGGACGCGACCGAGGACCGGGAGCTGCGCGCTCTCGTCGAGGAGGCCGTCTCGGAGCTCTCGTCGGAGGATCGAGCGCCGCTCGTTCTCGAGTACTTCTGCGGGCTGACGCAGACCGAAGTGGCGCGTGTGCTCGAGCTGCCACGGACGACCGTTCGCCATCGGGTTCGCCGCGCGCTCGAGGTGTTGCGCGCGCGGCTGCGACACACCGGGTACGCGGCCGTGGCGATCGATCTCGAGGCGATCCTGTCCGCGACCGCGCCGGCTCCCGTGCCGATGAGCCTCGGAGCCTCGCTCCTTCGCGCCGCGTCGGAATCGCGTGTCGCCGCCGGCGCGCTGCCTTCCGTGAACCTGACCCAGGCGGCACTCGCCGCAGGAGGAATCACCATGAAGAAGTCGATCGCGATCGCGTCGTTGCTCGGGCTGCTCGGATGGATCGTCGGATTCGGCGTGGGCCGCGGCTCGGGGGCGCCGAACGAACCGCAGGAATCGACGCCGGTCGCGCGCGACGAGGGCGTGAGCCGCGCCGAGCACGATCGCGTGCTGGCCGAGCTCGCGTCGGCACGTGAGGCGCTTCAGGAAAGTACGGCGACCTCGGCGGATCGTGCGATCGACCGGCAAGCCGACGGGGGAACGCCCGAGCCCGATTCCGTTGCCGCCGCGCCCGCGGGTCCCGAGGCATCGAGCGAATCGGAGGGAACGGGGATCGATTGGGGCGACTACCCCGAACAGTTCGCGGCGCTCGCCGATCGACTGGCGACGCTCCTCGACCCCAACGGTGTCGACGGCGCGCCCGAGATCACGCCCGAAGAACAGATGGAGCTCATGAAGTTCATGATGGCGTCGCGCGAGATCGGGGCGCAGGTCGGGGAGCTCGCGCGGAATCCCTTCTTCGAAGCGGAGATCCTCGGAGAGCTGCTCGAGTCCGTCCTCGCGAAGACGCTCGATCTGAGCTCGGCGCAGGTGGGCTCGCTCGCGGATCTGGCCCGGCTCACTCTCGAGCAGAGCGCGGCCGCATCGGCGATCGATGGCGCGACGCCGCTCGAGTTGCATCATCTGCGGCGCGACCTCGTCGAGGACCTTCGCGACGGCGTGGGCGATGTGCTCACCGTCGAGCAGGGCCAGCGATTCGATCAGCTCAGGCCTGTCGTCGAGAACGTCTTGCGCGGCCGTACGGCGGGTGTCACGGAGGTCGGCGTCGATTCGCCGGACGGCGGAGCCGAAGCCGTGCTCGGCGTATTCGAGTATCAGTACGGCCTGACCGGTGACCAGATGGGATCGTCGGATCTTCGACGCGTGGTCGACGAATATGTATCGAGCGCGGCGGACCTTCTCGATCGCTACGGCGCCGACGCGTCGTCCGATCCGTTGATGCGCGCTCGCATCGAAGAGGAGCTGCTCATCCTGCAGATCCGCACCGAAGAGCGCGTCCTTCCGTTTCTCGATGACGCGCAGCGGGCTGCCGTGTTCGACAAGGATCCGTTCCTGCTGCGCTTCGGGTCGGGGACGGGCATCCGCAATCAGCCCGTCCTGGGGCTCGTCTTCTGATGGGGTGGTAGACGCGCCTCCGATCGTGTACCTTGCGGGGCATGGACGAATCGATCCAAGCCCTGAAAGCCGAGCTCGACCGGCAGCGACGCCTCACGGAGGCCTCGCACGTGCTGCACTCGACGCTCGACATCGAGCGACTGCTGGAGTACCTGCTGACGGCGGCGACCGAAGGCGTCGACGCGGATCGCGGTACGGTGTACATCGTCGATGCCGAGGCCGGGGAGCTCTGGTCGCGCGTGCTGACGGCCGGCGAGCATCTCGAGATCCGTCTCCCGATCGGGAAGGGGATCGCGGGCTCGGTCGCGGCTTCGGGCGAGACGGTTCGCATCGAGGACGCCTACGCCGACCCGCGCTTCGACAAGAGCTGGGACGAGTCGTCCGGCTATCGCACGCGCGAGGTCCTGTGCGCGCCGATTCGCAACCGCGAGTCGAGCGTCGTCGGCGTCTTCCAGCTGCTGAACTGCAAGCGCGGCTCGTTTTCCGAGAGCGATGAGGACTACCTCGCTGCGCTCTCGGTCAGCGCGGCGCTCGCCATCGAGAACGCGTGGCTGCACGAAGCCGCGCTCGAGAAGGAACGCTACGACCGCGAAGTCAGCCTGGCGCGCCTCGCGCAGCGTCACCTCCAGCCGGAGCGGGGCACGCTCGACGTGGAGGCGCTGGCCACCGCCGGGCTCAACGAGATCTGTGAGGACGCCACCGGCGACTACTACGACCTCATCCCGGAGTGGCAGGGCGGTCGGCTCGGCCTCGTCGTCGGGGACGTTTCGGGACACGGACTCCAGGCGGCGCTCATCATGGCCGAGGCGCGTGCGCTCCTGCGGGCTGCCGCGCGTTCGGCGACGGGCGCGACCGAGGCGGTCGAAGAGCTCGAGGATCTCCTCGTGCACGATCTGCCCGACGGAAAGTTTCTCTCGCTCTTCGTCGCGGTCATTGAGCCTTCGACGGGAGAGGTCCAGTGGTGCAACGCCGGACACAATCCGCCGTTCCTCCTTCGCGCCGGTTCGGACGAGGTTCAGCCGCTCAAGCGAACCGGGCTCGCGCTCGGTCTCGCCCCGGGTATGGGTTGGCGGCAGGGCGAGCCGTTCACGATGGAGCCCGGCGACGTGCTGTTCCTCTACACGGACGGCATCACGGAAGCTCGCGGCAAGGACGACGAGCTCTTCGGTGAGGAGCGGTTGTACGACGCCGTGCGCGCGAACCGCGACGCGAATCCCGAGGAGCTGCTCGACGCGGTCCGTCGTGCCGTTCACGAGTGGATGGGTGAGCAGCCGGTCGACGACGACCTCACGCTCGTCGCGGCGCGCCGCCTCGACTCGTAGCCGTACGGAGCTGGCCGATCAGCGGAAGCGCACGGTGACGGCGTTCGTGACGCTCACCCCACGCGTGCTGAGCGAGCTCGGATCCTCGAGCACACCCTGGAAGGTGACGATCGTGCCGGGCGGCAAGGCCGTCGGATCTCCCGTCGGCAGACTCAGGAAGATCGTCGGCGCGGGATCCGGATTCTCGATCGGACTTCCGTCGAAGCCGCGGCTCGATCCGATGGACGACTCCTTGCCGAGCCCGTTCCAGATCGCGATCGGATCGGCACCGTTCGAGAGCAGCAGCGGGAAGCAAGCCCGGCCGACCTGTTTCGGAAGCCTCGTGATCGTCGCCGGATCAGGCAGCCTCGCGTTGACGTGCACCACGAAGCGACCGTTTTCGACGGCCGGAGCCGCGAGCATCCCGGCGGAGATCGCGCCGCCGGAGTCGACTTCGACGTGCCGCTCTCCGGTCTGGAAGCTGTCGTTCACGAAGAGCACGTCGGCCACCGAGCCGTTTGCGGCATCGACGGCACCGACGCGGCATGGGGACGCGAGGAACACATAGACCGCGCCGAGCCGTTCGGGATCGTCGCTTCCGGCCTGGCGACGGATCTCACCCGGAGCTCCGACGATGGCGAGCGGCGGAGAGAGGGCGAGCGCCTGCCCGAGCCGCGCGTCTTCCTGCTGGGCGGGGGGCGCGGCCGGGATCGCGTCGACGATCCACGAGCCCCCGACCGGCTCGAGAAGTCGCGCCTCGCCGTACGCGTCGAACGTCGGCTTGTCGGGAAGGCCCATCATCAGGTAGTCGGGCGCCAGTGCGAGGGTGGCGAGACCGGATTCGTTGCCGTCCGCGATCTCCTGCACCGACTCGGTCGTCCACGCACCCTCGACGAGCACGTACGTGTACACGAGCTCGGGCCCGTCGAGATTCCGCGCGCTCGCGGCCACGCGATCGCCGTCGATCGCGAGGATCGTTCCGAGCTCGACCGCCCTCTGCGGTTCGCCGCCGACGGCGGTCTCGAACGTGAAGGCATCTCCCTTGCCGCGTCGGAAAAGATGCACGCGCTGCGCGACCGGAGCTCGCGACGCTCCGACGACCGCCCAGGAATCACTGAGCGCGACCGTGCCTCCGAAGTCGATTCCCGATGCTTTCGAGACGACGGGATCGCCCTCGATCCAGTCGCTCCCGTCGAAGCGGTAGACGAACACCTTGTCCAGCTCGGGGACGCCGACGAGGGCCAGCTCCCCCTCGATCGTGAGGTGGGCACCGAAGTCATCGCGAGGACCGAGCTCTCCTGGTGCGACGCGCGCGACCTCGGTCCAGACCATTCCCTGTCGTCGGAAGAAGTACGCCGCGCCGGTGTTCTCATCGCCGTCGGAATCGACTCCGGGTGCGCCGATGAGCAGGTGCTCTCCGGAGATCGCCACGGTCGATCCGAACCGATCGCCCGGCGCCGTGTCGCTCGCGACGAGACGCGTCTCTTCGATCCACCGCGGGCCGCTGCGTCGGTAGACGATCACGGTTCCGGCGTCGGATCCCGAGCCGGGGGCGCCCACCGCGAGACGGCTTCCGTCGAGGGCGAGCGCTTCGCCGAAGCGGGCGTCGCTCCGAAGCCCGCTCGGGGCCAGCCGCAGCGAAGGCTGTGCGATCGCGGCGTTCGTGAGCACCACCAGCATGAGCGCGCATGCGAATCCGAGGATCGTTCTCATGGCCGAAGCTCCTCTACCGGATCTCGAGGGTCACGGCGTTCGTGACCGAGAGCGACTTGCGGGAATCGGAAAGCGGATCGACGATGGCACCCTGCAGCGTCAGCACGCTGCCGGGCGGAAGGTTCTCGGCGTCGCCACCGTTCAGGACGAGGAAGACTTCGGGGGCCGGGCTCGGGTCGGGCATCGGCGTTCCGAAGTACTGGCTCGCGCCGAGCTGCGGGCGCCGTCCGAGTGCGTTCCACACCGCGACCGGATCGGCGCCGTCGGCCGCGAGGATCGGGAAGCAGAAGTTTCCGATCTCGAACGGCAGCGGGTAGAGGACGTCCTCGTCGCCGGGGGTCGCGTGCACGAAGAACCGCCCGCTTCCTCCGCCCGGCGGCGGAACGATCGCGCCGAACAGGGTGGCCTCGGCGTCGACTTCGACGGCTCGGTGCAGCGGATCGCCCGCGCTGCCGTTCACGAACAGCACGTCGAACGCCGATCCCGTTTCGGTGCGCACGGTGCCGGGACGACAGGAGTCCGAGACGAAGCCGTACACCGCACCTTCATCGAAACCGTCACCGAGTACGATCGTGTCGCCGTCGGTGGCGAGCGACATGCGGTCGCCGTTCCCGTCCCAGGCTCCGCTCGGCGTCAGATCGCTCACGAGCGGCCAGCCGCTCGTCGGGTCGCGGTGTACGAGCGCGAACATGCGATCGTCGTCCTGGACGCGACGCCGGAAGATCGAGCCGATCGCGAGGTCGCCTCCTGCCGCCGCCGACAGATGCCCGACGATGTCGCGGACGCCTTCGCCGGGAACCTGGTGCTCGCCGCGCACGAACAGCGACTCGCTCCAGAGCTCACCCTTGCGCTCGAAGATTCGATACGCGCCGATGAACGTTCCTTCTTCCGGATCCTCGTACGTGGGCTGCGCGATCACCAGGACGTCGTCGTTCAGCGCCGCCGATCCGCCGAGCTCATCGAACGCTTGCTCCTCGACCCAGCTACCTGCGTCCTTCCGGTAGACGAAGCTGCTCGCGATCCCCGGGGCTCCGACGGCGAATCGATCGCCGCTTTCCGAGACCGAATCGCCGAACCGGTCGGTGTCGGATCCTTTCGGCAGCCGGATCTTCGTTTCGCGAACCGATCCGTCGTACTCGAAGACGTAGACGGCACCCGGACGCTGCAACGGCGAGCCGACCACGACGAACGCATCGGCGAAGTCCACCGACCACCCGAAGCCCGTCGCTTGCGGAGCGTCGCTCGGCCGGACTTGCCGCGTCTCGTTCCACGTCGATCCGTTGCGTCGGAAGACGTACACCGCTCCCGGTGTCACGAGTGGAGCACCGACGAGCGCGATGTCCCCACGCAGGGCGACGGCGCGTCCGAAGCCGCGGCCGGGTGTGGCGTCCGAGGGATCGAGCTGTGACTCGAGCGCCCACGTGCCTTCGCTTCGGACGAAGACGTAGGCGCGTCCGATGCCGCCGTTCTCGTTGGGCGCGCCGACGATGAGGCGATCGCTGTCGACATCGACGGCGAGCCCGAAGAATCCGTCGGACTCGGCGTTCGGCGACTCGAGGGTGAACGACTGGATCTCCGATGCGACCGCTTCCGGGCTCGCACTGCCGAAGAGTGAGCCCACGAAGAGGCTCACGAGCAGCATGGAGGCGAGGGGCGAGCGGCGGGCGGAGCGGTTCGGCGAGGCGAGCGACATCATCCCGTGATCTCCGGCGTCTCGAGAAGGCGTACCGTGTCTCCCCGCCCGATGCTACTCGACGCCGTCGGCGGTATCAATGCCGGGGTCGGATCGGCCGTCCGCAGGCCCGAAGAAGCCCCTCGCGGCTCAGACGTGCTGGTCGAGGAGCACCGGATTGCCGTCCGGATCCACCACGACGAGGCTCCCGGGGCCCGTCGTGCTGTCGTCCGCTTCGGTCTGGGGCTCGATCCCCTTGGAACGCAGCTCGCGCTGGATCTCGCGAACGTCCGTGAAGTTGTCGAGCTTGTTGCAGTGCTGATCCCAGCCCGGGTTGAAGGTGAGGATGTTCTTCTCGAACATGCCCTGGAACAGACCGATGACGTGATTCCCGTTGCGGAGGATCAGCCAGTTCTGCGAGGCGTCGCCGCCCGCTACTTCGAAGCCCAGGTTCTCGTAGAAGCTGCGCGAGGCGTCGAGGTCCTTCACCGCGAGGCTGACCGAAAATGCGCCGAGGTCCATGCGTCGGATCTCCATAAACGTGGCAAGAGTGGGGGTCGATGGACGCGAGAGGAGGAAGGCTGTGCTGCCCGGCGTCAAGCCCTCCGAGGCCCCTCGGTCGAGTCGGCGAGCATTGTAACGATGTGGGCGCGAGTCGCGTAGGGGCGCTCACGAAAAAACCGATCGCCGGCCCTTTCGGACCGACGACCGGTTGGTTGAGGGTATTTCGGGTGTCGCTGGTTCGCGCGCGGTCTAGAAGGGCTCGGCGATCTCGGGCACGCGCAGCCCGTCGATCGCGATGGACACGTCGCGTCCGTTGCCAAGGACCGCCCAGGCGCGATGGATCTCGCCGGGCTCGATCCGGGCCGCACACTCGATCAGGCCGTCCAGATCGTCCGGATCGCCGATGCGATAGAGAATCTCGATCGGTCGGTCGGAAGCCGGTCGGAAATCGACATACCAGTGAAAGCCGTCGGTCAGCGGATCGAAACGATCCACGCGGACGCGAATCTCGATGTCCTCCTGGCCTGCGAGCGGTTCCCACTCCGTCCATTCGCGAAGCGCCAGGACCTCTTTGCCTTCGATCGTGCGCACCAGGACGCTCGTCGCGTCGGCGGCCATCTCGGGGGAAAGCGTGTCGGGGACGTTGTTGGAGATCAGGTCGGCGAGGACCGGCCCGCCGATTCGGATTCGATCGTGTGACATCGCCTGGACCTCCTTTCCTTGGACTCGAACTGGACCTGTTTTGCCCGTTGCGCCCGTGTGCGCTCCGGTCGGTTCCCGGTGCGCGAGCGCCGTTCACCTCCTTGACGATCGTCCAGTCGGGGCGAATTCATTGGCTTTTTTTCGACGACTCGTGATTCGGATCGGGCTCGCGCACCGAAGTCCGCACGGGGCGCGGAGAACCGTGCGATCGGGTGTGTCGAATCGGGCTCGCGAAAAGCTAAATTGGTTGCTTGGGATGAGCCGACGATAAGATTGTCATGACCAAAACAGACGCCCTTCCGACGGGAGAGCTGCACCTGCTCGTGATGGCGGGCGGGTCGAGCTCTCGGCTCTTTCCCTACAACAAGGTGGTCTCGGATCTCACGGGGTGCGGGCGCTCGATGATCCAGCAGGCGCTGGATCGCGGCATTGCGCGCACATCCGAGGACGAGAACCCCCTCGTTGCGCCCGATCACTTCCACGTGGTCACGGGCGGTCCGCTCGTCGATCCCATTCGCGAGCAGCTTCCCGAGATCGGTGCGTCCGGCGTGCTGATCGAGCCCGAGCGGCGCAATACCCTCCCCGCGATCTTGTGGGCCGTGGCGGCGATTCGCGCGAAGGATCCCCAAGCGGTGGTGGCGGTGCTGACCGCAGACCACGTGATCGGGGATCTCGGCGGATTCCGCGGAACGCTTCGAGACGCCGTTGCGATCGCTTCGGAGACGCCGGCCATCGTCACCATCGGGATTCCGCCGAGCGAGAATCCTTCCGACTGGACGGCGTTCGGTGCCGTTCGCGTCGGGGAGACCGCCGGCGTGGACGCGGTGCCGAGCGCCCGTTCGGTGGAGCGCTTCGAAGAGAAGCCGTCGCTCGAGAGGGCGAGCGAGCTCGTCGGCCAGGGCGACACGTTCTGGAACTCCGGAATGTTCGTCTTCCGGATTGACCGTCTGGAGACAGCGCTCGAGACGTACTGCCCGGAAGTGTGCACGGGTTACTTGCGGCTCGCCGAGCACGTCGCGGCCGGTCGCGAAGCGGAAGCGGCTGACGCGTTCCGCGCGCTTCCTGCAAAGATCACCGACCCGGTCGACGCCTCGGGGACGGTCGACAACACGATCGACTACGCGGTCATGGTTCCGCTGACACAGTGCGAGGGCGAGAGTCCCGTACGCGCGTCGCTGGTGCCGGCTCGCTTCTCCTGGGTCGACGTCGGAAGCTGGGATGCGATGCGCAGCGTGATCCCGGCGGACGATAACGGCAACGTCGTTGTCGGCGATGTCGAAGCCGAGGACACGACGGACTGCATCCTCGTTGCGGCCGCGGGACAACGTCTGCGCGTCACCGGGAAGAGCGGTCTCGTGATCGTGGCGGGCAAGGATCGAACGGTCGTCGTGCCCGAAGCGCGTGCGCAAGAGGTGAAGGTGCTCTTCCAGGCCTGCCAGGGCGAAGCCGGCGATCAGGATGTGATCCTCGATTGCGACGCCATCGATCGTCGCGGCGGGGACGGTGCGGTGGCCGCCCTCGGCGTATCGGCCATCGAGATCGTTCGAGAGGGGAGCGAGACGCACGTGGGTCCGTCGCGGCTTGCCGAGATCGCCGACGTTCGCGCGCGGCTTCTGCTCGGCGCGACGCTCGACCCGAGAGATCTCGAGCCTTGCGGGCTGCGGCCCCAGGACGGCGAGTGGCTGGCTGCCGTCGATCGCGAGCGGGACGGCTCGGGCTTCCACGGAATCGATCTCGCGCCGACGGGCGATGTCGAAGCGGCGGCTCTGCAGACGGTCGGAATCGATCCGACGTTGCTCGGCGCCTACGACATCCGTGGAGACGCGCGTCGCTTCACCGAGAAGACGGTGTTCCGGATCGGGCTTTCGGCCGCGCGCCTTCTTCACGAGCGCGGGTTCGACGGCGCGTTCAACATCACGGCGAGTCACAACCCTTCCTCGGACGACGGCATCAAGTGGAGCGTCCGCCCGAGGCGAGGAGAGCGCCCCGTCGCGCTCGTCGGGCGGAGCATTCGCAAGACGTCCGCGCGGATCCAGAACGCGCTGATCGAAGGCTTGCGAAGCGGCGGCATCGACGTCGTCGATCTCGGAGAGACGGCGACGCCGGAGACGTATCATGCGCTCGCGCTTTGCCGGCCCGGCGATGGTGCGCCCGCGGCCGACGGATCGCTCGGGCGTAGCTTCGTGCGATCGCTCGATGCGGAAGAAGCCGCGTCGATCTATACCGCGCTTCCCAAGCGCGGCCAGCCCGAGACGCTGACCGATCCGTTTCTCGATGCGGAGGGCTACCGGGGAACGCGCTCGGTCGATCCCGTCGAGTATTGGCGCCATCACGCCACGTGGATCCAGACGCTCGTCCGCGTCGGTCCGGCGGCGGCCGAGAGCCTCTTCGAAACGTGGATCGAAGGTCGCGACGCGTTCCCGGAGCTGATGGCGATCCTCGAGAGCCTCGAGTGGCCGGACACGCCGGACGATGACGCTTGGCGCGCGATCTGCGACCGCCTCGAGCTCGGCGACGAGTTCCGCGGCTCGTGTCCGGTGGCGGCGGTCGCGCTTCCGTTCCGAGGGCGCACGATCGGAACGGATTTCGCCAACGGGTCGAACTGGCGGAAGTCGGAGCTTCTCGCCGACCTCGGCTTCGAGGTGGTGCCCGTCGTCGCCGATGTCGACGGCAAGCGCATCGACAGCTCGAAGCCGGACGGCTCGTTCCCGCTGCATCACCCGGATCCGACGAAGCCCGAGTACCAGCGTCACGCGATCGATCTCGCGTGCGAGCGCTCCATCCCCGTGGTGATGTTCGACGAGGACGGCGATCGCTTCTCGATCATCGACGAGCGCGGCCGCGCCGTGAACGGCGCCGAGATCGCGTGCCTGCTCGCTGAGACCTTCGACGGTCCGATCCTCGCGGACGTGCGCTACGCCCGCTACGCGATCGATGCGCTCGAGGTCTCGGGCCGCACGCTCGACCGGACGCTCTTCCGTGGTCCGGTCGGGTACGCGTACTACGTCGAGGCGGCGCTCGCGATCCGCGATGCGCTCTCGAGGGGAGCCGATGCGGTGACGCTGTTCGGCGATTCCGGTCGGCCGGTGAGCGTCGATACATCGGGGCTCGGTCGTTCGGTCGCCTTCGGCATCGAACCCTCGGGGCACGCGTTCTTCCGATCGAACGGCTATCTCAACGACGCGTCGTACTTCATGGGCGCGGTGCTGTCGCGGCTCGCGACCGCGTACGCCGACGGACAGGATCTCGCCGACCTTCACGACACGCTCCGCAAGAACCCGGCCTCGCCTCCCGAGCTCCGCGTTCGTCTGACGCCGGACATCCCGGTCGCGGATCGGCGGCGCTTCGTCGCGGCGATTCTCGAGCGTCTTCGCGAGGAAGCGGACGCCGACGGCCTCGATCTGTCGGTCGACCCGATGGATGGCGGTCTCGTCGATTGCCGCGAGGACGGGGAGGTCGTCTCGCAGGCGCTGATCCGCAACAGCAACAACGAGTCCGTTCTCGGGCTCGCGTTCGAGGGGCGGACGCACGCCGACAAGCATCGCCTCGAAGAGCGGGTCGTGCGGATCCTGGCTGCGACCGAGATCGACTACGAGGGGACGTCCGTCACCGTCGACCTCGCGAGCCCGCGCACGTCCGAGTACCTGAGGCGGCGCACCCCCGAGAATCGCGACGGCGACATCGACCCGCCGTGCGTCATCGAGCGCATCCTGAGCGACGAGGAAGGAACGGCATCGCTCGATGCTGCCGCGAGGGAGCGCTTGCGCGAGACGCAGACGACGGCCTGATCGCGCACCGTTCGCGCTCGCTTCCCGGCGATCGCATCACTTGACGGTGACGCGCGCGCTCCGGATGCGGATCGGCTGGGACGGTGTGCCGCTCTCGGTCCCGAGACGTTCGATCGTCGCGAGCGTCTCCTCGCTGCCTTCGACTTCGCCGAAGATCGTGTTGCGGCCCTTCAGGTGGGGCATGGGCGCGAAGAGGATGTAGAACTGCGCGCCGTTCGTGTTCGGCTCGCCGCCCGTGGCGAGGGCGACGTTGCCGCGCCGATCTGGCCGAGCGACCACGGGATCGATCTCGTCCTCGAAGATGTAGCCGGGCGTGCCGGAGCCGTCACCGTTCGGGCAGCCGCCCTGCGCCATGAAGCCGGGGACGACACGATGGAACGCCGAGCCGTCGTAGTAGCCGACTCGCGACAGGAACAGGATGCTCGAGACGGCCATCGGCGCGATCTCGGGTCGCAGTCGGATCTTCAGCGGACCGGCCGTGGTGTCGAGGTTCCACGTGTACCGGCGGCCGGCCGTGAAGCGATGCTTCGGCGGACGCGGGAGCTGATCGCGCCACCGCGGGTCGTCCTTGTCGATCTTCATCTCGCCGATAAAGGCGTCGATCTCCGCGAGGACGTCGGGGCCGTCGCCCGACGGACGCTCGAGCTCGATCTCCGCCCCGCGCGCGACGGTGATGCGTGCCTCGACGATTCGCACCGGCTGGCTCGGGACGCCGTTGCGTGTGCCGAGCTGCTCGAGCGCGCGCAGCGTGTCCTTTCCTTCGACGAGCTGACCGAAGACGGTGTGCCGCCCGTCGAGGTTCGGTGCCTTGTGGAACGTGATGAAGAACTGGCTGCCGTCGGTGCCGGGCCCGGCGTTGGCCATCGACAGCCGACCGCTGCGGTCGTGCCGCGCTTCGCGACGGATCTCGTCGGGGACGCGATAGCCCGGTCCGCCCTTGCCGGTGCCGAGCGGGCAGCCGCCCTGTGCGACGAATCCGGGAACGATCCGGTGCATTGTCAGGCCGTTGTAGAAACCGAGTCGGGTCAGGTACACGGTGCTCGCCACGTGCAGCGGCGCGACCTGCGGATAGAGCCGGAACTTCATCCGGCCGTGGTTGGTCCGAAGCGTCCAGTAGTAGCGAGCGTCGCGCTCCAGATCGAAGCGGGGCGGCGGCGGAACGCGCGTGCGCCATCCCGGGGACTGCGTGCGCACGCCTCGCTCGCGCGCGTCCTCGGAGATCTTGCGCAGCGTCGGGTCGTTCGCGGCGTCCACTTCGTTCGGAGCGAGCGGAGCCGGGCCGGTGTCGACGGTTCGCGTCCGCGACACCACGGTCGCCGTCGACGAGGAGGATCCGCCGTCGACCCACGGCGGCGTACAGGCCACCGCGAGGAGAAGCACCGGGAGCACGAGGAGTGTCGATCGCAACGGAAGGAGCCTCACAGCTTCTCGTACACGATCTTCGCGCTCATGAACTCCTTGCCGTCGGGCCCCTTGTCGTACCAGAGCATCTCGTGGCGTTCGGGGCTCAGGATGCGGATGATCTCACGGCTCGTCTTCTTGCGACCGGAGATCGGATCCCAGTTCTCCATGGACATCGTGAACGTCTTGCCGGAGGCGTCGCAGGTGCCGACGCTCATCGCGTGGGACGAGCTCACGTTGTCGATCCAGATCGACTCGTAGCGCTTGCGGACGTTGTTGTAGCCGAGCGTTGACAGCCCCGAGAAGGGCGCACCGAACATCTCGCCCTCGTAGCGGGCGAGGAGGAACCGGCCGTCGTAGAGCGACTCGTAGGTCATCTCGCCGCCGGCCTGGGTGGGCTCTTCGCCGGGGGCATTCCAGAAGGTCGACGTGGACTTCCATCGACCGAGGAACTGCTTCATGTGCTCGTGATGCGGGCCCGGCTCGCCGGAGGTCATCCAGGCCTCCATCAGCGCGTCTTGCGACATCGCGTCGTCGCCGACGGCTACCGAGGCTTCGGTGCCTTGATGGATGTCCGTGCTCTGACATGCCAGTGCGATCGCCGCGATCACGCCGATCCAGAGAATGGGCTTCCCGTTCATCGAATCGCCTCCCCGGAGATTGAAGAGGAGCCCGTGCGTCGGCACGCTTTCGTGCCCGCCCCGCCCGAGGCCCTGTCCGCCTTCCTGGAGTGTACGAGCCGGGCGTTCGGTGTTCAACGCGATCGATCGATCCGGCGGGGACTTCGCCTCGGGGGCCCGCTAGGGTAGACTCCTGGCGGCTCGCGGCGGAGTGCGTCGGGGGCGAGAGGCCGGTGTCGTACCGAGGAGGAGGTTGTCATGCTGTATCGAATCCCCTGTCTTGCGCTGTTCGTGTCGAT
>CAZQZX010000148.1:0-17599 GCA_964597885.1 uncultured Planctomycetota bacterium
CGATCTCGTCGAGGAACAGCGTGCCTCCGTCGGCGACCTCGAACAGGCCCACCTTCTTCTGCTGCGCGCCCGTGAAGGCGCCCTTGGTGTATCCGAAGAGCTCGCTCTCGAGCAGCGTGCCCGCGATCGCGGCGCAGTTCTCGGAGACGAATCGACGCTCCTTGCGGAGCGAGTTCGTGTGGATGACCCGGGCGACGAGCTCCTTGCCGGTTCCGCTCTCACCCTGGATGAGGATCGGAACATCGCTCGCGATGACCTTGTCGAGAACCTCGAAGACCTCGAGCATGCGCGGGCTCTCGCCGACCATGGTGCTGTAGTCGTGCTTGAACTCGGGCGGCTCGGGGCGAGGCGGCGGCTCGTTCGCGACGGTCGGCGATTCCGGTGGCAGGTCGACGCGTCGGCGGGCTTCCTCGAGGCTCTCCTGTGATGCACGGAGCTCCTCGACCAGCAGCGAGTTGCGAAGCGCCACGGCGGACTGATCGGCGAACGTCGTCAGGATCGCGAGGTCCTCGCGGCTGAACACGCCTTCCTTGAAGGGATTGTCGAGGTAGATCACGCCCAGCATGCGACCGGGCGACTGGATCGGCACGCAGAGGATCGAGCAGAGCTGGAGCTTGACGACGCTCATCGATGCCGAGAAGCGATCGTCGTCGCTCGCGTTCGCCGTCAGGACGGGGCGCGCCGAGAGTCCGACCTCCTCGGCGATCGACTTGCTGATCTTGAAGTCCGGCTTGTGGATCGCCTCGCGGTCGAAGTTCCTCGCGACGGGGATCTCCATTTTGCCCTCGCGATTGAACAGGATCACGAAGCCGCGAGCCGCTCGCGTGAGCTCGATCGCGTTGTCGATGATGATCGCGAGCAGTTTGTTGAGCTTCAGCTCCGAGTTCAGCGCCTTGATGATCGCCTGGAGCTTCATCATGTTCTGGTAGCGATCCTCGAGATTGCGGAGGCTCGAGAGCCCCTTCTTCTCGAGCGTCTCGCCGAGGATGCGCTCGCTCTCGAAGAGACCTTCCTCGCCGAGCGAGCGGTAGATCTCGTCGATGCTCTTCTTCAGCTTCGTGCCGAGCTTCTGGTGGAGATCCTTGCGGGGATCCTCCTGCATGCCCTCCGGGCCGGTCTGGAAGTAGATGGCCGCCTCGCCGATGCTGATGCGATCGCCCGGCTTCAGCACCTTCTGCTG
Source organism: uncultured Planctomycetota bacterium (assembly GCA_964597885.1). Classification (GTDB taxonomy): domain Bacteria; phylum Planctomycetota; class JACOTG01; order JACOTG01; family JAUIME01; genus CAZQZX01. The sequence continues at coordinate 1,181 of CAZQZX010000148.1, forward strand.
GATCGGCACCTCGTTGACGAGCGTGCCGTTCTGGCTGCCGAGGTCGACGAGCTTGTAGCCGTCCTTCACCTGGTCGATCCGGCAGTGGTTGCGCGAGCACTTGCGGTCGGTGAGCTGGAGGTGGCTCTGGTCCGCACGCCCGACCGTGATCTGCGGGTCGGCGAAGTAACGCGAGTACGTGCGACTACCTTCCTGGATGATGAGCTTGATCAAGTACCGGACCTCAGTCGATCTTGCAGAGCTTGGCGAACTCGAGGATGAGCTTGCGCTCGTCGCCATTCTCGAATCTTACCACCACGCGGCGCTGAGCGCCTTCCCCGACAAGGGAAACGATGGTCCCGATGCCGAAGTACTGGTGCTGGACCACGTCGCCCGCCTGGAAGTCGTCCTCCACGGGCGGCGGCTCCGGGACGAAGCTCGCCGATGCCGTCGTGCCGAGGAGCGATTCGTCGACCTTGGCCTCCTCGGGAATCTCACGGAGGAAGCGGGAGGGGATGCACGGTTGCAGCGTTCCGTACTGGGTGCGCAGCGCCGCGTTCATCAGGATCAGACGCTCGCGCGCCCGGGTCATGCCGACGTGGAACAGGCGCCGCTCTTCCTCGACGTCGTCGTCCTGATCGATGGAGCGCTGGTGCGGAAGAAGGCCTTCCTCGACGCCGGCGATGAACACCACCGGGAACTCGAGGCCCTTGGCGGCGTGCAGGGTCATCAGGGTGACGCGCGGCTCGTCCTGCTCCCACTTGTCGACATCCGACAGCAGCGCGACCTCCTGCAGGAAGCCCGCGAGCGTCCCGTCGGGGTTGCGCCGATCGTACTCGGCCGCGGCCGCGACGAGCTCGTCGACGTTCTCCTCGCGCTCTTCGGCCGAGCCCGAGTCGGTGTGGGCGAGGTACTGCCGGTACCCGACGAGCTCGATCAGCCGGTGAAGCTGTTCGGCGACCGGCGATTCGCCATACTCGGCGATCTCGGTCATCAGCGTGAGGAAGGCGCGCACTCCCGCGCGGCTCTTGGAGGCGAGGCCGGGGATCGACTCGTGGCTGGCCATCGCTTCGAGCATCGGCACCTGCATCGCTCGCGCGTGGTCGCGAAGAGCCGAGAGGGCCTTTGCGCCGATGCCGCGACGGGGCACGTTCAGGATCCGCTCGAGGCTCGGGGAGTCGGACGGGTTCTCGCACACGCGCAGGTACGCCACCAGGTCCTTGATCTCGCGCCGGCGGAAGAACTCGACGGTGCCGACGATCGTGTACGGGATGGCCTTCTCGATGAGCGCGCGCTCGAGGCTTCGCGACAGGGCGTTCGTTCGGAAGAAGATCGCGATGTCGCCCGGCGATCGACCGAGCGCGATCTCGGCGATGATCCGCCCCGCGATCACGTTGGCCTCGTGCATCTCGTCCGCGACCGAGACGACGAGTACGGGATCCCCGACGGGGTTCTCGGTCCACAGCGTCTTCGGCTTGCGGTGCCGGTTGTGCGCGATCACGCCGGAGGCGGCCTCGAGGATGCGTCCTGTCGAGCGGAAGTTCTGTTCGAGCTTCACGACGTGCGCGCCCGGGAAGTCGGCCTCGAAGTTCAGGATGTTGTGGATGTCGGCGCCGCGCCACGCGTAGATCGACTGGTCGGGATCGCCGGTCGCGCACAGGTTGCCGTGTCCTTCGGCGAGCGCACGCGCCATCAGGTACTGCGGTCGGTTCGTATCCTGGTACTCGTCGATGAGCACGAACTGGAAGTGCCTCTGGTACGTTCGCAAGAGGTCCGGATGCTCGTCGAAAAGCCGGAGCAAGTGCAGCAGCAGGTCGTCGAAGTCGAGCGCGTTGCTCTCGCGCAGGATCTCGGCGTAGCGCTTGTGGACGCGAGCGACGATCGAATCGAACAGCTCCCCCGTCTCGAGCTCGGAAGGGGGAATCATCATGTTCTTCACGTGACTGATCCGCGCGGCGACGATCGACGGCTTCCATTGCGACGTGTCGATCTCGAGCTCACGCATCGCCTCCTTGACGCAGTCGATCTGGTCGACCGTGTCGTAGATGGTGAAGCTGTGCGTGAAGCCGAGGCGATCGATGTGCCGGCGTAGCAGCCTCGCCGAGAACGAATGGAACGTCGAGATCCATACGTCCGAGAGACCCGTGAGCGACTCGACGCGCTCACGCATTTCTCCGGCCGCCTTGTTCGTGAACGTGATCGCGAGGATCGTGTCCGGCGGGACGCCCTGATCGATCAGGTGCGCGATCCGGCGAGTGATGACCAGGGTCTTTCCACTTCCGGCCCCGGCGAGCACGAGGAGGGGGCCCCGGACATGGTGGATGGCCTCTTGCTGGGCTTCGGTGACGTCTCGAATCGCGTTCACGTCTCTCGCCTGAAGATCGTGTCCCCCGCGAGATTCTCGAGGATCTCCTCGTACGCGGTGCGCCAGTCGAGCTTGCCGTCGATCTGCTCGATCGCCTGATCGATGGCCCTGACCGCGAGCGGGTCGGACTCTTGCTCACGCTGCCGGGCCAGGAGCGCGCGCGCGCCGTCGGGAGCGATGAGCCCGAGGGACCAGGCGGCCGAGCCTCGGATCTGTCCGCTGTCCCCTTCGGTCAGGGTCTTCTCGAGAAGCGTCGCGACGCGCTTGTTCTCGGGAAAACCGCTCAGGGCGATCAGCGCGTTGGCGCGCTCGAGCGTTCCGCCTTTGCGAGCGCGGGCCATCAGGACCTTGGCGATGCGGTTCTCCTCGTTCGCACAGGCGCCGAGCGCTCTCAGGAGGTTCTTGCGCACGCGCTCGCTCGGCTCGGCGGGAAGCCGCTTGAGCAGGTCGCCCGTCGCCTCCGAGCTCGCGATGACCTCGAGCGCGACGGCCGCGTGGCTGCGGACGTCGTCGGCTGCGTGGGCGAGCCCCGCGAGCGCGGTCGGCACTCCTGCCGGATGTCCGGCGTAGCGAAGCGCGTCCATCAGGACGATCATGTCGTCCTCGCTGCTCGAAGCCGATCGGAGCAGGGTGTCGAGGAATCGCTTCGCGAGCTGATCGTTTTCGCTGAACATCGCGTCGCTCAGGATCCAGTCGCGAGCCGCCGCGTCGGCCGCCTTCCTGTAGCGGTCGAGGAGCACCTCGAGCGTGAGCTCGGCGCCGCCCGTGGATCGACGCTTCACGGCGGCGATCGACCGATCCATGAGCTTCATCAGATCGGCTTTCTCGAGGTGCCACTCGCGGCGAATGAGAAGCTCGCCTTCCGGCGAGCAGAAGATGTGCTGCGGAGCGATCACCTTCTTCGAGCGCAGATACTTCTTCCGGACGGCGATGTCGACATCCCGGTGCTCGGAGCACGTCACGCGTCCGAAGCGGTCGCAATCGTGGCGGCCCTGTCCCGCGACCTCGCGACCGCCGTGATCGAAGACACTCGCGATCAGGCAGACCATCTGGCGCGACCGCTCGATGATCTGCGGATCGCGGTAGTAGTCGCTCGCGATCAGATCGTTCGCCCACTCGTTGTCCATGTTGAAGGCGATCATCACCGGGACGCCTCGCCGCTCGGCCTCGGCGAACGCGGCGTCGAATGTGCGCATCCAGTCGATCTGATCCTTGGCGGGCGGGCCGAGAGCCTTTGGCGCCGCGCCTACGGACACGCCTTCGGAGTTCCGTCGAAGCGAGGTCGTGACGTGGTCGAAGAGCTCGTCGTAGTCGCCGTGCCGGCCCGAGGGATAGTACAGGGAGAAGATCACGAAGTGCTTGCCGGTGGCCACGATGGTCTGCAGCAGATCGTAGCCGCGTCGATCGGCGCCGAGCCTTTCCACCTGGAAGGCGTGGCCCGGAAACGCGCCGACCCGACGGGCCGCGTCCACGGCGATCTTGCCGTCGGGGTACTTCGCGCGCAGCTGGTTGTCCCGGTGGTAGTCCGTCCACCACTTGAGCGAGGCCGTCGCGCGGAAGACCTCGACCGACAGCGCCGAGATGACCTCTTTCGCGGGGTACTCGCGCACGAGGATGCGGTCGTCACCCGCGGTCTGGACGGTCCATTCGGACGGGAGATCGAGGGAGAGGTCGCCGACCTGCAGCAGGCGTTTCGTCCACTCATCGGCGGTCGCTTCGGCGAACGGCAGCAGGCTCGCCAGCGTGACGACCAGCGTGGTGGTGATACGATGAGGCGTCGGCATGAAGATGTCCCTTCGGACCCGTTTCCGAGGATCCCTTCAGGCTAGTGTTCGACGTTGGCGATGTCCACCACGCGGCCGCACGTGGAGATGCAGGATGAGCGACGAGGCTTCCCGTTGAGCTCGGAGAACGCGATGCGCGGGGATGCGCACGGCGGTGCGGACGTTTGGGTTTCTCCGGGATCCGATCCGGTTCTCGGCGCGGGGGAAGTCCACGTGTGGCGAGCCCGGGTCGCCGCGGACGATCCCAGACCGCCGCGATGGTGGCGATGGCTCGACGACGAGGAACGGCGACGCGCGGAACGGATTCGTGTCGAACCGGCCGGTGCCGCCTTCGTCGCGGGGCGTGGGCTGCTCCGATGGCGGCTCGGGACCTGCCTGGGCCTCGATCCGCGTGAGATCGTCCTGCGGATCGGCGAGCACGGAAAACCCGAGCTCGAGTCGTCCGGGAACCGCGCGTCAGGACCGGCCGTCGGCTTCAACGTCTCCCACAGCGGCGACCATGTCCTCGTGGCGCTCGGCTTCGCGCATCGGGTCGGCGTGGACATCGAGTCTCCACGCGCGATCCCGAACCCGGAGGCGCTGGCCCGGCGCTACTTCTCGGAGAGCGAGAACGACGCGCTCCGTCGATTGGACGCCGACGAGCGGCGACTGGCGTTCCATCGAGCGTGGACGCGCAAGGAAGCGTACGCGAAAGCCCTCGGGCTCGGGCTGCAGGTCTCGCTCGCCTCGTTCGACGTGTCGCTGGAAGAGAAGGACGCGCGGCTCCTCGCGATCCGCGATTCCGTCGAAGATCCTTCCTCTTGGACGCTGCGGTCGCTCGAGACCGGCGACGAAACGATCGCGGCGCTCGCCGTCGACACGCGGGAAGTGGAGCTTCGCTGCTTCGCCGCGCCGGCCGACTAGGCTAGCGCGGGAACGGCGAGTCCGGAAAGCGAACTCCGTCGTACTCGCCCTCGATCCGACCGCTGAGCCGCAGAAGCGCGCGCCCGATGCCGGCGGCACCCTGCATGTGTCCCGTCTGCGCGGTGAGCTCGTCGGGCCGGACGCGGTGCTCGGCCAGCTCCCAGAAGCATCCCTCGGCCGATTCCGAGCGCGAGGCGATGAGGTGGTCCCCGAAACGCTTGGCGGCGTCGAGGTAGACATCCTTGCCGGTCGCGTCGTGGAGGTCGAGAAGATACTCGAGGATACCCGCCGTGCCGCAGCATTGACCGGTGTTGTTCCAGAAGCCCGGGGTCTCTTGCTCGGGGATGCCGCTGTTCAAGATCGAGGCGGCGGTCCGTTCCGTCCAGTCGAGCCAGAGCGGGTTTCCGGTGATGCGATAGAGCTGATAGAAGAGGCGTCCCGTGCCGGGCGGGCCGTGGCACCACCCGAGGTAGTACAGCTCCTCGCCGCCGGGCTCGTGATGGTAGATCTTGCATCCCTCCTCGGCGGTGTCGGCGATCGCCAGCAGATGTCGCGCGCCCTGCGTGGCGGCGGCGAGATAGCGACGGTCCCCGGTGCGCTCGTGAAGCGCGGCGAGGAAGTACGCCACCCCGGCCGTCCCGTGCGAGAAGTTGGGCATGTATCGAGGGAACGAGGGGTCCATCCGCCAGAGAAGGCCGCCTTCGCCCTCGATTCCCTGTTCGAGCAAGCGATCCCCGGCACGTCGCGCCATGGCGAGCGCGTTCGTGTTCGGGACGCGTCTTTCGGCGTACAGAAGGAAGAGGCCGATGCCCGCGGTACCGTCGACGACGTCGGTCGACTCGTTCCATTCGAGGCCCGACCCGGTCTCGCGCGAGTGGAAGTCGAGCATGCTGATGCAGCTCTCCGTTCCGGTGCGGTAGAGCGGATCATCGGTCGCTTCGTAAACCTCTTCGAGCGCGAATCCGATTCCGGCGATGCCCGTGTACAGGCCGGTGCCGGACGGTTCGACGTCGCCTCGAGGGAGCCGTGCCAGCAGCGAATCGGCGCCTTGACGCGCGAGCTCGAGGTACTCGTCATTCCCGGTGGCACGCCAAGCTTCGAGGAAGAAGAGCACGACGCCGGAGTTGCCGTGGTAGAGCGTCGCGGGAGGCGGAGCGGGGAGCGTGGGGTCTTCGTCGCCCTCGGTTTCGCCACTGCTCTCGGGGAGGTTCGGCACGACAGGCCATTCGCGACCGGCGCTTCCGTCCTCGGAGACCCAGACGAGCCAGTCGGCGGTACGCAGGGCCGCGTCGAGGTACGGGTCGGGAATTCCCTTGGCAGGGCGCGGATCGGGAGCGGAACGACAGCCGGCGAGCGACGTCGCCAGTGCGATCGCGAGCACCATCCCCAACCGTCGGATCATCGCGAAGCTCCTCTTGCGAACCGACGGCATTCTGACAGAGCGGCGAGCGGGATTCCAGTGCGTGGAGATCGGGGAGCCAAGACGGCTCGCCGGAGAGGGAGGGAAAAAGAGAACGGGCCGCTCCGTGGCCGAGGCGGCCCGTTCAGATTCCGCGTAATCCGCGGTCCTGGGCATGATGAGGGAGACGCGCGCCGATCCTTCGGTCCCGCGTCCGGGAGATACCGCAAGAACCGCGGGGCGGGACCGACAACGATTCCCCGCTTTTTTTCTAGCGGCTAACATCGGTCGGTGAGGGGGCGCGCGTGCTCCTCGATTAAGTGGCTACCGCGAGGGAGCTTGGGGGGAGATTGAGGGGTGGGGCGAAGGGCGCGGCCGGAGAAGAAAAGGCGCCGGATCGGAATCCGGCGCCTCGAGGTTCTGGCTTGTGTGAGTGGATCAGTGCAGCGTGGATCAGTGCAGCGTGGATCAGTTCAGTGCGGTGAACGCGTCGCTGAACGGCTCGTCGCCGGCGGCGTGCACGTAGCACATGTCGCCTTCGTCGACGCGTCGGTTCGCGCGGGGGCGACCGTCCGGTCCCTTCCAGACGTTGCGCTTGCGGATATCGAGCTCCGCGGCACCGAAGCGGTCGGTCGTCACGTTGCCGATGTACCGCGACTCCACGAAGATATCGAAGGACGTATGCGGTGCGGCGTTCTGAATGGTCACGATCAAACGCTGGCGCATCTGATCGCCGTCCGGTCGCTCGCGGTAGTTCACGTTCACGATTCCGGGACGGGGGACGGACTCCCACTCGAGCTCGCCCTCGTACGCGCGCACCTTCGTGGTACCGGCGGCGGCGAGGAACAAGGCGAGGGGACACAGCGCGAGCATCCACGCGCGTGCGGAAACCTTCATGGGCGAAACCTCCTTCGCTCCCGGCGCGGCATCGGGCATCGCCCGGCCGAGCCTCAAAACCTAGATACAACCCTGGACCGGCCATTGAAACCGGGAGCGCATCCGACGGCAACCTTTTTCCCCGCTTGGGCTTAAAATCGAAGTGGTTTCCCGGATTGAGAGGATTCCGGGCAAGGCCTTCGGGCGCGGGCAGTTCGGGAGGGGAGCAGCTGGGTGCTCGAGCCCGATTTTTCGTGTCGGTCGGGAGGGGCGAATCTTGCGTTAACCCGTTGCAGGCTCGCTCGTACGAACTTCCGTGTGAGCCGGATCCAGGTCGAAGTGTCTCGAGGAGCACAACATGCTGTCCAGAAAGTGTTTGCTTGGATTGATGATCGTCGCCGCGCTCATGCCGTTCGGGTCGACGCAGGCTTCGGAAGGCGAGCTCGAGTGGGAATCGGTTCCGCGACCGGGGATCATCGTCGTCCGCTACAACGAGGGAATCGACACCGAGACGGGCCGTGTGCACCAGAACCTGCGCGTCCGCATCTTCGACGCGCCCGCCGACTCGGTCTACGAGGTGTTCGTGAAGGACCGCCGCATCGGCGTGGTTCGCACCGATAACGAGGGATCCGGCGAGCTGATCATCGATCGCACCGTCAGCGCGAGCCGCGACGGCCGCCCTCCGGTTCGGCGCCGGATCGACACCGGCGATCGCTGCGTCGTAAAGAACGGCGAGCTCCTCGTTTGGGATGTTTTTGCGCGGATACCCTAGTTCGCAAGCGGGGTTGCGCATCACAGCCCTTTTCGCGTAGAATCAAGTGGCGTGGGGAGTTACGGGAGCGGTCCTGGGAGCCGGCTCCTACGGCTAGAGGGATCCGCGTGTCCAGATGGAATCGAACCCGGCAGACCTGACTCAGATTCTGCACGACGTGAGCGACGGCAAGGAAGGCGCCGTCGACAAGCTGCTTCCCGTCGTGTACGAGGAGCTTCGAGATCTCGCTTCGAAGTATCTCCTCCGCGAGCGCGCCGACCACACGCTCCAGGCCACGGCGCTGGTCCACGAAGCCTACCTGAACCTCGTCGACCAGACCCGCGTCGAGTGGAAGAACCGGGCGCACTTCTTCGGGGTGGCGGCGACCGCCATGCGCCGTCTGCTGATCAACCATGCCGTGCGCCGGCGGACCACCAAGCGCGGTGGCGACCAGAAGCGCGTCGAGTGGGATGACGCGCTCGCGATCTACGAGGAGCGCGCGCTCGATCTGATCGCCATGGACGAGGCGCTCCAGCGTCTTTCCGAGCTCGACGAGCGACAGGCTCGTGTGGTCGAGCTCCGCTTCTTCGGCGGTCTTTCGAACAAGGAAATCGCCGAGGTCCTCCAGCTGTCCATCCGGACGGTCGAGCGAGAGTGGCGGATGGCGCGGGCCTGGCTCCGCAACGAGATCCTTAGGGGTGATCCGGATGAGCGATCGCTGGCAGAAGGTGAAAGACATCTTTCACCAGGCGGCGGAGCGACCCGCGAGCGAGCGTGACCGATTCCTCGACGCGGCTTGTGCGGATGATCTCGAGTTGCGTTCCGAAGTCGATGCGCTGCTGCAGGCCGACGCCGAATCCGAAGACGCGTTCATGGATCCGCCTCCGGCCGCGGCGTTGCACGAGGCGATTCGCGGCGACGAGGTTGGTTCGGTCGCGGCCATGCGGGACGCCTTTCGCGAGGACCGGGATAGTCGCGAGTCGCTGATCGGCGAGCACATCGGTCCGTACCGACTCGTCCGACGCGTGGCCTCGGGCGGGATGGGCGTGATCTACCTGGCCGATCGCGCGAACGAGGACTTCAAGCAGCGCGTCGCGATCAAGGTCATCAAGCGGGGAATGGATACCGAGGATATCCTCCGCCGCTTCCGCCGGGAGCGACGCACGCTGGCGAGGCTCGCGCATCCGTACATCGCGCGGCTGATCGACGGCGGCGCGACGGATGACGGTCGCCCGTATCTGGTGATGGAGTACATCGACGGACGCCCGATCGATCAGTACTGCGACGATCGGGCGCTCGATATCCACGCTCGTCTCGAGCTCTTTCAGCGCGTTTGCGAAGCGGTCCAGTTCGCGCACGCGAACCTGATCGTCCATCGCGACCTGAAGCCGAGCAACATTCTTGTCACGGAGGACGGCACGCCCAAGCTCCTCGACTTCGGCATCGCCAAGCTGCTGCAGGATCCTGACGTCTCGGACGCCGCCGAGACGGCCGATCGTTCTCGTCTGATGACGCCGCGCTACGCGTCTCCCGAGCAGGCGCGGGGCGGGGCGATCACGACCGCGACCGACGTCTACGCTCTCGGGCTCATCCTCTACGAGCTTCTCACCGGACACCGCGCCTATCGGATCGACACGCGGGAACGGAGCGAGGTCGAGCGGGTGATCTGCGAGGAGGAGCCGGTGCGTCCGAGCACCGTCATCAGCCGCGTCGAGACCGCGCGCACGGAAGAAGGCGTGACGCGGAGCGTGACTCCGGAATCGGTGAGCATGACGCGCGGGGGACGTGCCGACCGGCTCCGCCGTCGACTCGCCGGCGATCTCGATAACATCGTGCTGATGGCGCTCCGCAAGGAGCCCGAGCGGCGCTATCCGACCGTGCGTCAGTTCTCTCTCGATCTCGGGAACTACCTCGACCGCCGCCCGGTCGCGGCGAGGCCCGACACGTTCGCCTACCGCGCGAGCAAGTTCGTGGAGCGCAATCGCGCGGGGGTCGCAACGGCCGCGCTGGTCGTCGTGTCGCTCGTCGCGGGAATCGTCGCGACGTCGCTCGAGAGCTCGCGGGCCTGGAGAGCGGAGAAGAGCGCGTCGCACCGGCTCGAGACCTACCAGGCGATGAACAATCTCCTGCTCGAGATCTTCGAGTCGCCGGACCCCATGGAGTCGCCGGACACGAAGATGGACGCGGTGCAGATCCTCGATCGCGGCGCGGAGCGAATCCGGAGCGAGCTCGCCGATCAGCCGCTCGTGCGGGCAACGATGATGAGCGCGATCGGGAATGCATACCGAAACATCGGTGCGTACGAGAAAGCTCGCCCTCTCCTGGAGGAGGCGCTCGAGCAGCGGCGCGAGATTCTCGGAGAGCTCGATCCGGACACCGCGACCAGCTACGACAGTCTCGGGATGCTGATGAACGAGACCGGCAAGTACGACGAATCGGAGCGGTTGCTGTCGCGCTGCCTCGAGCTGCGACGGAAGCTTCTCGACGAGTCGGACGAGCTACTGGCGAGGAGTGAGAACAACCTCGGGCTCGTGCTCAAGAACCTGAGCCGACTGGGCGAGGCGGAAGATCACTTCGAGCGCGCGGTCGCGATGCGGCGGAAGATCTTCGGTGACGAACATCGGCGCGTCGCGTACTCGCTCAACAACCTCGCAGATATCCGGTACTCGCAGAACGACTACGACGGCGCGGAGGAGCTTCACCGCGAAGCGCTCGCGATCCGGCGGAAGGTCCTTCCGGAGGGGCATCCGGATATCGCCGAGAGCGTCCATGACCTCGCCGTCACGTTGCGCGAGCTGAAGCGCCATGACGAAGCGGAGTCGCTCTACCGCCAGGCGCTCGACCTCTACGTCGAGAAGTATGGCGAGGAGCACCGCAAGGTCGCGCACACCATGTCGAGCCTCGGCTCGGTCCTCCGCGATCTCGAGCGCTTCGGCGAGGCCAAGCGGCTGTTCGAGTCGGCGCTCTCGATCCAGCGTCGCGTGCTTGGCGACGATCATCCGGACGTGGCGATGGCGCTCAATTCGCTCGCGCGGCTCTACCTTCAGGTGGGGCGCTACGAGCAGGCGCAGGCGCCGCTGAACGAAGCGCTCGAGATCCAGCGCGCGGCCTATACGGGGAACCACCGCCACACCGCCCTCACGCTCATGAACCTTGGCTGGGCCGAGCACGGTCTGGCCGCGCTCGACAAGGCGGAGGCGTACTACCGCGAAGCCCTCGAGATGTACGAGAGCCTCTACGGTCACGAGCACCGTCATGTGGGCGTTGCGCTCGAGAGCCTCTCGTCCGTCTTCCACAGCGCGCAGCGGAGCGACCAAGCCGCCGCCGAGGTTCTCGCCAGCCGCCTGGCCTGGCTCGAGGAGCACGACGCCGACAGCCGGGAAGTGGTCGCCGACGCTGCCTTCCTGCTGGGCTCCTGTCATCTGCGGGGGAATCGCGTCGAGCTCGCGGAACAGCCGTTCCTGCGCTCGTACGAGATCTGGCGAGCCGTCGGGGGCGAAGGGGATGAGCGCGCGAAGGCCATCGCCGATCGCCTGGTGACGGTCTATTCGCGGACCGGTCGCCCCGATCGTGCCGACGAGTTCCGCCGACTGGCGCATCCCGGCGAGGCGTCGAGCCCGAGCCTCGGCTCGAGCGGCGGCTGATCCTGGGTCGTTCCTCCCGGGCCGTTGTCCTCGCGGGCCGTTGTCATCCCGGGGCCGGCAGGCCTACAATGGGGCCGGGCCGGTCGAGACGAACCAGGAGACCCGGATGACCTCATCGATGCCGCCGTTCCTCCGTGCTGTCGCGGTGCTCTTCGCGACGACGCTGTTCTCGTTCGTGGGCTTCCCCGTGGCGAAAGCCGACGAAACGGTCGACGTGCGTTCGGAGCTCGCGCGCTTCAAGAAGGAATTCCCGAAGGCGAAGTCCGCACCGGAACGCATCGCCCTGATCCGCGCCTTGCCGGACGCGACCGACACGCGCGTCATCCGGACGATCATCGAGACGCTCGAGAAGAGCCTGAAGGCCAAGAAGCGGCTGCGTAAGGAGTACGACGCGGCTCGCAAGAAGCTGGCCCCGTATCTCGGCAAGGACCTGCTCGAGGCCGAATGGCAGACGCGTGACAGTCTCGAGGCGGACGCTGCGGAGATCGCGGCCGAGCTCGTCGCGGAAGACGACGTGGCGCTCGCGTTCGTCGACATGCTCGTGGCGCAGGAAAGCGATGAGGGCGTCGAGTTCCTCGCGGACTGGGCGCTTCGCAATCGCTCGTGGCGGATCCGCGCGGAGGTCGTGCAGGCGCTCGGCCGCATGCATCACGACAAGGCGCGCGAAACCGTCGTGATCGCGACCGAGGATCGCGACCCTCGCGTGCGGCAGATCGCGGTGGAAGCCGCGGGCCGCAAGGGGGGCAAGGACGTCGAGGAGTACCTGATCCTGCGCCTCTCCGACGACGAGTGGCCCGTGCGCGCGGCGGCGATCGAGGCGCTCGTGAAGCGCAAGAGCGAGATCTGCATCGGGCCGCTCATCCTCCGGATGGGTGAGGAGAACGGACGGCTACGCGACGACTGCGCCAAAGCGCTCGAGAAGCTGACCGGCCAGACCTTCGGCCTCAACGTCATGGCGTGGCGGAAGTGGTGGGCGGAGAATCACCTCGAGCCCCTCGACGAGGCGGCCAGCATTCCGAGGATGACCCGCGAGGCGGTGTCCTTCCACGACATCAAGACGAGCAGCCAGGCGATGATGTTCGTGGTCGACATTTCGGACAGCATGAACGAGGCGGCGTCGAGCAGCGAGCTCACCGATTCGGGCGTCGGCGTTCGCGACGGCGTCGAGCGATCGAAGTTCGACGTGATGATGAAGGAGCTGATCCAGTCGATCAGCATGCTGCCGCCGAAGGCCATGTTCAACATCATCGTGTACAACCACGAGGTCACCCGGTGGAAGGACAAGATGCAGCCGGCCTCGAAGAAGATGAAGAACGAGGCGCTCGAGTATCTGTTCAGCGTGCAGCCGATCGGCGGGACGAACGTCTTCGATTCGCTCGAGCTCGCGTTCGAATCGGCCGGCCTCGGGGCGCAGGACCGGTACTACCGGCCGCTCGTCGACACGATCTATTTCCTCTCGGACGGGGCGCCGTCCGCCGGGCGCTTCACAGACCCGACGGAGATCCTCAAGCACATCGACCGCATGAACCGCTTCCGCCGAGTGACCGTGCACTCGATCGGGATCGGCAAGCTTCACGACAAGGCGTTCATGAAGCGGCTTGCGGACGCGCACGGCGGGCGCTACGTGCAGAGGCTCTAGCCTAGCGCCAGCGCGCCTTGTTCTTGCGCATCCAGTCCTTGAGCTCTTCCGGAGACTCGATCTTCGTGCCGCAGAGCTGCTCGAGCGTGACCTTCATGGCGTCCGTGACGGCCTTGCCGTTCTTGCGCCGCAGACGCTCCATCCGCTTGCCGGCGGCGCGGGCGCGGTTCATGTCGCGGTTGCCCGCGGAACCGGTGTCGACGCGAACGTTCACGCCTTTCGTCGGGTCGAGGTTGTTGAGCTCGTAGAGCTCGCGGAGCTGCGGCAGAACGGACGCGTCACCGAGCTTTCCGAGCGCGGCGATGGCGGCCACGACGACCTTGTCTTCCTCGTGCGTGAAGAGCTTCACGAACTCCTTGCTCATCTTCTTGGCGCGGAGCTCGCCGAGCGCGTTGATCACGACGACCAGACGATCGACTTCGATCTTCTTGGAGGCGTAGATCTTCCTGAGCTTCGGCGTCACGAGGTTGGCGCTCAGCTTCATGTTTCCGAGTGCGTCGACGACGGCCACCCAGACTTTCGGCTCCTTCTCGCCGAGATGCTTGAGGAGCTCCTTGGCGACGAGCTTGTGGTCGCACTTGCCGACTCGCTCGAGGGCCCGGACCTGGTTCATGGCCTTGAGGACCGGAAGGTGAAAGTCCTCCCGTCCGAACTCGGCCTCGAACGCGTCGAGGGCTTCGCGGGCCTGCGCGTCGGTGGCCTTCTTCGGGGCCTTGGCGGTGGGCTTGTCTTCGTCGATGGGAGCGGCGGTCGCGGGGGCGATCGACGCGAGGAGGCAGAGCGCGAGAATGATCAGGTGGCGCATCGGTGGATCCTCCGTTCGGGGGTTTCCGGGTCGACCGGATCGTCTTCTTCGTGGAGCGAGACGAAGTCCTGTCCCGCTCGAGCCGCGTCCACGGCGCGCGCGATATCGTCGGGAAGCGGACTCTCGATATGCATCGGCTCGTCGGTGACGGGATGCGGGAACCGCAGTGAGCACGAGTGCAGCGCCTGTCGCTTCAGCATCGGTTCGCGATCGCCCGGGAGGCGCACGCCGGTTTCTCGGCCGTAGACGGCGTCGCAGAACATCGGATGCCCGAGGTGTGCCATGTGGGCGCGGAGCTGATGCGTGCGACCGGTGTGCGGCTCGAGCTTGATGTAGGTGGCCTCTTCGAACCGTTCGAGGACCTCGAAGCGGGTGAGGGAAGGCAGCCCGTCGTCGCGGACGACCATCCGTACGCCGCCGAGCGGCCGCCGAGTCTGGGCGAGCGGCGCGTCGATCTCGCCCGCGTCCGCTTCGACGCGACCGCGGACGAACGCGAAGTAATGCTTGCGCACGCGATGCGACTCGAACGTGTCCTGAAGCGTTCGCCGGTTGCTCTTGTCTTTCGACACCAGAAGCACGCCGCTCGTATCGCGGTCGAGGCGATGCGCGAGGCGAGGCCGGACATGCTTCAGCCCGAGCCGGATCTGGTAGTGGTAGTGGATCGCGTTGATCAGCGTGTTGTAGAGCTGATTGGAGACGGGGTGCACGATGATTCCCGGCTGCTTGTCCAGCACGGCGATGTGCTCGTCCTCGTAGAGGAATCGCAGCGGGATCTCGTCGTGCTTGACGTCGGCGGGGTCGACCGGCGGGAGGTGGATCACCACGCGGTCGCCGTCGTACACGCGGCGCCCGGGCTTCAGCCAGCATCCGTTCACGCGGATGCGCTTCTCGCGGATCACGGACTGGATCGAGTTTCGCGACCGCCATACGAGCTTGCGTCGCAGGAACTGGTCGAGGCGCATGCCGTGGAAGGCCTCGGAAACTCGATACACGACCTCCTCGGCGGGAACCGTCAAATCCGGTTCCGAGTCCATCGCATCCAGGCTGAGGGGATCGGTTTCCATCGAGTCTCCGCATCTCGGGAACACCGATCCATTATGACAGACCGGTGCCGTTTATCCAGGATGGACGCGAGGAGCCTCGGTTTACGTCCGAAGCCGCAAATTCGCTACTGCCCGGGCTCCATCGGGATCCGCACGCCCTTCTCGCGGGCGGTCTCCTCGGCTTCCGGGTATCCCGCGTCGACGTGGCGGATAACGCCCATGCCCGGGTCGCTCGTGAGGACCCGCTCGAGGCGCGTCTCCATCTCGGGCGTTCCGTCGGCGCACACCACCATGCCGGCGTGGATCGAGTAGCCCATGCCGACGCCGCCGCCGTGGTGGATCGACACCCAGGACGCGCCCGCCGCGGTGTTCACGAGCGCGTTCAGGAGCGGCCAGTCCGCGATCGCGTCGCTGCCGTCCTTCATGGCCTCGGTCTCGCGGTTCGGAGAGGCGACCGATCCGCAGTCGAGGTGATCGCGACCGATGACGATCGGCGCGTCGAGCGTGCCGTCGGCCACCATGCGGTTGATGATCTTGCCGAAGTGCGCGCGCTCGCCGTAGCCCAGCCAGCAGATGCGCGACGGCAGTCCCTGGAACGCGATCTTCTCCTGCGCCTTGCGGATCCAACGGCACAGGCTCTCGTCGTGCGAGAACTCGCGCAGGATCACCTCGTCGGTCTTGGCGATGTCTTCGGGGTTGCCGGACAGCGCGGCCCAGCGGAAGGGGCCGCGACCGCGGCAGAACTGCGGGCGGATGTACGCGGGCACGAAGCCCGGGAAGTCGAACGCGTTCTCGACGCCGGCTTCCTGCGCCATCGCGCGGATATTGTTGCCGTAGTCGAAGGTGACGGCGCCCATCTTCTGGAGCTCGAGCATCGATCGGACGTGGCTCGCGACCGTCCGGAACGATTCGCGCTCGTAGCCTTCGGGGTCGCGCTCGCGGAGGGCTTCCGCATCGGGGAGCGACATGCCGGAAGGCACGTAGCCGTGCAGCATGTCGTGCGAGCTCGTCTGGTCGGTCAGGAAGTCCGGCACGATCTTGCGCGCGACCAGCTCCTTGAGCATGTCGTCGGCGTTCCCTTCCCACGCGATCGAGAGCGCTTCGCCGCTTTCCTTCGCCGCGAGCGACATGCGGATCGCTTCGTCGAGATCCGCGGTGCTCCGGTCGAGGTACTTCGTCTCGAGCCGCTTCGCGATGCGCGACGCGTCGACCTCGGCCGCGAGCATCACTC
>CAZQZX010000149.1:0-17479 GCA_964597885.1 uncultured Planctomycetota bacterium
TCTCCGCCGCATCCGCCGTCGCGTTCGCCAGAAGGGCGTTGGACACGGCGGTGGGCTCCGACGCCGGCGTGGTCGAGCAGGCGCGCGATGTCGTCCACCATCTCGGTGCCGTAGCTCTCGGCGCCGTGAGGCTTGCCGCTCTGGCCGTGCCCGCGGCAATCGAGCGCCAGCACGCGATGATTCTCGGCGAGCTTCTGCAGGAGGCCGGACATCCCCCACTGCATCCGGGCGCTCCCCGAGTAGCCGTGGATGAGGACGATGGCTTCGCCGCTCCCCGCGTCGAGGTACTGGATGGGCACGCCGTTCGAGTCGAAGGTGCGGGTGGCCGGCGCGCCGGAAGTCGGCGCCGATGCGGTCGCGCCCCCGGAGGCCGGCGCGGGCTCGTCGGCCCAGGCGGTCGGCGTGAAGCCGGGAACCAGCGCGAGGGCCGCGGTCAGAGCCGTGGCCAGAACAGCGGCGAGCGGAAGGTCTCGAAGGAGGATCCGGAAGAGCGGCATGGCTGGCGTCCTCTCAGCAGGTGCGGGGTTCCGAGGGGAGGATCCGCGTAGGGGATTGCGGGTCGTCTTCCGGAGAGCCTACGATGGCCGCCCCCGTTCTTCCAGATTTCCCCCAACGTTTCGGGCGCCGGCGGAGAGATCACCGGTGTGGACAGTCCGATGAGTAGAGCCGATGGCTCGCGATCGTTCGACGCGAGGGAACTCCTCGAGCACGCCGTGTGGGTGCGCGAGCTGGCCCGGCGTCTGGTCGGAGATGCCGCGGGCGCCGAGGATCTCGCGCAGGACACGCTCGTCGCCGCGATCGAGGCGCGCCCGTCGCAGGGCCGGTCGCTTCGACCCTGGCTCGCGCGTGTCGCCCGCAATCTCGCCGGCACGCGCCGCGTTCGGGATCGTCGGCGGATCGACCGCGAGGAGCACGCGACGAGTGCGGATGCCACCGAGCACGCCGCCTCGCCGACGGCCGAGCTCGTGGCGCGCGCCGAATCGCAGCGGCTTCTCGTCAACGAGGTCATGGCGCTCTCGCCCGACCTTCGCGACGCGATCCTGTGGCGCTACTTCGAAGGACTTTCCGCAGCAGAGATCTCGCGGCAAACGGGCGTTCCGGCCGGGACGATCCGCTGGCGTCTGAAGGAAGCGCTCGATCGGCTGCGCGAGCGACTCGATCGTCAGCACGATGGCGATCGGTCGGCCTGGTGCGCGGCGCTGCTGCCCCTCGCGGCAGCGCGGGCTTCCGACGTGGCGGGTGGCGGGATCGCGATCTCCGGTACGAGTGCCGGTGCCGCGGCCCAAGCGACGGGTGCAAGCTCGGTCGCGGTCGCCTGGAAAGGAGCGTTGCTGATGGGAACGGGAGCGAAGGTGGGGATCGGTGTCGGGACGTTGGCGCTCGTGGGTTGCCTGCTCGTCCTCTTTGGCGGGGGTGACGACGGGAAGGGGAACGCGATCGTCGACGGTGCGGGCTCGGCGGCGAACGTCGCCTCCGAAGAGCCGGCGTCTTCGGGATCGGGCGCGGTCGATGCGGACGACGCGCCGCCCGTCGAGACCCCGTCTGACGAGGGAGGCGACGACGATGCCTCTTCAGACACATCCGAAGACCCGACGCCCGAGGAGACGATCGCGGCGGCGGCACCCGAGTCGTTTCTCGACGTGGCCGTGTTCGATGCGAAGGGGGATCCCGTCGACGCGATCCTCGCGGTGGTCGATGCCGGCGTGACGGACGAAGACATCCGCACCGCCGAGCCGGCGTGGGACAAGCGCTACCGTTGCGGGGAGGACGGCGGCGCGAAGCTCGGTCCGGTGCCGCCCGGGCGCTATCGGGTCGTGGCCTCGCGATCGGCCGGTCCGACGCACGTGGCGTCCGACGTGTTCACGCTCGAAGAAGGGCAGACGTGGCCGGTGCGACTCGCCTTTCCCGAGGGCATCGTCCTGTTTGGCCGCGTCTTCGAGGAGGACCGCACGCCCCGCGTCGGGGGCTCGATCCACGCGTACTGCCAGGCGGAGGGCGTGTCGCTGAGCGGACGTACGGACTCGGAGGGTCGTTACGAGCTCTCGCCGGTCGTGCCCGGCCGCTACGTGCTCACCAGCATCAACCTTCCGGAGACGGGGAAGGATCCGGCGCCGCTCACCAAGACCGCGACCGTCCGGCGTGATGTCGATCGCGTGGAGGTGAACCTCGGCGACGAGGAGCGGGGCGACACGACTCTGCTCGGGCGCGTCGTTCGCGATGGGGCACCGGTGGCGGGCTTCCTGGTGCAGATGCGCTATCTTGAATCGACGCGTGCCGGGATGGAGCACTGGCGCAACACGCGAACCGACGACGAGGGACGCTTCACGATCCGAGGCGCGTTCGCGGGCTCGGCTTACTTCAACGTGTCGCGACCGGCGACCCGCAACGCGCGCGGCGGTGTGCCCGAGTTCTTCCTGTTCGAGATCCCGGACACGCCCGAGCATCGCTTCGACCTCGTGTATCCCGACAATGTCGTCAGCGGGCGCGTGCTCGATGCATCGGGCGATCCGGCGGCGAGCGGGAAGCTTCGCCTCGGCATCTCGCCACGCAGTCCGTTCGCGGTCGATCCGATGCTCGCAGCGAAGAACTATCAGGCGGAGGTCGGCGCGGACGGAGCCTTCTCGATCGAGGATGTTCCGGCCGGCGAGTACTCGCTCCTCGTGACGGCGACCGATGCCGAGAGCGAGAACCGGTCCATCGTCGTGATCCCCGACGTGCTCGTAGGCGAGGGGCACAACGACCTCGGCGACATCCGCCTCGCGCGACGCACGACGAGCGTGACGGTGCGAGCCCGCGACGACGAGGGACGGCCGATCGCGAAGGCGACGGTGATCACGCGCTCGCTCGGCGTGGCGCTGACGTCGCTTTGGGCGCTCACCGATTCGTCCGGGCAGGCCGACCTCGGGCCTTCGGTGCCGGAGGGAGCCTACACGTTCGAGGTCTCGGCGAAGGGCTACGCTCCGGCGCGCGTGAGTGACTTCGGCATCACGGGCAAGGAAGTGTCGGTCGACGTGACGCTCCATCGCGGAGGCTCGATCGATGTCACGGTGGTCGACCGCGGCGGCCGACCGCTCGAAGGCGCGCGTCTGGTGCTGATGGACCCCGCGGGTCGGCCCGCCCCTGACGGTCAGGGCTCGCGTTCGACCACGGTCGCGTTCCACGGCCAGGAGCTCACGGATCTCGACGGTCGCTTCCACTTCGATCGCGTCGCTCCCGGGCTCTACCGCGTGCGGGCGACCTCGCGGGAGGGCGATCGGGCCACGGCCGAGATCCGGGTGACGGATCGCCTCGAGAGCACGCTTCGCCTGGAGATTCCCTGAGGGAAGGGACTTCCGGTTTTTCGTCGACTTTCCGCTCGTCTGGCGACACCAAGGACTTGCATTCAGTCTTCGTCGGGGGACGAGTTTCTGGTACCTTGGAGGCCGATCAAAGAGAAGCGGCCCCAGGGCATAGGGCCGCACACTCGCAGGGCATGTGACACCGATCAGGGTTCCGTTGGTCCTCCGATACCGATGCGTTCGCGGTTTGTGGTCGGTGTATGCCGACTGCGTCGGACGTCGCCAGGAAGAAGGAGGGTCACCATGCGCGCTCGAATTCCGTACCCGCTGCTCCTGCCTCTGTCGTTCGTGATCATCGTCGTCTTCTTCGGTCCGGGTGCCTCCACGGCCCTGGCGAAGGGCGAAGGCGGCGGGGGGAACCCTCCCGTCCAGACGATGCGGGCTCTGTTCGATCACGACGGACTGCTCGATCTCATCCTGCAGCGAATCTACGAAGCCGGTCGCCCGGTCGTACGACCGTATCGGCCGTTCCCCACGCAGGGTGGTGGAGAAGGGGGAGACGGATCGGGTCCCGACCCGGACGGCGTCCCCTACGCGACGGTGCTCCGAGCCACGATCGACGGCCCGGCGTTCCGCGGCTACTACCGCGAGGGTCTCAACCGCACCCCGGACTTCTGCGTGACGCCGAACGCGCCGCCCATCCGCAAGGAGAGCCGCATCACGCTCGAGATCTGGACGCCCGATCCGCTCGACTTCAGCGATCTCGATTCGGCGGTCGTCCTCGTGCAGAAGTCGATCGTTCCCGACGGCATCAACCCGACCACGCCGCAGCTCATCGCCGATCAGCTCGCGCAGTGGGGGATCTCGACGGTCTTGTGGTGGGAGCGTGACGACCTTCCCGCGGCCGGCACCATCCCGAACCTCGACGTCGTCGTCGCGAATCGCACCGGCGACAGCTACGCGTTCTTCCTCGGGACGGGCGCGCTGCCCGAGCCGCCGATCGTGACGCCGGTCCCGCAGGACACGTTCCCGCATGAGGTCATCGCCGATGACTTCGACGCGGACGGCAACCTCGACCTCGCGATCGCCTACGACGGTACCGACACGGTGAGCGTGCGACTCGGCGACGGCTACGGCCTGTTCAAGAACAACACCGACTTCTCGGTCGGGACGTTCCCGAGGGCGCTCGATTCCGGGTCGGTCAACAACGGGACGGACGGTCACCTCGACCTCGTCGTCGCGAACCGGAACTCGGACAACATCACGGTGATGCTCGGCGACGGCACGGGGGACTTCCCGACGATCACGAGCGTGGCGGTCGGTGTGCAGCCGAGCGACGTCATCATCGAGGACTTCGACGGCGACTCGCGACCCGACGTCGTCGTCTCGAACGGCGGCGACAACAACGTGATGTTCCTGAAGGGGGACGGATCGGGCGGCTTCTCGGCGCCGGTCGCGTTCCCGACGGATCAGAACCCGTTCGCGATGGTCGTCGGCGATCTCAACAACGACCTGAAGCTCGACCTCGTGACGGCGAACCGCGACACCAACAACGTGTCGGTGCTTCTCGGAAACGGCGACGGGACGTTCCAGCCGCCGCTCAACACGCCCGTGGGTACCGATCCGACCGACATCATCGTGGGCTTCCTGAACGGCGACCTGAACCTCGATGTCGCCGTCTCGAACAGCCTGACGAACAACGTGACCGTTCTGCGCGGCAACGGCGCGGGCGGCTTCGCGGCCCCGACGACCGTCCCGGCCGGGACCTTCCCGAACGCGCTCGACGCCGGAGACCTCGACGGAAACGGAACGCTCGATCTGATCGTTGGCAACCGCGACAGCGGCGACGTCAGCGTGCTCCTCGGAAACGGAACGGGCAACTTCCTCCAGGCGCCCGGCTCGCCGTTCGTCGTCGACGACGGTCCGAGCGGTATCGTGGTCGGCAACTTCACCGATGCGACGCTGAAGCTCGCGTACCAGTTCGGCTACTCGGGTGACGGCGCGGTCCAGGAAGCCGGATTCGGATGGATGGTGCACCGGCGCCTCAACAAGAATCCCGGGGCTTCGCTCACGGGTGAAGAGCTTCGCTTCGATTTGCGGTTCGCGTACGCGCAGGCCTATCTGATCTCGACGACGTTCTTCACGGAGCTGTTGAAGTTCCAGTTCCCGAGCGATCCGAACCTCGAGGACTGGCTCGACGAGCTCAAGATCAACTACGCGGGTGGGTCGAAGCGCGGCGGCGGCATCAGCACGGCCGTCATGCAGTCGAACATCCTGGCGGGAGTCGACCCGCGAAACGTGACGGGGCTCTTCATCTCGGGCTACGAAGGGCTCGATGCCGGCGAGCTCTCCGGCCTCCATCGCTACGAGTCGGACTGGACGCACACGTTCGATCCGGACGAGATCGAGGTCTGGCGCGATCAGCCGTGCCCGGTCGAGGCGTGCCTCCAGGGGCCGTGCCCGTCGGTCGACTGCCCGGAGGATTCGGGCGAGCACGTCTTCCGCACGTTCGCGGCGTGGGCGCACCGCATGCGCGATGAGCCGCAGTCGTACGCGCAGGTGTACACGCCTTCGCAGAACCCGGCGAACCTGCTGCTTCTCCAGAACGTGCTGCTGATCAACACGGTCGGGACGCACGACTGGATCAACCCGCTCGGTTCGCATCGCAACTTCTACGAAGAGAACCCGGGGCTCGACTCGATCACGCTCCAGCGCATCAACAAGAACCACGGATCGCTCGTGGAGCTCGGCGACTGGAGCGCGAAGGACATCCTCCACATGCGAGCGCTCTACGGGATGCGCAACGCGTCGAACCCGCCGGCGCTCGACACCTATCCGCTCCACCGCGTGAAGTGGGTGGACCTGCAGATGGGGAGCCCCGACTGGACGGCGACGATCGAGCTCGAGACGAACCACTCGGGAAGCTTCCCCGAGGACTACACCGTGTGGGTCGCCTTCAGCGACGACCGCGATTTCCGCCGCAATGCCGATCCGATCGAGAGCCGGCCGCAGACGCCGTGCATCGATTCCGATCCGAACACCGTCGGCGATAGCGAGGATTACTTCATCGCAGTGACGCCGACGTCGGTCGTGCCGTCGGGGAACCAGCGCATCTTGACGTTCCAGCCGCCGGCCGAGTACTCGGACTTCACCGACCCGCTGATCTCGGTCATCGTCGAGGGCTACTTCGAAGGGTTCGACGCCGGCGACACCGTCGACGATCTGATCGTGACGACGTGGCCGAAGTTCCTGAACGAAGATCTCTACCCGGGAAGCATCTCGGATTGCCAGGGCAAGGACGGGCTGAACCTCGTCTCGGTGAACGGGCAGACCGGCGCCGGGCAGGAGTGGACGGTCGTCGCCGATTCGACCGGGCCGCTCCAGTTCAGCATCGTGAAGCCGCCGGCCGGTGGAAACGGGAAGTTCTTCGCGCAGCTCGACGCGGGCCTGCCGACGAACTCGACGATCACCAAGCTGACGAACCAGCTCGGCGACACCTGCTTCCCGGTGCTCCTGAACAACGGCGCGGCTCCGGTCGCGCGCTTCAACGGCATCGGCAAGAAGGACAAGGTGGGCTGCTCGGAGTACTTCGGTGACGATACCGTCGCCGATCCGGCCAACGCCCCGACGACGTTCCTCGACCTGCCGACCGGCGATGCAGGAAACCTGCCGATCGGTACGGTCTTCACGCTCCACGCGGTCATCATCAACCCGGCCGTCGTGGGAGCCAAGCAAGCGAGCATCACGAACTCCGTAATCGTGACGATCAACTGAGCGTGCCCGACCGCCTTCGCCGAGGCGACGGATCCGCGAGTTCTTGGTAACTTGGATTGCCTCGAACCTGCGGAATCGGAGCTTCGGCGTTGGCGGAAATCGGGCGAGCCCGACGGTTGATCTTCTTCGGCATCCTCGCGGGGGTGATGGGGCTCGTGCTCCTTCTCCTCGTGGAGGGGATGTCGTTCGCGGCGCTCTGCATGATGGAGCAGGGCCTCGCCACGCCCCGAACGCTGAAGAACGCCCGCCGTGCGATCGTCGAGGCCGAGGGAAGCCTCGCCGTCCAGCAGACCGAGGACGAAGACGAGAACGTCCCGAAGCTGCAGCATCTCGAAGTCGAGGTCGTGCATCCGTACCTCGGGTTCGTGATGAGCCCCGAGAAGATGAACCTGCCGCACGTCATCGAGAGCTGGGGCGGCGAGCACGTCACCGAATTCGGGCTCATCGGGCAGGACGGCCTCATTCCCGAGCCGGATCCGGATCGCGTCGTGGTCGGGATCTTCGGCGGGTCGGTGGCGTTCCTTTTCGCGCAGATGGGCGAGTCGGCACTTCGCGAGACCCTCGAGCGCGACCCCGCATTCGCCGGGAAAGAGATCGACTTCGTCCGGATCTCGCTCGGCGGATACAAGCAGCCGCAGCAGCTCATGGCGCTCAACTACTTCCTCATCCAGGGGAAGCGTTTCGACGTCGTCGTGAACATCGACGGTTTCAACGAGCTGTGCCTGCCGTACGTCGAGAACCAGAAGCTCGAGGTGTCGCCGATCTTCCCGCGCAGCTGGTACTGGCGCGTCACCGACGTTCCGGATCTTCGGACGCGGCGAGCGATCGGCGAGGCGGTCTACCTCGAGCGCAAGCGCAAGAAGATCGCGCGATCGTTCTCGAAGCGGCCGATGCTCTACAGCTTCACGTGGAACCTGGTCTGGCGGCTTCGAGACAACGGCCTTGCCGCCGAGCTCGCCGCCGCGCAGACGCGCGTCCAGGAGAGCCAGCAGGACAAGGAAGGTCGCTTCGTTGCGCGCGGTCCGTACGAGCCGTGGGAGAACGACGACGTCCTGTTCGACGAGCTGGTCGACACGTGGTGGCGAAGCTCGCTGCAGATGCATCATCTGTGCGAGGCGAACGGCATCCGGTACCACCACTTCCTGCAGCCGAACCAGTACCTGCCCGGATCGAAGCCGATGGGCGCCGACGAGAAGAAGGTCGCGTTCGTCGAGCAGTCGCCCTACGCGCGGCTGATCCCCGCGATGTATCCGATGGCGCTCGAGGCCGGCGCGTCGCTCGCGCAGCAGGGCGTGAGGTTTCACGACCTCACCGGCGTCTTCCGGGACGTGAGCGAAGCCCTGTACATCGACACGTGCTGCCACTTCAACACCCGCGGCAACGCGATCATGGCCGAGGTGGTGGCGCAGGCGATCCTCGACGATCCCGGGCTGGCGGAGGCCATCGCGCGATGAAGTCGGCCGAGCGAGTCGCGGCGACCTTGGTCGGGCTGGTCGTGATCGCCGCGCTCGTGGTCGTGGGGCTCGTCGTGATGCGAAGCCCGGGCACGGCCCTGCCGGGCGAAGCGCATAGCGGGCCGCCGCGCGAGGCTCCCGACGATTTCCCTCCGGCGCCGCCGGGCGAGGCGATTCCGGAAGCGGGTCCGTCGACGGCGGGCGCCGGCGCCGGATCGTTGCCGCCGGTGTCGCCCGAGGAGCGAACCGGTCCGGTTCTGCAAGTGCTCGCTGCAGACGGTCGGCCGGCCGCCGGCGCCGAGATCACGTTCGTGGACGGTGCGGACATCGGAGTGACGGACCTCGAGTCGTCGCGCGCGTTCTGGATGACGCGTCGATTCGATGACGATGTCTTCGCGCGCTACGGGCGAAGCGCCGGCGTCACCGACGATCGAGGTCGGCTGCAGCTTCCCGAGATGGAACGGTGCCGGGTGCGCGGCGTGCTCGGCGGTGGCAAGGAGATCGGCGAAGACAGCGTCTACCGCCGATCGCGGCATCCGATGCTGCGGCTGTTTCCGGCCGACGAGTCGCTGGTCGTGGAGGTCCTCGACGCGAGCGGCCGTCCGGCGGCCGGTGTCCCGGTGGGGCTCTTCGAATGGCATCCCGGATTCCATCACGGGCCGACGATCTCGCTGATGGTGAGCGAGCTGACGGCTGCCGACGGCCGGGCCGTGTTTCCGCGGATTCATGCGCTGCTCGGCGAGGCCCTTCCGGAGGGGCGAGGTCGCGAAGGGAGCCACGTGTTCGCGGCGCTCGCGATTCCCGTGCACTACGGCGAAACGGCGGCGATCGATCCCGATGAGCTGCCGGACGCGCCGGTCGTCCTGCGCCTTCCCGAGACCGGATCCGTGACGGTCCACATTGCGGGTGCGGACGGGAAACCGTACGAGCAGGCGGCGACGGTCGGCTTCAACGAGCGCAACTTCAGTGGGGGCGATCCGTCTTCTTCGGCGCCCGTGCGCACGACGAGCGGGCGCGTCGACTTCCCGTTCGTCCCCGCCGGAGCGACGCTCGCCGGCTACGTCCGCCCCGAGGACACGACGCTCGCTCCGGCCCGTTTCACGGAAGAGGGGCCGAGCTACGCCGGGCAGCAGGTCGATATCTTCGTCTCGGCTGCGACGGCGAACGCGACCGTGAAGGCCCGGCTCGTCGACGAATCCGGCGAGCCTCTCGGCGACGGCATCGCAGAGCTTGCCGAGGTCAAGGCGCCGAATCCCCGTACAGGGCTCGTGTCGCGAGCCGGAACCCGCTTCCGCTCGACCGCCGATGCGAATGGCGACGTGACGTGGCGCATGCAGCGGGGGCGCGGCCTGCGGAGCGGCGGCGACTTCGAGGTGGGTCATCGTCCGAGCTCGTGGCCGGCGGACGGTGCGATCCGGCATTCGGCGCGCGTGTCCCTGGGCGCCATCTCGGTGGGAGATGCGGTCGAGCTCGGCGAGGTCGTTCTACGGCCGACGCCGCTCCTCGTCGACGGCATCGTTACCGATTCCGAGGGCGCGCCGATCGAGGAAGCCCAGGTCAGCATCACGGATCGCAAGGAGCTCGGATTCTTCACGACCGGCGCCGACGGTCGATTCGCGTTCTGGTCGCACGATCGCGCGATCGGCGAGGTCCGGGCCAGCACGTTCGGTCATGACTCCGATGCCGTCGCGTTCGAGCCGGGGCAGCAAGGTGTTCGGCTGGAGCTTGTCGAGGCAGCGACGATCGTCGGTTCGATTCGCACCGCGACGGGGGCGGTCTCGCTCGCGGTCGGCGTGCGCGCGGCGGGCAGCAAGCGCAAGTCGCTCCTTCGCAAGGGGACGAGTAACTTCGCCCTCGATGTCGAACCGGGAACCGTGGAGCTCGAGGCGGTCTTCGAGGGCGAGGCGATCGCGACGTTCGGCCCGTACGAGCTCGCACCGGGGGAGACGCTCGATGTCGGCGAGCTCGAGGTCGACCTCGACCTTCGCTCCTTCGTCCTTCGCGTCACCGACCCCGACGGGAACCCGATCGAGGGAGCGGCCGTCGGGCGCGTCGGAAGCGAGCGACCGTTCCTGTTCGGGATGCAGCGCGGCGATCTCGGCACGACGGATCCGTTCGGCAAGGTGCGCATCGCGGCGGCCTCCGAGGCGATCGGCATCCAGCTGCGCGCGCGCGGGTACCGACGCCTCGAGACAACCGTGCCGACCGTCGACAGCACCGTGGTGATGAGCAGCGGCGCGCGCGTGCGCTTCGTGCTGCCGGCGGATGCGGTGCTGCCGTCGTCGCCCTACACGGTCGAGCTGTCGCTGCGTCCTGTCGTTCGCGGGAGTCGACAGTACAGCTTCGTGAGCCAGTCCGAGCGCGATGGCCGACCCGAGTACGAGTACGTGTTCGGCGAGGGAGGAGACTACACCGTCGGTTGGGCCGTCTTCGAGCCCGACTCCACCTGGGGCCTCGACTCGATGCGGCAGATCCACACCTGCCAGACCCTCGACGTGACGATCGAAGAGACGGGCGGGCTGCAGACCATCGTCGTGCCGTTCCCTGCGAGTGACCTCGAGGCGGTGGAGTCACGCCAGCGCTAGGCGATCATTCCTCGCGCGCGGCGTTTCCGGGTGCGCGTCGGAAGTCGACGTCGAATCGCGTCCCCCACTCGCCGCCGTCTCCCGTGATCTCTTCGAGATAGCGGAACCCGTCGCCGTCCCGGAAGCCCTCCCACGTGAATCGCGCGACCGGTTTCTGCGAGGCGTCGCGTGTCTCGAGCTGTGCGCGTCGGCGGCCGACCGATCCGACGGCGCGGACCCAGTCGGGCGACCGATCCTCCATGTGCGTCGACTCCCAGCGACCGCTCGCGGGGACGAATGCCCGCACGGCGAACCGTGTGACGGAGCTGCCGTCGGGAAGCTGCGACGACAGTCGCTCGACGATCATGCACTGTTCGACGATCGCCGCCGCGTCGAGACGATGCGAGCTGCCGTCGGTGCCCGTACCCACCCACGACCCGATGAGGAAGTCGAACTGACGCGCTTCGGGCTGCGTGCAGTGGCAGGTCTCGTCGACCGGTGCGAAGAGCTCGTCCTCGCTCACCCGGTCGGCGGTCCGCTTCCGCGTGAACTCCATGATCCAGGTGGTGCGCCAGCTCTTGCCGCCATCGTGCGTGGTCGCCGAATCCCAGCGACAGGATTCGAGGCGCGCGTCCGAGAACGTGAACCGCTGCTGCGTCGGGCGACCCTGCGCGTCGGTGTACTCGCCCGAAAAGAACTCTCCGCGCCCGTGCCGGAAGCTCCCCTTCATGGTGCCGAAGCTCGGGCGTCCGCCTCCCGGCCAGTTCAGGAGGATCGCCCACCGGCCTTCGTCCGGATGCCACGACCGCAGACTGAAGCCGATCGTTTTGTTGCCGTTCGTCGTGCCGCTCCATCGTTCGACGAGAGCCCGGCCGTCCAGGATCGGGACGATCGTCGCGCGCGCGGTGCCGCGGTCGTACCACTCTCCGTCCGGTCCGAGGAAGCGGTTGTTCACCTGCCATTCGCCGATCCAGAAATCGAACTGCCGCTCGACGTCGGGGCCGGTCGCGACGAGATCGTCGGCGCGCGTCGGCGTCGGAACCATGCCGGACGCCAGGAGGAAAACAAAGAACAGGATGACGTTTCGGAACGGGAACATCGATGCGGCCTCCACGAGTCGACGACGGGCCCCGCCAGGTCGTTTCCGAGACACGGGTCCGTTTCTGCCGGGAATTCCGGCGCACCCTGAAGAAGCGGGACGTCGACCCGATTCCCGACGGAGGTTTCGGCGGGATCATGCCTTGAAGGAGGCCGCGGAGAAGAACCGCCCGTCGGCAGGGGGATGCCGACGGGCGGTGAAACCAGGGGACGGGTCGCCCGTTATTCGACCCGGAACACGTCGTCTTGCACTTCGTCGCCGATGTTCGTGTTTCGGCGAAGGATGTCGGCGAGCGTTTGTCGCTCCACCACGCGGACGCCCTGAGGCGGCAGATGCCTCGCGTACCAGAAGCGATCGCCGTCGCGCAGCGCCACGAACTGTCGGCGCAGGATCTGCGAGAACGTCTCGCCGAGCAGCGCGCCTTCGACGGGATCTTCGGCGAGGCCGCCGACCCACAGATCGACATCGTCCGGGGTCGCGTACACCGAGGCGAGCTGAGCCTGCACGTCGGCGTCGGAACAGATGTCGGCGAACTCGAGCGCGGCCGCGAGCCCGAACGCTTCTCGCGCTCGGTTGTAGCCGGGGAGGCCGTGATCGCGACCGCGCTGGATGTTCAGCGACACGAGGTCGAAGCCACCGGCCCCGGGCGGGCCGAAGAGGAAGTTCCTCACAGCGTCGTCGACCTTCGCGTCGATCTCCTGTGCGGTCTGGTGGGCCAGCCCGCGAAGGAGGGGTTCGATACCCTCGGCAGCGAGGATATCGGGCCGGAAGAACGCCTCGGCGAGCGGCAAGCTGCCTTCCGGAGTCGGGTCACCGTTCCCGTCGAGCCGGAGCAACGACGGAGACAGCATGCTGTGCCCGAAACGGTACGCAGCCGTAGCGAACGCGTTGGCGATGGTGGCGTTCTCCCTGCGGTCGTAACCGCGGTAGCGCGGGAGAGCGTCCGGACCCAGGAGGAGCGGCAGAAACTCCGCGTACGTGATGACCTGCATTTCGCCCGCGACGATGGCGCGAGCGAGCTGGTAGATGTGCTCGTCCCGACGGCGCGTCTCGTGAGGCGGACCGTCGATGGGCGGAAGCTCGCCCGCCGCGTCGAGCTTGCGGGCGATGCGCTCGGACCAGTAGTTGTGCTCGCGGACGAACAGGGTGTGCATCGCGGTGAGGCCGACCTGCTCGTTCGCGCGGAAGTCACCGGCGAGGAAGAACGACGAGTCGTTCGCGTCCGGCGCGTTCGGGAATCCGTTCGTGTTGTACGGCAGCAGGTCGCCCTCGCTCGTGCGGAGGCGTCCGGTGCCGTCGAGCTCGCGCAGCTCCATCGCCCGTGCTTCATCGGACCCGTAGACGTTCGAGCCGTCGATGTACGCGGTGATCTCGTTCGTCTGCTGTCGGACGCCGCTGCGGATCTCGTAGTGCGAGCGATCGAGCGGAATCAGGACGTCGCCCTCACCCGTCGGATCGAACCACGGATCGAAGGCCGGGACCTCGATGTCGAACGGTTCGATCGGATCGACCTCGGGCGTGAGGTCGAGATCGTGATCGAGGAACTGACCCCACTGCCAGACGAAGTCCGATGCGCCGGCGCTGTTCTCGATCTTCTCGGACTGCGCGAAGATCGCGTTGCT
Source organism: uncultured Planctomycetota bacterium (assembly GCA_964597885.1). GTDB lineage: Bacteria > Planctomycetota > JACOTG01 > JACOTG01 > JAUIME01 > CAZQZX01. Next base: position 13,792 of record CAZQZX010000149.1, read on the forward strand.
GATCTCGCGCGCGCTCACGCGATGGGAGCCGGCCGGCGTCTCGCGGCCGTCGCCGTAGTCCGACGGAACCAGCCGAGCGAACGGCGTGACGGCCTGACCCCACCACGGATTCCTCACGTTGTTGCGGCTTCCGTCGATGGTGCGCGTCTCGCCGAGATAGGGGGTGGCCGGATCTCCTCCCCCTCCTCCTCCCCGGGGCGGCGGGGGCCCCTGGGCGATTCCCTGCGCGGCGAGGATCGCCGGCGCCAGCAGCGCCAGCGGGATCCACTTCCACAGGGCGATGGGTCTCGTCGAAGAGATCGATCCGAGGCGTCGCGACCTCCCTTGGCGTTCCTGATGCAGATGCTTCATGTTGCCCTCCTGTGGCTCTCTTCGGGCAGTTCGTGACCGGGTTGGTGCTTGGATGGCCAACGTCGCGCGACGACACAGAGGAGCGTACTCGGTGCATCATGAGAGGAGCGTGAGAGGGTGTGTTAGGATCGCGCAATTCTGGTTTCCGGGTCCGGAGCGTCGGTTGGAGCGAGTCGTGAGCCGGGCCGCAGGTGTCCTTTCCGTCCGATCGAGGAGGCTTCTGGCTGTCATGACGGAGGAAGAGCGTGTGATCCCTCTCGACGCGTTTCTCAAGCTTCGAGGGCTCGTGGGGAGCGGCGGCGAGGCGAAGATCCTCGTCCAGGGCGGTGAGGTGGAGGTCAACGAGGAGGTCGAAACCCGTCGGCGCCGGAAGCTGCGCGCCGGCGATCGCGTGATGATCCACGGCTCCTCGCACCTCGTCGAGGCCGAGGACCTTCGCTGAAGTCGAACTCCCGGGGGGCTTTGCAGAAGCTTCTCAACTCAGGGTGCCGATCGGCTCGAAATGATAACGGGCATCAGTACAGGCCCGCATGAGCGGCCAATCCTGGGAGGAGTGACTCGTGACCAAGAGCCGAACCAACGCGACCGACGAGGTGGATACGACGGGCGACGGCGACACTGTCGAGAGCCACGATACGGCCTCGCGCGAGATGCGCCCGGAGGATCAGGCTGCCTTCGATCTTCACTTCGAAGCGGCGTGCGAGTACGCGGGCACGCGCGACTGGGAGGCTGCGGCGCGCGAGTATCGCCACGCGATCCGCTACGACGGTCGGCACTACGAATCGTTCCTCGGGCTCGGCGACGCACTGTGGAAGCTCCGCGATCGTAGTGCGGCTGCCGTGGCGTTCCTCGGCGCGGTGCACACCGACCCCGAACGAATCGACGCCCACCGTGGGATCAAGCGTTGCCTGGTCCGCGGACAGGTCTCGAACGAGTGCCTGCTCGAAGTACGTGCCGTGTACGAGAAGCTTCTCGAGGACGAGGTGCGCGTACGACTGATGCCGAAGATCCTCTCCGCCGTGCGACGACAGGTCGGTTGCGGAGACGAGGCGATCCGCGCGCTCGACGAACGCGTGGGCGTCAAGAACTCGAGAGCGACTTCCGACACGACGGCGGGCGGTGCGACCGAGGCCGACAGCGAGACCACGCGACGCCGACCCGACTTCATCATCCTCGGCGCCATGAAGTGCGGCACGACCTCGCTTCACAACTACCTGCTCGAGCATCCGCAGGTGCTTCCGTCGGCGTACAAGGAGATCAAGTTCTTCAACCTCGACGCGAACTTCCAGGCGGGCACCGAGTGGTACGGCGCGCACTTCCCGCCGATCGAGGAAGGCAGCGGCTTCATCACCGGTGAGGCCTCGCCCGCGTACATCCGGAATCGTCTGGCCGCGAGCCGTATGCGCCGGACGTACGAAGATCTGAAGCTGATCGTGATCCTCCGCGATCCGGTCCGCCGCGCGATCTCGCACTACTTCCACCGTTCGCGGAACAAGACCGCGAAGACGCTCGAGACCGAGATGCGTCGCGAGTTCCGCCGCGCTCCCGAGTACCTCGCCGATCCCGAGGCGCATCGAAAGTGGCGTTCGGGCTTCGTCATGGCGGGACTCTATGCGCAGCAGCTGCGCACGTGGCTTGAGTACTTCCCGCCCGAGCAGTTCCTCATCCTCCGGCTCGAGGACATGAAGGCCGGCATCGACGGCTTCATGGGCGGCGTGTACGACTTCCTGGGCCTTCCTCCCCACGAGCAGCAGCACACCGAGAAGCGGCACAACAAGGGCTCGTACCCCGAGATCGATCCGGACGTCATCCGGAAGCTCGTGGAGTTCTTCGCGCCGCACAACGACGACCTCTCGGCGCTGATGCGCGCGGAGTTCGGCTGGACCAACGGCGATTTCGCCGACGTCTGGTCGCGTCCGAAGGGCGGCTGAGCCTCGAAGCCCGCCTTCCCGCCTCGATTCGACGCGATGGTATACTTCCGCCGGTGCCGGCGCGGGCGGTCGTTCCGGCTACCCGGCTACCAAGACCATCCAAATCCATCGATTCGAGCAGCCGAGGCGATCGAACGCCTTGCCTCCTCCGGGTCCGTGTGAGGGAGTGCGCTCGTGAGCTTCGAATCTTTCGGTCTCGATGTACGAATCGAGGCAGCGGTGCGTTCGGCCGGATACCGCGAGCCGACACCCATCCAGAAACAGGCGATCCCCGTCGTCCTCGAGGGTCGAGACGTCCTCGGACTCGCGCAGACCGGGACGGGCAAGACGGCGGCGTTCCTGCTTCCCGTGCTGCAGCACCTGTCCGAGGGCCCGCTTCGCCAGGTGCGCGCTCTCGTGGTCGCGCCGACGCGTGAGCTCGCGGACCAGATCCACGAGTCGGCCCTCGTGCTCGCGCGCAAGCTCAAGGTGCGGAGCTTCCCGGTGTACGGCGGCGTCGGCAAGATGCCGCAGGTCGCGGAGCTCCGGCGCGGTGTCGAGATCGTCGTGGCGTGTCCGGGAAGGCTTCTGGATCACGTGGGCGATCGGAGCATCGACCTTTCGACGGTCGAGATCCTCGTGCTCGACGAAGCCGACCGCATGTGCGACATGGGATTCCTTCCCGACATCCGTCGGATCTTGAAGCAGCTTCCCGAGGATCGTCAGACGCTCCTCTTCTCCGCTACGATGCCGGACGAGATCCGGATGCTCGTGCGCAACTTCCTCCGCGATCCGGTCACCGTCCAGATCGGCATGGCCGCGCCGGCGGAGACGGTCACCCACGCGCTCTATCCGGTTCCGGATCAGGTGAAGACGCCGTTCCTGCTCGCGATGCTCGAGAAGACGGCGACCGAGCGTGTGTTGATCTTCACGCGGACGAAGCATCGGGCGAAACGACTCGCGAAGGTGTTGACGCGCGAAGGCTATCGGGTGGCCGCGTTGCAGGGCAACATGACGCAGAACGCGCGGCAGAACGCGATCCGCGGCTTCCGTTCCGGGAAGTACGACCTGCTCGTCGCGACCGACATCGCGGCGCGCGGCATCGACGTCTCGGACGTGTCGCACGTGATCAATTTCGACATGCCGGATACCGTCGACGCGTACACGCACCGCATCGGCCGGACCGGACGCGCCAAGAACAGCGGCGAGGCGTTCACGATCGCCGTCGCGGACGACGGGGCGACGGTGCGCCAGGTCGAGCGTGTGCTCGGAGAGCCCATCGAGCGTCGTCGCCTCGACGGATTCGAGTACGGCGACTTCGTCCCCGAGAAGGTCTTTGCCGAGACGCGGCCGGCCGCCGAGAGAGGCGGCGGGCGCGGCGCGGGCGGCGGCGGGAGTCGACAGGGCGGCGGCAGCGGTGCCGGTGG
>CAZQZX010000150.1:0-17445 GCA_964597885.1 uncultured Planctomycetota bacterium
GCGCGTGGCGTGCAGGGCGGCCGCGATGCGGGCCTTCGTCTCCTTCATCTCGACTGCGGTCGCGGCGCCGACCTTGATCGGCGCCACACCCCCGGCGAGCTTCGCGAGACGCGCCTGCAGCTTCTCGGCATCGTAGTCCGAGCTGGTGTTCTCGAGCTCTCGTCGGATGTGCTCGATGCGATCCTGGATGTCGGCGCTCTTGCCCGCACCCTGGATGATCGTGGACGAATCCGAGTTGATCATCACCTTCTTGGCGCGGCCGAGCTCCTTCAGCTCGACCGTTTCGAGGTCGATGCCGAGGTCCTTGAAGATGGCCTTGCCGCCGGTGAGGATCGCGATGTCCTCGAGCATGGCCTTGCGGCGGTCGCCGTAGCCCGGCGCCTTGATCGCGGCGCAGGAGATGATGCCGCGCAGCTTGTTCACGACGAGCGTCGCGAGCGCTTCACCCTCGACGTCCTCGGCGATGATGACCAGCGGCTTGCCGGCCTTCGACACCTTCTCGAGGACCGGGACGAGCTTCGCGACGTTGGAGATCTTCTCCTCGTGGATGAGGATGTAGGCGTTCTCGAGCATCGTCTCGAGACGTTCCTGATCGGTCACGAAGTGCGGCGAGAGGTAGCCGCGATCGAACTGCATTCCTTCGACGACGTCGACTTCCGTCTCGAGGCTCTTGCCTTCTTCGACGTTGATGACGCCGTCCTTGCCGACCTTCTTGATCGCCTCGGCGATCATCTTGCCGGCTTCGTTGTCGTTGTTGGCGGCGATGGCGCCGACCTGGGCGATCTCCTTGTTGTCGGTGATCGACTGCGAGAGTCGGCCGAGCTTCTCGACGATCTTGTCGACCGCGAGCTGGATGCCCCGGTTGAGGTCCATCGGGTTCGCGCCCGACTGGACGTAGCGAAGGCCTTCTCGGTAGATCGCTTCGGCGAGGACCGTCGCGGTCGTGGTGCCGTCACCGGCCACGTCCGAGGTCTTCGAGGCGACTTCCTTCACCAGCTGCGCACCCATGTTCTCGTACGGGTTCGTCAGCTCGATCTCCTCGGCGACGGAAACGCCGTCCTTGGTGATCGTCGGGCCGCCCCAGCCCTTGTCGAGGACCGCGTTGCGACCCTTCGGGCCGAGCGTGCACTTGACCGCCCGGGCGAGCTTCGTCACGCCGGAGCGGATCGACTCGTGGGCTTCCTGATCGTAGGCGATCTGCTTCGCCATGCTGCTACCTCCTTCTTCTGGATGTGCCCGTCCGGCGTGGGGCCGGCTCCGACACGGCTTTCGCGAAAGCGTTTCGGCGCGCAGCCAGGGCAGAGGGGTCGGCCCGGAGCGCGCGCTCACGGAACTTCATCAAATCGAGTGCCAAAGCGTGATTTTGGGGCTCTGTGGTCATAGGTGGTTTGTGGGTAGGGCTTTGGGTGCGAGCTGTAGGTGTGTCGGAGGTGGGGGCGGAAGGGCTTGCTGTCATAGTGGCAGGTCGATCCGGGCCGTGAGATCCTGGCCTGTCAAAACGGCATCTGCTAGCCGTTCCCCTTGTCTCCACGCGAGTTGCGGGCGTCACGGGGCTCTCGTACAATGCGCGCTTTCCTCAGGCGGAGTCGATGCACGAAACGGCGTTCCGGGCGGAGATCCGGGCTCATCTCGGCGCACCCGCGCTGTTCCTGAACGGTGAGCCCGATCCGGCGATCGGGTATCTGACCTTCCATCCCGAGTCGCGCGGGCGCTTCGAGGATTTTGCGCGGTCGGGCGTGCGGCTGGTGGCGGTCAACACGACCTGCAACGCGCACACCTACGGGACGGCGCGCACCGTATCCGTCGGCCCGGGACGCTTCGACTACTCCCATCTCGACCGTCGCATGGCGTCGATTCTCAAGCGACACCCCGACGCCGTGCTGCTTCCGCGTGTCTATGTGGGCTCGCCTTCCTGGTGGGACATCTCGCACCGGGACGAGCTGCTGCGCTATCACGACGGGTCGTGCACGCGGCCGTTCTTCTCGGGAGCCCACAAGGGGAGCGTGCCGTCGTTCTCGAGCGCGGCGTGGAGGGCCTACGCCCGCGACTCGCTCGCGCGCCTCATCGACCATATCCAGGCGTCGGAGTACGGCCGCCGCGTCATCGGCTACCAGCTGATGGGAGGCGAGACGGAGGAGTGGTTCTACCACGGGACGTACGAGGGGTTCCTCTCGGACTACAGTCCCGCGCACCGCGAGGCGTTCCGGCGTTTCTGCGCGCGGCGACGACCGTGGTGGCGGCGTCGGCGGTCGGTTGACGTGCCAGCTCCGGAGCGCCGAGGCGGGGACGGCGTCTCGACGCTGATCGACCCACGTACGTACGGAGACGTCGCCGAGTACATCCTGTTTCGCTCGCACGAAGTCGCCGACACGATCCTCGATCTCGCGTCGGTGGTGAAGGAGCGATCGAACGGGCGGGCGCTCTGCGGGGCCTTCTACGGGTATGTCCTCGAGCTCGCGAGTCATCCGTTCGGGCTGCAGCACAGCGGACACCTCGCGTTCCAGCGAGTGGCTCGTTCGCCGGCGATTGACTTCCTCTCGAGCCCGACGTCCTACATCAATCGCGGCGCGGGAACCGGCTACAGCGCATTCATGTGCATGACGGATTCGCTGCGACTGCACGGCAAGCTGTGGTTCAACGAGAACGACAGCCGGACGCATCGAACGCCTCCGCAGTACGGCTGCTTCCGTGCGACGACGCCGGTCGAGACCGGCGCGATCATGCGACGTGAGTTCGCGCACTCGATGGCGCGCGGGGCGGGTCTCTGGTGGTTCGACATGCGCGGGGGCTGGTATCGCGACCGCGCGAATCTGTGCGAAGTCGAGCGGCTCGGACGCATGGGTCGGAAGCTCGTCGGCAGGGGGCGCCGGAGCGTGGCGGAGGTCGCGGTGCTCGTCCAGTCGGAGGCGCTTCGCTACCTGAAGCTGCGCAACCCCATCCAGACGCATCTGCTGGGCGCCGAGCTCCAGCATCTCGGCCGCATGGGCGCGCCGTTCGATACCTATGATCTGAGCGACCTCGAAGCGATTCCCGACTATCGCGCGTACATCGTTCTGAGCGCGCTCGCCCCGAGCCGCCGGGAGCGGCGTGCGCTCGCGCGGTTGGCGCGCGCCGGTGGGGGGAAGACCTTCATCTGGATCTACGCGTCCGGTGTGATCACCGAGAAGGGAATCGACCCCGCCGGACTCGAGGACCTCGTCGAGATGGAGATGGACTCGCTCGACGACGTCGCGGCGCACGTCGACGTCTTCCCCGGGGAGGATCCGCGGCTCGGGCGAATCCGGAATCCGCTCTCCTACGGGACGCACGATCCGGCGCGCCCGCTGTTCGTGCCGCGATGCGACGGACAGTCGGTGCGTGCGCTCGGATTTCTGCACGAGACGGATCGTCCGGCGCTCGCGATTCGCGAGGAAGGCGGTCGGTGCTCGATCTTCTCGGCGGCGCCGCTTGTCCCGGCGCGCGTGCTCCGGTCGCTGCTCGAGCCGTCCGGGATCCACTTCTACCTCGACGAGCACGACGTGGTGTATGCGAATGAGTCGTTCGTCGCCGTGCACGGCGATGAGGCAGGGGAACGGCGGATCCGGCTTCCGGCTCGCCGTCGGATCCGGGATGTCGACACGGACCGCGTCGTGGACGGGAACGAGATCACGGTGGATCTCGCCGAGCGGGACACGCGCCTGTTCCTCCTCGAGGATCCGGTTTGACGCTCTTCCCGCGCATCACCTATAATGCCGGCATTCCCGACCTTTGCTTCCTCCATCCAGCATTCCCAAAAGGAGTTGTGTTTGACGATCTCACGACACGTCCGAGAGATGATGGAAGCCTCGTCGTGGATCCGACGGATGTTCGAGGAAGGGCTTTCGCTGAAGAAGAAGTACGGCGCCGACCGGGTGTTCGACTTCTCCCTCGGGAACCCGATCATGGAGCCTCCGCCCGAGTTCAAGGAGGCGCTCGAGAGGGTGCTCCGCGACTCGACGCCGGGAATGCACCGCTACATGCCGAACGCCGGCTACACGACGACGCGTGCGGTCGTGGCGGAAGGGCTCGCGGCCGAGACCGGCCTCTCGTTCAAGGACCGCCACATCCTGATGTGCTGCGGTGCGGGCGGTGGGCTGAACGTGATCCTGAAGACGCTGCTCGATCCGGGTGAGGAGGTCATCTTCTTCTCGCCTTTCTTCCCCGAGTACACGCACTACGTGAACAACGCGGGAGGAACCTCGGTCGTCGTTCCGACCGATTCGACGTTCAACCTCGATCTCGAGGCGCTCGAAGCCGCTTTGACCGAGCGAACGAAGGTCGTGCTGTACAACTCGCCGAACAACCCGAGCGGTGTGGTCTACCCGGAATCGACGCTTCACGAGCTCGGCGATCTGCTCGATCGACACGAGCGCAAGCACGGCCGTCCCGCCTACCTCATCTCGGACGACCCGTACCGAAAGATCGTGTACGAGAACATGGTTCCGATGTCGGTGTTCCGCATCCGAGCCAACGCGATCCAGGTGTACTCGCACTCGAAGGACCTGGGGCTCGCAGGTGAGCGGATCGGATTCGTCGGAATCAGCCCCGAGATCGAGGGCGGCGAGGAAATCGCCGAAGGGATGACGTTCTGCAACCGCATTCTCGGCTTCATCAACGCACCGGCGATGATGCAGCACCTGGTGCGCGAGCTCCAGGGCGTGACCGTGGACATCCCCGCGTATCAGCGCAAGCGCGACCGGCTCTTCGGGGCGCTCACGTCGATGGGCTACGAGGTGACGAAGCCGGAAGGGGCGTTCTACCTCTTCCCGAAGACGCTGATCGACGATGATGTCGAGTTCGTGCGTCGACTGCAGGAGCACCTGGTGCTCGCCGTCCCGGGAAGCGGATTCGGCACGCCCGGGCACATGCGACTCTCGTACTGCGTCGACGACCGGACGATCGAAGGGGCGCTTCCGCACTTCGAGACCGTCGCGCGGCAGTTCGTCGGCGCCTGAGGCGCGGCGGCAACGAGTCTTCTCCCATTCGCCCGAGCCGGCTCCCGCTCTCTCCGCCGCGCGATGCTCCCAACAAAAAAGCACGCCACAGAAGAACTGTGGCGTGCTCGTGAATCGTGTGTGGATCGGTACTGCGGGCTATTCGTCCTTCTTGTCTTCGCCTTCGTCGTCGTCCTCCGGCTTGCCCTTCGCCTTGCTCTTGACGCGGAAGGAGGTGCGCACCTTCGGCAGGCCGAAGATCGCGTCGCCATCTTTCCAGCGCTTGTCCTTCTGGAGGATGAGCAGACGTTCGTATCGCGTGAAGACGTTGCGCTGACGCTTCAGCGCATCCGCCGATCGAAGACTCTTGTGCAGGGACATGGTTCCGTACTCTTCCTACTCTCGCCCGGCGCGTCTCGCTACCGCTGCTCGGGCTGGCGTCCTACCTGAACCTGGACGATGATGGCGTCCGCGTAGGGCATCACCGTCTCGCGAGAATCGGGGAATACTACTTTCTCGATTCTCAGCTGTCCAAGCAGGTCCTCGAGCTCGTTGGTCCGCTCCTCGTACTGCCCGACGAAGAGCACGAATCGGCCACGGGCGTCCTGGCGGAACCATGGCTCGTAACCCTCTTTCTTGAGGTGGTTTGTGTGCATGTCGATCCACTGCTTGCGCTCGGCCGTGAAGCACTGGACGGCGTGAACGACGCGCATCCCTTCGAGCACGCTCGCAGCGGGGGCAGCGGAATCTCCCGGGGTCACCGTGGAGGGCGCCGCCTCGGGCTGGACCACCGGCACGTAAGGCGTGCGGTAGCCGTCGGCCCGCAGCTCGCGCTCCCGGGCGTCGAGGTTGCCGATACCCTGCGTGAAGCCGAGGAAGTACGTCAGGATCATCAGGCTGGCCGCGAACAGCAGCATCAGGGCCGCGTTGTTGTACGAGACGGCGAGCACCTGGTCCCCGAAGACGCGTCGACCGCGCGGGGCTTCGTCGGCGGCGAGGGCCGCGACCGGCTCGTTCGCACGCTCCCGGCGGCTCTTCGCGGTCTCTTTCTCGCGTCGTGCCTTCGCTCGAGGCGCCTTCGATCGGGACGTATCCGCATCGACAGGCTCGCGGCGGGACGACTTCGAGGGGCGGGACTTTCGCGACTCCGAAGTCGAGGAAGCCGGCTTCGAGGAAGCGGTGGCCTCGTCGGCCTCGGCTTCTTCGCGCCTGGGATCGACCATTCCCTTCGTGCGGGCTTCGACGAAGGCAGCCGCGATCTGCTGCTCGGGGCGAAGGGGGCGCTGGGACTCGGTCGACGTCGAGGAACCCGTGGTCGTGGATTCGGTGGTCGCGGATTCGGTCCTCGAGGATTCGCCGGCCGGCTCAGCCGATTCCGACGCGAGCGTCCCTTCCTCGGCTTCCAGTTCCCCGGGCTCGCCGACGTGCATGCCGGACTGGCGCAGGTACTCGAAAAGCTCTTTCGATCGCATGGCCCCATCCCTCCCTTCGACCCCGTCGTGATGGATCCGAGATCGCCCGTGCGAGCGCCGAAGCGTTCGCCGCGGGTGGCGCTTCGCCGTGCGCGCGACCTCGATGACGGGGAACTGCCGGTCGTCGTCGACCTGCCTTCTTACCCAGACGAGGGCATCGGCACCGCCCAGACTCCGCCGAAGCTCGTCAACCGCCTCGGGAAAAACGACGGACGGAGTGCGTCCGTGCTTCCCTGTTGCGGATACTTTATCAAAAGGAGATGTGAAGTCAACCTGTCGTGGCGTACAGATTTGCGTGCGTCACGGGTTCGATTGCCGGGTGCGCCGGGCGATCTCCACGGCGGCCCGGGCGGCGGCCACGAGGGGACCCTCGTCGGCGACTCCTCGGCCCGCGATGTCGAACGCGGTCCCGTGGTCGGGCGACGTGCGGATCACGGGGAGGCCGAGGGTCACGTTGAAGCCGTCGGTTCCGGACAGCATCTTGGCCGGAATCGTCCCCTGATCGTGGTAGAGCGCGATCACGAGGTCCGTGTCGCGGCGGCCCCGGGCGGTGAACACGGCATCTGCCGGGTGGGGGCCGGTGCACCGGAGCCCTGAGCGCACCGCCGCTTCGATCTCGGGGCGTACGACCTCGTCTTCTTCGCAGCCGAGGCGACCGCCCTCGCCGGCATGGGGGTTCAGCCCGCAGACCGCGATCCGCGGGTCGGGGATGCCGAAGAAGCGGCGCAGTCCTTCGGCGGCGGTCACGATGGTCGTGCGCAGCCGTTCGCGCGTGAGCTGCGTGGCGACGTCTCGCAAGCGGACGTGATTCGTCGCGAACGCGACCCGCAGAGTCTCGGAGCAGAGCGTCAGGACGGCCCGCGGCACGTCGAAGCTCGCTTCGAGGATCTCGGTGTGTCCGGTGAGCTCGTGGCCCGCGAGGACGAGGGACTCCTTGCTGAGCGGCGCGGTCACGAGGGCGTCGACCCCGCGATTGCGGAGCAGCTCGATGGCGCGGAGGAGGGCGGCGTGGGCCAGCCGGCCGCCTTCGGCACTCGCGGATCCGAGCGGAGGCAGCGCTCCCGGGATGTCGTCGAAGCGAAGCGTCGGGCCGTCTGCCGTGGCGGTCGTGCCGGGGCTACCGGGAGCCGCGCCCCGTGCGCGGTCGAACGCATCGCGTGGTCCGACGACGAGTACGTCGGCGTCGAGCTCTTCGTGAATGCGGGGGATGGCGCGCACCGTGACCTCGGGGCCGATTCCCGCGGGATCCCCGAGCGTGATCGCGACGCGCGGCCGCGTCATCACGAATCGTCGCGAACGAGCACGGCGTGCGCCCAGATGCCGCGATCCCCGGCGTCGGAATCGTCGCCGAAGTCGAGCTCGAGGGTCAGGCGTGCGGCGTTGCCGAGCTCGACCCCGGGGATGGTGATCGGCTCGCTGCCCGCCTGGACGACGGGAGTCTCGAACACGGCCTTACCGTCCAGAAGCACTCGGAACACGACTCGACCTCGTGCGGGAAGGCTCGTCACCTCGTCACTCACGCCAACCGTGGCATGGAACCGTGCAAAGCCCTCGGGTCGGTCGAACGTGACCCGCGAGCGAGAGTGAACGCCGAGGCCCTTCTCGTAGCGCCGTCCCGCCATCACGAGCGGAGCGCCCGAGACCGTGACATCCCGTCGATACGGGTAGAGGAATCCGCTGTCGTCGCCGAAGTAGGGCGTCTCGCGCACCTCTATGGGCTCGAGATCGGAGAGGTGCACGAAGGATTCGCTGCGGAATCCGATCGAGCTCACGCGAACGCTCGGAATGTCGAGCGTCCCGACGAGGGCCGTTTCGATGCGGACCCGCTCGTCATCCATCGCGCGGATCGTGCCCGTGAGGCGCGTTCGATCGCGCAATCGGAGCGTCACGTGGCGCGCCGGAATCTCGGGGAGGTCGTCGGCGCCGGTGTCCATGAGGACGAGTGCCGCGATCTCGTTGTAGCGGAACGGGTAGTTCCCGACGGGTCCGCTGAAGACGAGGCCGTTCGGGCCGAACGAGATCAGCGTGCCTTCGACGATATCGAGCCCCTTGCCGGTGCGCCGGAGCAGGACGTCCGCTTCGTCGCTGCCCGCGTCCATCTCGGAGCGAAGGCCCGTGACCTCTCGCATGGCCGGGAAGCGGATGCTGCGGACGCGGTCGATCGGGACCTTCAACGGGCCGACCTCGGAGAGGATCCGCAGGTCGAACTCGTCCCCGGATTCGATCGTGCCGGCGATGATATCGCCGTTGGCCAGCACGACCTCGGAGGCGTTGCCGGCCTCGCGAAGGGGCCTGGACGGGAAGTGGATCGCGAGGATCCCGTCGACGGGCAGCTGCTGCGTGCCGCTCTCGCCGCCGGCCGTGGGGGAGGCCAGGATCAGCGACGCGCCGTCTTCGGACAGGCGAGCCGTCGTGGCCTCGTGGGTCGAGCCGTCGATCGTGAACACGACCACCGCGGCCCCTGCCGTAGTTGACAGGATGCCGAGGAAAGCGATCATCAAAGCGAACAGGCGTGAGATCATCGGTTGGCTACCTTCCTTTCGCCGGTCTCTCTCAGTGTCTATTCTAGGTTCTAGTCGGCCCTACGCGGGGACGAGTGAACCGGAATCCCCGGGGCCGGCTTGAAATCCCTCACGCGAACGCTCTTAGGACGTCGTCGCTCCGGCCCGGGGTGACCAGGTTTCCGCGCTGGAGGTCCCCATGCTACCCGTCGTTGCCATCGTCGGGCGTCCGAATGTCGGCAAGTCGTCGCTCCTGAACTGCATCGCGCGCGATCGGGTGGCCATCGTCGCGCCGGTCGCCGGTGTGACGCGCGACCGAGTCTCCGTGATCGTGGACCGCACGGCGCGTTCCTTCGAGCTCGTGGATACCGGCGGAATCGGGATCGTCGACAGCGACCGGCTGGAGGCCAGCATCGAGGAGCAGATCGCGTTCGGCATCGAGTCTGCGGACGCGATCGTGTTCGTCGTCGACGTCCGGGAGGGATGCACGCCGGCCGACGAGGACATCGCTCGCCATCTGAGACGCCAGGGGAAGCCGGTCGTACTGGCCGCCAACAAGGCCGAATCGCGGCAGCTGCAGCTCGCTGCCGTCGACTTTTGCAAGCTCGGGCTCGACGATCCCATCGCGATCTCGGCCCAGGAGCGGCTGCAGGTATCCGACTTGATCGATCGAGTGGTCGAGATCCTGCCCGACGCCGACGAGGAGGACGAAGACGACGATCTGATGCGCATCGCGATCGTCGGGAAGCGGAACTCGGGGAAGTCGACGCTCATCAACACGCTGGCCCAGGCGCCGCGCGTCATCGTGAGCGAGATTCCGGGAACCACGCGCGATTCCGTCGATGTGCGCTTCGAGCTCGATGGCAAGGCGTTCGTCGCGATCGATACGGCGGGCATGCGCCGCAAGGAGCGCATCAAGGATCCCGTCGATTACTACAGCCAGAGGCGTACGCATCGTGCCATCCAGCGGGCCAACCTCGTGCTGTTCCTGATGGACGCGACGGCCGACGTTTCGCAGGTCGACAAGAAGGTGGCGTCGCTGGTCGACGAGCACTGCAAGCCCTGCATCATCGGCGTGAACAAGTGGGATCTCGTGGAAGAGGCGGGCGTCAAGGACTACGAGAAGTACATCCGCGCGAAGCTGCCTCTGCTCAGTTTCGCGCCGATCTCGTTCTTGTCCGCGGCCGAGGGCTTCAACGTCGCGGAGACGGTGGCGCTCGCCCAGGACCTGTTCGAACAGTCGGCGACGCGGATCGGGACGGCCGAGCTCAACAAGGCGCTCGCCGATGCGATCCAGCGACAGCGGCCCGAGTGGAAGGGGAAGCGCGTCCCGAAGATCTTCTACGGGACGCAGAGCGGCGAGCATCCGCCGACGATGGTCGTCTTCGTCAATGACGTGAAGCTGTTCGACATGGAGTACCGCCGGTACCTCAAGAACCAGCTTCGAAGGATCTTCCCGTTCTCGGAGATCCCGATCCGCCTTCGGTTCCGGCAGCGCAAGCGGATGGACGTCGAGGTGCAGGAGTAGGCGACCGCACTCCTGCACGAACGAGACAGGGCGCGAGCGGGGAAATCCGGCGGGCGCTCAGGGACGAGGAGCGGGGGCGAGCTACGGGGAAGGGCGGGGCGGACGTTGGGCGTCCTGGGTGTCGCGGGAAGTCGTCTCGGGTGGGAGGTCGGGGTAGATCAGCGGCCGAGGCGACGACGTCGCTGGCGCTTCACGATCTTGCGGCCGTTCTTGGTCCGCATGCGCGTGAGGAACCCGAACTTCCTGGCGTACTTGATGTTGCTGCGGCGGATCTTGACCTTCATCACCTTCACCTGTCTGCGGCGGACGGCTGCCCGCGCTGGCCAAACCGGGAGTCTACAATCGGCGGCCACGCCAGGCAATCTCTACGTCGATTCTCGTTGTCGGATAATTCCCTAATCCGGACGTTGTGCTCTCTCCGATAAGCCGGGTCAGACTCGATAACTGGGTCCCGAGCTCGCGGCCATGGCTGGACGGCGGACTCGGGGTCTCGACGGAGGGATCTCTCGTGGCACGCGAAGACTTCAGGAAGCGACGTCGCCGTGGACGGCGGGTGGAAGAGCCGCAGACCATCAGCCCGGCCGAGACCGAGGCGCTCGACGAGATCGAGGAAGCCCCGGAAGAGCTCGAGGCGAGCACGATCGAGGAGTTCGACGATTCGACCTTGACCGAAGAGGTCGCGACGTCGGGTGGCGGCTCGCTCAATCTGGCGGCCTGGGGCCTGGTGACGCTCGGCGTGGCGCTGGCCGCGCTTCCGTTCGTCGGCCTTCCCGAAGGCTCGGCGGTGGACCGGTTCGTCCAGGCGGCCGGACTGAACCCCACGATCCTCATCCTGGGCGGTGTGCTGCTCGGTGCCATCGCGGGTCTGCGCGGCCGCATGACGGCGGTCGAGGGCCGAGCTGACAACGAGCTGGCGCGTCTCACCGAGGTGAGCTCGCGGACGCAGACCGTTCTCGAAGGCGTCGAGGGATTCCAGGAGCGACTCGAGGCGATTCGATCCGATCGGGTCGTGGCGACGTTGAACCAGATCCGCTACGAGGTGAGCTCGCTGCATGAGAAGGTGCACCGAGAGCTCTTCCCGTCGAACGACATGCAGCCGGTCCTCGCCGAGCTGTCGTCGGGCATGGGGCGTGTTCTCGAGGTGCTCGACCAGCAGGGCGACTCGTCGAGCGAGACCGAGGCCATCGCGGCCGTGCAGTCGCAGCTCGGGGACCTCGGTCACCGGTTCGATGCGCTGTCGACGCGCCTCGAAGAGACGACCTCAAAGGAAGGTGCCGGCGTCGACAGCTCCGAGATCCAGAGCTTCTGTGCGTCGATGCAGGAAGCCGTGCACAAGCTCGACCCGAGCTTCGCGCAGCTGCAGTCCGCGGTGGAGACGCGCTCGGAAAGCGCGGATCGCGGCCTCCAGCACCTCGCGGATCTCGTCACGCGGCTCGAGACCGAGATCCGGGACCTCGACCGCAAGGCGGATCAGCTCCTGGCGACTCGCGAGCCGGGAGAGGCACCGGCCGGAGGCTCGGCGGACTCGACCCCGCCGGTTGCCGAGGCGGCGACGGTGGCGGCAGCGGCGGCTGCAGCCCCCGAAGAGGCAGAGGACGCGCCGAAGGGTGCGAACTTCCAGTCCGCGATCGAGCGCCTCAAGCACATGCGCGGCGAGTAGATTGACGCGCGCGGCCGGGGTCCCCCGGCCGCGGGCGGAATGGTACTTTGGGCGTCGAAGCCGTGGCAGGGTGCCGCGGCGAGCGAGGTGCCCCCGCCGTGAGCCATTCGCCAGGCGTCAAGCGTCCCGTCGACGATCAAACCTTCGAGCACTTTGCGCTCACGCGCCAGGAGTACATCACCGCGATCTCTCACTTCTACCGGGGTGAGGTGTCGCGCTCGAACGTCTGGCGACTGCGCGTGGACGCCACCACGAACTGGGCGGTCGGTGCTTCGGCGGCCACCGCGGGCTTCGCCTTCTCGAGCCCCGAGAACACCCACCTCATCCTTCTCTTCGGAATGTTCGTCGTCTTCGCGCTGCTCTGGATCGAGTCGCGACGCTTCCGCATCTACGACGTCTTCCGCGCCCGCGTCCGTCGTACGGAAGAGAACTTCTTCGGACCGATCCTGACCCGTGAGCTCGATAGCCCGCTCGTCAACTGGGGCACGCTCATGGCGCGAGACTTCCTGCACCCGCGCTTCAAGATGACGTTCTGGGAAGCGCTCGGCCTGCGACTGAGGCGGAACTATCTCGTGCTGTTTCTGATGCTCCTCGCCGCGTGGTTCGGCAAGGTGGCGTTCCTGCAGCAAGCCGGCGGCGGCTTCCTGGACAACGCCGCGCGTGGAATCGGGGAGATGCCGGTGTGGCTACCGATCGCCATCCTCGGCGGCTTCTACGGCTTCCTGTTGGTCCTGTTCGCGACGACGTCGCACGGGGACCATGTCGAGCACGAGGAGTGGGGAATCGGCAAGGAAGTGGCGACCTACGACGCCTGATCCTGCCGGATTCGATTGAGGCGAAGCTGACCGCATGCAGCCTCGATCGCGCGGCCCTTTCGCTTTCGCACCGTCACCGGAACCTGCGCCCGCTCGAGCTCTCGCCGGAAGTCGTGCACCTCCTGCGTGGAGGGCGTCTCGAATCCCGTTCCCGGAACCGGATTGAACGGGATCAGGTTGACCGAGCAGGAGGTGCTGCGCAGCAGGCCCGCGAGCTCACGCGCGTGCTCGAGGGAAGCGTTCACGTCGCGCAGCAGGACGTACTCGAAGGTGACCTGCCGACCCGTCTGCTCGCGGTAGCTCTCGGCGGCCGCGATCAGGCCACGGACGCCGCTGTTGCCGGGTACGAGGCGGTCGCGGAGCTCGTCGTTCGGGGCGTGGAGCGAGATAGCGAGGTTGATCGGGATCGGAATGCGCTGCAGCCGCTCGATCTTCCCCTTCGGTCCGACGGTCGACAGCGTGATCCGACGGGCCGCGAGGCCGAAGCCCGCTTCCTCGTGTAGCGTCTCGAGCGCCGAGACGAGACTGCGAAAGTTGAGAAGGGGCTCGCCGATGCCCATGAAGACGAGGTGACTGAGGCGTTCGCTCTCCGGAAGGCATCGATCGAGCAGCAGGACCTGTTCGACGATCTCGTGGGCTTCGAGGTTGCGCCGGGTCCCGTCGAGCCCGCTCGCGCAGAACGGACAGCCCACGGGACACCCGACCTGCGTCGAGATGCAGGCCGTCGAGCGCGCGTCTTCACGGATCAGCACGGCCTCGATCTGTTCGCCGTCCCGCAGGCGGACGATCAGCTTCGTCGTGTGGTCCGGCGACTCGGGGCGCTGCTCGAGCTCGCACGAGAAGGGCACGAAGCGTTCGGCCAGCCGCGCCCGCAGCTCGGTGGACAGGTTCGTCATCTCGTCAAATCCGGTCGCCTGCGTGCGGAACAGCCAGCGACGGATCTGCCCGACGCGATACGGCTTTTCGCCGAGCTCGCCGAGGTAGCGCTCGAGATCGGCGCCGCCTTCGGCCAGGATCGGCGTCGTCGCGTCCGAATTCGCCGAGACTCGCGCGGCTTCCGAGATGGGGTCGGGATTCATGGTCGTGCTCGATTCTCTTTTCTGGCAGTATGTTACAAGAGATTTGGCCTGCTGTCGATGCCGCGTGGGGGCCGTGCCTGGGATCGGATGGGCGCCTCCGCGGGCCGGATCGGGAATATTCCGCTCGTCCTGCGAATACGACACGGTGGGAATTCCAGAACTGCGTTCCGAGGTGACATGGACCGAGCCCAACTGACGCGGGAGAGGCAGCCGAGCGAGGCGTTCGTCGTCCGCGCTTCCGGCGTGAGCCTGTGCGGCGGGCGGAGCTCCAACCAGGACTCCTTCCTCGTGCTCGACGACACCAACGACGTGGTGCGACGCCGCGGGGCCGGGCAGCTGTTCGCGGTGGCGGACGGCCTGGGAGGGCATCTCGGCGGCGGGACGGCGAGCCGGATCGCGGTCGAGACCCTGGTTGCGTACTACGATACCCCGACCGATGAGCCCTGGGCCTCGGGCGGTGCGCGACTGGGGGCCATCGTCCGCAAGGCGCACGAGAAGGTCGTCCGGCGTGCGGGCGAGGAGCCCGCGCTCGCAGGCATGGGCACGACGCTGACGGCTGCGGTGTTCGGCCCGACTTCGGTCGAGTTCGTGCATGTGGGTGATTCGCGCCTGTACCGGGTGCGTCGCGGCAAGGCCGAATGCCTCACGCTCGATCACAGCTTCGCGCGGCGCATGCAAGTGGAGGGAATCCATCCTCCGGAAGAGTACGCCGAGGGACCGCTCGGGAACGCCCTGTATCGCTACGTCGGCAAACACCCGCTGCAGGTCGATCGCGGGCGCTCGGATCTGCGTGGCGGCGACGTGTTCCTGCTGACCACCGACGGCTTCCATCGCACCGTCGATGAGTCGACCCTCGAAGAAGAGATCGCCACGCCCGGTGCGAGTGCCGAGGCGCTGGCCAAGCGGCTTTCGGGCCTTTGCGAATCGAACGACCCCAGCGACAACGCGACGGTCGTGGTCATCACCGTCGAGACGAACCGTGGAAACGATGTTTGAACACTGGACCAAGTTGCGACAGGCGCGCAAGGCGCTCTCGACCGGGAGCTTCGAGGAGGCGATCGAGCTGGCCTCGGACCCGGAGATCCGCGAGCATCTGAGGGCGAAATCGATCCGTCAGAAGGCGGTGGGGAAGCTTCTTCACCGTGCGCGCAAGCACCGGGATCGGAACAATCTCTCGGCCGCCTTCGGCGATGTGCGGCTCGTCCTCGCGCAGGGAGAGGCTTCCGCGGACGCTGTCGCGCTCGAGCGCGAGATCCGCGACGAGCTGACCGCGCGACGAAAGACGGACGAGATTCGCGCCGAGCTCGTCCGCGACTCGGACCGCGACGCGCGCGAGGGCAACCTCTTCGCGGCGCGTGCGCGGCTGCAGTCGCTGGCCGGCGAGGCGCCCGAGCTCGACCTCGAGCTGCGCAAGATCGAGCTCCGAATCGAGGAGGCCGACCAGGCCCTGCGCGAGGCTCGCGACCTTGCGGCGAAGGGCGCGACGCACCGTGCGGAAGAGGCCCTCGGGCGGGCGCGAGCGGCGTTTTCCAGGCATCCCGAGATCGAAGATGTGGAGCAGGCGTGCGCGGCGGCTCTTCGCAGGAGCACGCTCGAGCGAATCACGGGCCTGCTCGGAAAGGGGCAGGCGGAGGAAGCCTACACCGAGGCCCTCGCGCTTTCGCCGAACGAGCTCGGCCCGGACGAGGAAGTCATCGTCCGCCAGGCTTCGAACGCGGTCTCGCGGCTGCATCTGGATCGTGCTCGACAGGCTCTCGACGAAGAGGGGCCGACCGAGGCGCTCCTGCATCTCGCGCGGGCCGCGGAGACCGGCGCCGATTCCACGGAAACGCGGTCTGCGTGGACCGCGGCTTCGGCGTGGAAACGGGCTCGCGAAGTGCGATCGGCCGGGGAGCCGGAGATCGCGGCGGGACTGCTCCTGTTTGCACGGGAGCAAGGGCTGACGGCGAGGGCACTCTCGGCCGAGCTCGAGGCGCTGGAGGGCGGCCGCGATGCGCGTCGGCGGATCATCGATACCGTGATCGCGCGGCTGCAGTCCGACGACGCACGAGGCGCGGCGGCCGAGCTCGCCGGGGTCGACGAGCGTATGGGACCGGACCGGACCCTTCGAGCCCTCGAGAACGGGATCCGACAGCTGGATCCCGATCGGATCGTCGCGCCCGAGAAAGCGCGTCGAACCCTGGAATGCGGCGAGGTCGACCGGGCGCTGGCGCAGTGCGTTTCGATCCTGCGCGTCGCTTCGCTCGACGACGAGGGGCGAGCCATCCTCGCGGAGGCCGAGCGTCTCCGACAGGGGCAGGTCGATTCGCTGCTCGCGATCGAGCGACGTCTTCTGGCGCATCCCGGTCCTACGCGCGACGAGCTTCGATCCGCGCTCGGGCGACTCGAGGAAGTCGGGCGGCTCGATGCGAGTCATCCGACCGTCGCGGATCTTCGCGGACGGATCGAGCGCGAGGTGACCGTTCTCGATCGCCTGGAGTGGGGCCAGGAGCAGGAGCGCAAAGGTGCGCTCGGCGAGGCCTATCGCTGGTACCGGGAAGGACTCGAGCTCGTGCCCGATCACGCCGACTGCCGCGAAGCATCGCGAAGGGTGGCCACTCGACTGGGTTCCGAGGCCGCGGATCGCTCCGAAGCCGATTACGCGGCGGGTCACTGGCCGCGTGCGCGCGAGGCGGCCGAGCAGGCACTCGCCATCCGAGATATCGACGAGGGCGATCGGCGCCGACTGGCCCGCGTCCGCGATCGGATCGCCGAAGTGGACGGAGAGGTGCGCCAGCTGTCCGCCGATGCGGATCGACATCTCGCGTCGGGCGATCTCGCATCAGCACGCGAGGTCGCCGACCGAATGCAGCGGACGTGCCCCGGATCCGGCGAAGCGGATGCGCTTCGCGATCGAATCCGCGGCGCCGAGCGCGCGAGCGGCGAGCTCGATCGTATCGAAGACATGCTGTCGACCGGTCGCGTCGACGAAGCGCGAGACGCCTGCGCGGGTCTCGAGGGCGAGGGCGTCCCGAAGGAACGCCTCGACGCCGTGCGCGAGCGGATCGACCGCGGGTCTTCCTTCGCGGACCGATTCGTCCTGCGCGTCGAAGAGGGATCCGACTACCTCGTGCTCACGGGAGACGAGATCCGGTTCGGCAACGTCATGGGCAAAGGTCTCGACCTTTCGATCATGGCGAGCCTCTCGGCCGAGCACGCCGAGATTCGGCGCACGCGGAGCTTCCACGGCGGGTGCCGCTACGAGATCGAGGCGTTCCCGGGCCGTGAGCTGCGGATCAACGACGAGCCCGTCGACCGGGCGCCTCTCCAGGACGGTGATGTCGTGCGCCTCGGAGCGGACTTCGAGTTCCGCTTTCAGATGCCGACGCCGCGCAGCAAGACCGCGCTGCTCGTGATGCGCGACGGATTCGAGATCGACGGTATCCGGCACGTCCTCCT
>CAZQZX010000151.1:0-17001 GCA_964597885.1 uncultured Planctomycetota bacterium
CGCTGCTCAAGAAGATCCTCGGCTTCCGCTACCTGATGAACGTGATTCCACTTCGCCCCGAGCTCGTTCGCGGGAGCCACGGCACGCCGGTGCTCGACCGCGCGCACGGTCCTCTCGTCGCGTCGCGCACGACCGAGCTCCGACCCGACGCGGCGACGCTGCCGATGACGGCCGTTCGCGAGCTGATCGAGCGCCACCTCGGTTCCTGACGATGCGGCTCTTCTTCGTACGGCATGCCCAGTCCGAGAACAATGCGCGCCCTCTCGAGGAACGCGTGTCCGATCCGGCGCTGACCGAGATCGGTCGCCAGCAGGCGGACTCCATCGCCCGACACGTCGAAGAGCTCCAGCCGACGCACCTGCTCGTGAGCCCGTTCCCTCGCGCGCTCGAGACCGCCGAGCCCATCCGCAAAGCGCCCGGGCTGCCGTCCCGCGTGTGGGTCGAGCTTCACGAGCACGGCGGTTGCTTCGACGGCTACAACGCCGAGACCCTACGCACCCGTCCGGGCATGAACGGCCGCCAGATCCGTGAGGCCTTCCCCGGGACCGCGACTCCCCCCGAAATCGAGGAACGCGGGTGGTGGCGCGGCGACGACTACGAGACGCACGAGTCCGCGGACGCCCGAGCGCGAACGATTCGGCAACGACTCCTCGACGAGCATCGCGCGGGCCACGACCGCGTCGTCCTCGTGACGCACGGAACGTTCATGCGCTTCCAGATGCGGGCGCTCCTCGGACTCACGCTCGACGACGACGATCCGTTCGGTCCGGTCCACAACACGGCCGTCTGCGAGGTCTTCCTCACCGCGGACGAGGTCATTCTGATGTCGTGGAACTCGGCCGGGCATCTGCCCGCCGACCTCCGCACCGACATCGGCCCGCGGCTCGAGCGACTCTAGGGACGGACGGCTGGACGCCACCCCGTCCGACCGATAGAATCTGCGCCACCATGAACGACGACCTACCGACTCCG
Organism: uncultured Planctomycetota bacterium; assembly: GCA_964597885.1. GTDB lineage: Bacteria > Planctomycetota > JACOTG01 > JACOTG01 > JAUIME01 > CAZQZX01. Next base: position 973 of record CAZQZX010000151.1, read on the forward strand.
GCGCTCACCTGGGAAGGGTTCTGCGCCCACCACGCCGAGCTGTTCGCGCGCTCCCGACTCTCGGACCTGATCACGGACAGCCACGAGAACTGGGTGGACTTCCTGAAGCACGGCTACCTCGACGCCGTCGAGGATCCCGACGACTTCACCGTCGAGGAGCTCGACGAAGACGCCTACGCCGCCCTGCGCCAGCTCACGCACGCCTACTTCGAGATGCGCGTGCCGTTCTTCGTCCCGATCGCCCTGCGCACCGAGGACTACATGGAGCTCGCCCGACGCTACGCCGGCGCCGACACGCCCAAGGAATAAGATCGGGCAAGGAATAGGCCCGGGCAAGGAATCGGCTCCGGCTGCGCACGAAAAAAGCGGCCGGGGAGGTTCACTCTCACCCGACCGCTCTCTGATCTTGCACTCACGCCCGAGGGCCATGCCCGTCGGACGCGCTCGAATCAGAAGCCGCCCACGACGAACGGAACGCGAAGTCGGATCGTTCCGTCCCCGTTGTCGGTGACTTCGATCTCGCAATCCATGATGCCGTCCGGCTCACCGTACTTGCTCGTGGTGACGCGGCCGTCCGGGTAGACATCCACCCGCATTCCCGGCGTCGACTGCTCGGGGTTCTCCGGGAAGACTGCCGGGTTCCACATGACGATCTGGACGAAGAAGGTTCGCCACGGCTGGATGCCCGAGTCGAATCCGCCCTTGCCGCCCGTGCTACCGACCATGTCCGGTTCCGGAAGATTCAGCGTCACCGCCGGGATGTCTTCCATCAGAACCGGGTACGACTTGTAGACGTTTCGCAGCCGCGTCTGGAACGCGTGCGAGTTGATGCCGAAGCGGTAGATGTCCTCGCCCGCGCCTTCGCCGACGAGCATGTGGCACTCGGCCGCCTCGATCTCGAGGCGCTCGAGCTGCGGCGTCTCGCCGTTGCCGAACTCGCGCTCGAACACCGACTGGATCTCGATGTAACGCCCGCGGATTCCGCTGAACGACACGCCGTTCTCGATGCACACGAACTCCTGGGTCGCGAGGGCTTCCTCCTGTTCGGCGGCGCGCACCTGGACCTTCAGTCCGGTACCGCGCGGCTCGATGACTTGCCAGCGCGCCGTTCCCCACGGCGTGCCCGGCTGCTCACTGTCGAACACGACCGTCCACGACGCCTGGCTCGACGTTCCCGAAAGGACGCCGAAGCCCGTGGCGTCCCCGAACGCGGGCGCGGCGCCGTCCGCCCCGAGCGGAACGATCAGATCCACGGCACCTTCGGGACCGCCGCCTCGGACGCGCGGAGGGCCGGCCGACAGATTCGGGTCGACGCGATAGAGCTGCGATTCTCCCGTATCACCGACCCAGATCTTGCCCTCGGCATCGACCGAGACGAGCGCCGCGGCACTCGACGCGCCGAGAGGAATCCCGCTGATGCGGATGTACTCGCCCGGGTTGTTCACGTCCGGCGCAAAGCGCTCGAGGATTCCCGGCTCGGTGCCGCCCGCGGTCGACTCGATCGCCACCCAAACCTCGCCGTTGCTGTCGACGGCGAGATCGTTCGCCGGTCCGGAGAGATCGATCAGCGTGTCGACCACGCCGTTCTCGTTCAGCTTCGCGACCTGCTGCGCCACAGGGATCGTGAACCAGATCTCCCCCGTCGTCGGATCGATCGCCGTGGATCGCGCCTGAAGGATATCCGTGGTGCATCGGGTCTCGACGAATTCGGTATCGAGGAGCATCGGCTCGAAGGACTGGTTGTCGTCGAAGGACCACAGCGTGCCGTTCGGTCGAATGACGCCGCTGCCGCCGAAACGCGCACCGCAGGTCGATTCGCTGCGCGCTGTGTCCGGGACGGGAATGCCGAGGACGCCGCTGATCTGCTGAACGACGCTGACGATCTCTCCCTTGCCGAGGAAAAACTGGAATTCGTTGCCGCCGGCCCAGAGGTCGTTGCCGGCATCGACACAGAGGACGCCCGGGTCCTCCGCCTCGGTGCGCGCGAAGTTCAGGATCGTCTCGTCCTCGGCGGTCGAAACGCCGCCGCATGTGTCTTCACCCTTCGCGTTGGGCCATCCGAGGATATCCATGGCGCCGCGCGACGTGCGGATCAGACCGTCACCATCACGATCGAAGCAGGTGCTGTAGTCGAACGGAGGCTTCAGATACTCGCCGTTCTCGTCCGGCTCGCCGTCGGCGTTCACTCGAGTGCCGCCGATGACCACGCCGATCCGCGTGACCGAGCCCTGAAGGTCGCCGTCACAGCTCCCGTCTTCCTCGCCCCAGTTCCCGACCCAGCAGTTGCCGAGGTTATCCACGGCAACGCGTCGGCCGTTCGCGATCAGGGTCTCGGGAGCGGTTCGGTACTCGCCGAGGATATCACCGGTCTGCGTGTCGATCCGCACGACGCTCTCGCGCCCGGGAATCGGCACGTAGATGAAGGGAAGCGGTGTGGCGTTCTCCTCCATCGTCAGGCCGTCTTCACCATTGTTCAGGCTGATCAGGATCCCGTTCTGGAAATCCCCAGCCGTCTCGTAGATTCTGCCCTGCGCGAACGCGTCGTGCGCGGCGAGGATCAACATGGCCCCCACGAGGCCCGTCGTAACCCCCTTGATCCAACTCTTCATCCCAGATCTCCTTGCGTCCAGCTTTCCCCGGCGAGAGGCCCGCTGCCGGCGAGGCCCCTCTCCACAAGTTGCGAATTCAGATGCGCTCGAGCGCGACGTCTCCGTCACGACCCGGCGCGGGTGTTCATTCAGTGGATGTGCAGAAATCTATGCGGCTCAGGCCTACATGCCCCCGACCACGAAGGGCACGCGTAGCTCGATCAATCCTCCTCCGAGTCGGGTCACTTCGACCTCGCAGTCCATCTGTCCGTCGGCCTCGCCGAACTTCGTGCTCGTAACGCGGCCGTCGGCATAGACGTCGACGCGAAGACCCGGCGTCGACTGTTCGCTGTTCGCGGGGAAGACGCGCGGGTTCCACATGACAACCTGCACGTGGAACGTCCGCCACGGCTTGTCTCGCGTATCGAGCCCGCCCTTGCTGCTGCCTTCCGTCGTCTCGTCGGGCTCCGGAAGGTGCAACGTGATACTCGGGATGCTCTCCATCAGCACAGGGTACGACTTGTAGACGTTCCGGAGCCGAGTCTGGAACGCGTGCGAGCTTCTTCCGAACCGATACAGGTCGTCGCCCACGCCCTCGGCGACGAGCATATGGCACTCGGCCGCCTCGATCTTCAACGAGTCGAGCACCGGCGTCTCGCCAGCTCCGAACTCGCGTGCGAAGACCACCTGGATCTCGATGAAGCGCCCCTTGATGTCGTTGAACGAGACGGCGTTCTGCACCTGGAAGAATTCCTCCGAGGCGAGAAGCGCCTGCTCCTCGGCCGCGCGGACGAAGACGTCGATGCGCGTGCCGCGCGGTTCGAGCGACTCCCAGCACGCGGTGCCCCACGGCGTGCCCTTCTGCTCGCTGTCGAACACGACCGTCCATCGGCCCTCGGGAGCGGTGCCCGAGAGGACGCCGAAGCCCGTTCCGTCGCCGAGGCCGCCGAGCAGCCCCTTCGATCCGAGCTCGATCACGTTGATGATCTCGCCCGCGGGTGTACCACCGCGCAGCGTCGGCGGGTTCTCGTTCGGCTGGACGACGTACATCGACGGATCCGAGAAGCCGCCCATGAAGGCGCCGCCGCTATCCCCGATCCAGACGAGCCCGTCTTCGTCGATCGACACCATTTGCGGGCTCGGAAGCTCGAGCGGCATGTAGCGCAGGTACTCACCCGGACGCGTCGGATCCGGCACCAGGCGCTCGACCTGCTTGATCCCGCCCGCACCGAACTCGCGCATCGCCACCCAGACACCGCCCTTGGAATCGACCGCGATTCCTTCGGGAGAGGAGTCGAGCGGGATCTGCTGGACGAAGTCGCCGTTCACGTCGAGCTCGACGAGCGCGTTCGGGAATCGGCGAGAGAACCAGATGTGGCCGTTCGTCGGGTCGACGGCGCTCGCACGAGCCGAATCGATCTCGTCGCGGCACTGGAACTCGCCCGAATCCGTCTCGATCGAAAGGAGCCCGCCGAACGAGCCGGCGTTTCCGACCGACCAGAGCGTGCCGTTCGGACGCACCACTCCCGCGTCGCCCCCGCAGTCGGAAATCACCGGATCCTCGCCCGGGATCGCCGTCCCGAGGATCCCGCTGATCCGTTCGTGGACCGCGGACGCGAAACCGCGGAACGCGGGATCGAGGTTGTTTCCGCCGACCCATACGTCGTTCTTGCGGTCCACCGCGAGCAGCGTCGGCTCGTTCGCGACGACGCGCGTGAAGTTCAGAATGGCCTCGTCCTCGGCGGTACTCACGCCGCCGCAGGTATCCGCGCCACCCTCGTTGAGCCACTCGAGGGGGAAACCCTGCACCGACGTTCGAATGAGGCCGTCGCCGTCACGGTCGAAGACCGTCGTGTAGTCGTAAGGAGGTGCGAGGTACTCGCCGTTCGGATTGGGCGACCCGTCCGCGTTGACCCGCGTCCCGCCGATGACGACGCCGATCCGCGTGAGCGTTCCCTGCATCGTGCCGTTGCAGACCGAGTCGCCGAAGTCGCTCGACACCCAGCAGTTTCCGAGCTTGTCGACGCGAACCTTCGAGATGCCGTTGTCCACGTCGCCGGGCTGCACCTTGTACGTGCCGACAACGTCACCGGTCGCGGTGTCGATGCGAGCAACGAAGGGCCCCATCCCCGACTGTGGGACCCAGATGAAAGGCAGCGGCTCCGCGTCCTCGGTCAACGAGAGCTTGTCGTCGTCGTTGTTGAGGCTGATGATGATTCCGCTCTCGAAATCGTTGCGCGTCTCGTATCGCTTGCCCTGGGCGGCAGCGGTTCCGACGAGCACCAACGCGAGAAGCCAACCGAAAACCTGCCGTCCAGCCAACGTGCGAATCATCCTCTCCACTCCTTCACTCCGAACTCTCGGATCACGCTAAAAACGGGGCGCCCGGATTCCCGGACGCCCCGTCGAATGACTCTGTCTCGATCCGCGGGAGGCCCGCGGACGTCGTGTACTCCTACTGAACAGCGAACATCACGGCGTTCGTGACGCTCGCGGGCTTGTTGCTCGTGGACGCCGAGTTGATGATCGCGCCCTGCAGGGTCCAGGTCGAGCCGATCGGAAGGTTCCCCGCGTCGCCCGTCGGACGATCGAGGAACGCCGTCGGCGCGCGATCCGGATTCGGCTGGGGCGAGCCGAAGTACGCGCTCTCACCCACCTGGTTCGTCTTGCCGATATTGTTGAAGATCGCGGACGGGCTCGCGCCCGCCGGGATGAGCAGATCGAAGCAGACCGCGCCGAGCTTGGCCGGCAGCGGCGTGATGGTGCCCGCGTTCGGCGCGCCCGAGTTCATGTGGACGACGAACTTTCCGTTGCCGCCCGCTTCCGGCTTCACGATCTCGAGCAGCAGCGGACCGTTGACCGAGACGTCCACCGACATGCCGGTGCCGACGCCGCTGTTGCCGTTCACGGTGATGACGTTGACGTTGTCGATGCCCTGGCAGTTGCTGGCCGCACCGAGCGAGTCGAACGCGCGCTGCACGTTCAGGCGCGGACGATCGATGCCCGAGCGGGCATCCGAGATCGTGTCGCCGCTGACTTCCATCAGGACTCGAACCTGGAGCGGATCGAGCACTCCGCCGACCACCGAGCTGTGAGCGGCCTGGAGGATCGCCGCCGCACCCGCCGCGTACGGCGCTGCCGCCGACGTTCCGCCGAAGTTCTGGTAGCTCGAGCCGAGCGCGGGCGTACGCGCGTCGTTCGACGGCGCGAGGATGTCGACGTCCAGCGACATGTTCGCGTAGCAGGGAACCTGGTCGGCCGCCGACGAGACGTCGACACAGCCGAAACCGGTCGAGCAGCCGCCCGTCGGGAAGGACGAGCAGGACTCGGTCTCCACGCAGAAGTCGTTGAATCCGACGTCGGCGTCGTAGACGCTACCGACCGAGAACGTGTCGAAGAGACAGGCCGGCACCGCGACCGCGTCGCAGTAGCCGTCGTTACCGGTCGACGCGAAGATCGACATGCCCGCGTTCTTCGCGCTGGCCGCGGCCGAGCCGAGAACGGGGAAGAACGGGTTGCAGACCTCGGTGAATCGTCCGCCGCCGAGGCTGTTGTTGATCACGCGGATGGGGTTCGCCGGATCGTCGTTCTGGTGCGTGACGCACCAGTCCCAAGCTACCGCGACGTCATCGGTGAGAGCATTCAGGCTCGCGCCCGTGGTGACCTTCAGCGCGTAGATCTTCGCGCCCGGGGCCACACCGCCGACGAAATCGCCGGCCGTGTCGAGGTCGCCCGCCGCGATGCCGGCCACCGCCGACCCGTGTCCGTTGATGTCGATCGGATCGCTGTCGCTCTCGGCGATATCCGTTCCGCCGATCACCTTCGCGTTCGGGAAGCCGCCGTTGCCGAGCTTCGGGTGGTTGTAGTTGACGCCCGTGTCGCAGATCGCGATCGCGACACCCGAGCCGTCGTGCGCGGCGCGGACGGCCATCGCCTGCATCAGCGGGATGCCCTGATCCGTGTGCGCCTGCAGCTCGATGACGGCTTCGATCGTCTCGACCTCGGGAACCTCGAGCAGGCGATGCAGCGCGTCGAGCGACACGATGCACGAGAACGCAGCGATGTTCTCGAACGTGTGGCGAAGCTGGAAGCCCGGACCTTCAACGCGCGAGAGGACCGCATCCTGAAGGAGCGCAACCTCCGCGTGCAGCTCGGCCATCGAGTCGGCGTCGCCGTACGACACAAAGTCGGACACCGATGCCGGCGCGGACAGACCGACCATAACGCGCGCTTCGCCGTCGGTGGCGATCGCTTCTTCGATCAAGTCCGCCTGAGCGAATCGCTCGTCTTGCGGAAACGAAAGCTCTCCACTTCCGATCGGCACGGTGGCCGAAAGCGGAGCGAGAACCGCGAGTGCGATCATCAACGCGGCGGCCACGCCGGTCGTGATCGCGAGGATGGATCGGTTGGAGTAGATCCGGTCGGTACCCATGGCTTCTCCCTTGTCGGTTGTTCGGATGGATCCGTCGGTTGTTCGATTGGACCCCGTGTCGCTATTCCCAAGACCGTCGGCTTGGCGCGATGGTAGGTGCATCGCTTGGCGCCGTGTGGTATCCCGTGCGCCGGGTGGCTGGTGTGGTACAAGCCCCATCTCTTTGCGCCGTAATCATCTACGCACAACAGCCCGATCTTGTCAACGGAAACGTGCCTCCACAAGAGGACAACGTTATTTGTAGCGACAACGGACCGGAAAATACGTGATTCTTCGTGGGCGACTTCCGCCTCGTTAGAATAGGCGTCTGAACCGCGGACAAGGCTCCCGGCCGGGGGCGGCGTTTTACGGCAACGCCGGACGACCGACCGTTTTGCTCCAGTGAGATCCCCGATCCATGAACGTCATCCTCATCGTTTGCTCATTATTTCTCGCGTCGGACCCGATCCCGCTCCCTCCCGGGGCGCCGGTCGAGGGTCGCATCGAGGCGGACTCCCCCGCCATCACGACCCCGCGACTCGAAACCGAGGACCCAAAAGGACTTCCGACGCGCGGAGTGCAGTACAGGATCGAGATCCAGGAGGGCGGCGACCACTGGGTCGACTTCCATTCCCATCATATGAAGGGCTACCTCGTTCTGCGGGACGAGAACGGCCAGCTCCTGACCGAGGATGACTACGGCACCGGCGTGTTCCCGAGGATCCTGCTCGAGCGGGTCGCCGAGGGGCAAGTCTTCCTCCTCGACGTCGGTTCCCGTTTCGGTGACCCCGGGCCGTTCACGGTGACGCTCTCGCCGGGCCAAGCCCCGCGACCGGACCCGGCCGCTCAAATCGAGAGAGCTCGCGCCGGCGTTGCCGAGCTCGAGGCAGGAGGCGATTCGGCGCCGCTGTCCAATGCGCTCCACCGCCTCTCGTTCCTGATCTGGGGGACGCCGGAATCCATCCAGCTCCTCGAGCGCGCGGTCGCCATGCGCGAGAGCCTCCTCGGCGAGCACGAGAACACGGCCGAGAGCCACGACAACCTCGCCCAGATGCTGAACGACGCCGGACGAACGGACGAAGCACGCGAGCACTTCGGGCGCGCGCTCGAGATCCGCAAGGCCGTCTTCGGCGACAAGCATCTGAAGACCTCGGAGACGCAGCACAACTTCGCGTCGTTCCTCCAGCGACAGGGACGCGACGACGAGGCGGTCGAGCAGTTCCAGGGTGTCCTCGCGACGCGCATCGCGATCCTCGGGGACGATCACCCGCAGACGCTGTTCCCGCGCTCCGAGATCGCCAAGATGAATTTCCAGAAGGGCAACTACGAGGCGGCCCTGCCCTACTACGAGGCCATGGTCGGGATGCAGCAGTACCTGCAGCCGCGCACCGCCTTCCAGATTCGCTTCCAGGCGGGCATGTGCCTGTACGAGCTCGGTCGCTATCCCGAGGCGCGCGAGATCTTCGAGAAGATCATGGAAGAGCGTCGCCGCAGCTCCGGAGAATCCGACGAGCTGTACGCGAGCGCGCTCAACAACCTCGGAGGCGTGCTCAAGGAAGAAGGAAACTTCGCCGACGCGCGACTCCGCTTCGAGCGCGCCCTCGCGCTTCTCGAGGAGCAGACCGGTGAGGAATCCGACGAGACGGCTTCGGCCGCGCACAATCTCGGCCGCGTCATTCTCGAGCAGGTGATCCGCGCCCGCGCCGAGGGCGAGAACAAGCGCGCCGAGGCTCTGTTCGAAGAAGCCAAGCCGCTGTTCGAGCGCGCCCTCGCGCTCCGCGAGAAGAATCTCGGCCCGGACGCCTTCTACACCACGCAGACGCTCGAGAACCTCGGCCGGCTCTACTTCGAGATCGGGCGACTCGACGAAGCGGAAGATCGAATCGAACGCTCCGTGGCCGCGCGCTCGGCCGTACTCGGACCGAAGCACCCCTGGACGGCGTACAGCCTCCACAACCTCGCTTCGCTGCGCTCGGCGCAGGGACGGCACGCCGACGCGCTCGAAGGACTCGAGGCCGTCCTCGCGATCCGCACCGAGATGCTCGGCGAGACGCACCTCGACACGACTCGGACGCTGCGCTCGCTCGCACTCGTCCAGCGAGACGCCGGTCAACCGGCCGCCGCCTGGGAAACCGCCAAGCGCGCCATCGCCACGAGCGAGAAGGCGATCCAGAACCTCCTGTGGTCCCTGAACGAGTTCGAGCGGCTTCGCTTTGCCGTGGTGCAGAACGAGGCGCTCGAGGTGCTTCTCTCGCTCGAAGGCGCATCGGGATCGGAGACCGCCCGGGTCGAGGCCTACGAAGCGCTGCTGCGATGGAAGGGACGCGTCTCGCGAAGCCTCGTCGCCGACACCGGCCGCATCCTCGAGAACATGGACGAAGAGCGCAAGGCGCTCATCGCGGAGCTTCGCGACATCCAGTCCGAGCTCTCGGATTCGCTCTACGCCAAGACCATCCAGGATGCCGACGCGTACCAGGCGAGGCTCGTCGAGCTCCGCGAGCGACGCACGCAGCTCGAGCAGAAGCTCGTGCGCTCGTCGAAGTCGAGCGGCCCGGGTGCGACGGAAGAGAAGTTCGAGGTGGCGAGCGTTCGCGGATCCCTTCCCGAAGGCTCGGCCGTCGTCGACTTCTTCGTGCATCGAACGTATGAGGCCGCCGCTTCCGACGACGACGCAGGCGAGAGCCGGCCCGGCCGCTGGTCCGAGCCGCGACTGAGCGCGTGGATTCTCCAGGCGGACGGCGATGGGCTCGCGCGTCTCGATCTCGGGCCCGCCGACACGATCGAGCGCGCCGTGAAGGCCTTCCTCGAAGAGCTCGTCTCGACTCGAGGCGTCGCGCCCGACGACGAAGAAGAAGAGCCGCCGATGACGACCGAGGCCAACGATACGCTGCGCGCCCTCCTGTGGGATCCGGTGAAGGAGCAGCTCGGCGAATCGGAGACCGTGTTCCTCTCGCCGGACCGCTTCCTGGGCGGGCTCCCGATGGAGATCCTCCAGTACGAGGACGGCACGTTCCTCATCGAGGAGCACGGGTTCGTCTACATGCAGGATATCGCCCGCCTCACCGCGATGCCGGCCCCGGTCGAGAGCGACAACCCGAGGCTCCTCGCGGTCGGCGGCGTCGACTACCGTAAGCGCGGCGCGCTCGAGGAAGAGCCCGCGGACGAGGAAGGCGACGGGACGCGCGGATATCGCGGAAGGTGGAGCCGCCTGTCGTGGACGTCGGTCGAAGCGGACGCCGTCGAGGAGCTTTTCGAGGAGTGGCTCGGCGAAGAGCCTGAGCGCGTCATCCTCAAGAAGGCCGACGCCACCGAGGAGCGCATCAAGAGCGAGCTGCCCGGTGCCACGCACGTCCACTTCGCGACGCACGGGTTCTTCCAGCCGGAGGGCGTCGCCTCGAAGGTCGCCGGCGCGCGAGGCCGTAACGATGCGCGGAAGATCCAGGTCACCGAGCGCAAGAAGACCGTGACCGGACAGCTTCCCGGACTCCTCTCGGGGCTCGTCTTCGCGGGCGCCAACGCCAAGCCCGAGGAAGGCCGCGACAACGGCCTGCTCACCGCCGAAGAGGTCAGCTGGGTCGATCTCTCGCAGGCGGACCTCGTGGTTCTCTCGGCGTGTGAAACCGGTCTCGGCCAGGCGGCCGCCGGCGAGGGCATCCTGGGACTCCGGCGTGCGTTCCGTCAGGGTGGAGCCCGCACCGTGATCAGCTCGCTGTGGTCGGTCAAGGACGAGGCGACCTCGGACCTCATGCTGATGTTCTACGAGAACCTGTGGCTCGAGGAGATGGGCAAGCTCGAGGCGCTTCGCGAGGCCCAGCTCGCTCTTCTCGAACAGAACCGCATCGACTACGACGGCGACGCGATTCCCTCGACGTGGGGAGCCTTCGTGCTGGACGGCGACTGGCGGTGACGCGGACGAGCGCCCCTTCGACCGCCGCCGCGGCTTCGCTCGGAGTCCGGTCCTTCCTGACCTACTTCGTGCCGCCCGTCGTGACGCTCGGCGTACTCGTCGCGGTTGTCCACGTCGTCGACCGAGGATCCGAGTGGCGCCTGCGCCGCGAGCAAGCGACCAACCTGGTCGGACTCCAGCGAGAGACCCTGCTCGCCGAGTTCGACTCGATCGAATCGGATGTGCTCTTCCTCGCGCAGGAAGAACGGCTGCTCGAGTTCGCGAGCGGATCCGCGTCGGCACGCGAGTCCATCGAGCTCGAGTACCGGCACTTCTGCTCGGTCAAGCGACGGTACGATCAGATCCGCTATCTCGATACGAAAGGCGTGGAGCAGATCCGCGTCAACTTCGCCGGAGGAAATCCGGTCGCCGTGCCGCCCGAAGAACTGCAGGCCAAGACCGGGCGATACTACGTGGACGCTGCGATGGCGCTCCCCGCGGGAAAGGTCTACGTTTCACCCTTCGACCTCAACGTCGAGCACGGCAGGATCGAAGAACCGCGAAAACCCGTCATTCGCTTCGCCACTCCGGTGTTCGACCGTGAGGGCCGCAAGCGCGGTATCCTCGTCTTGAACTACCTCGGCGGTCGGCTGCTGTCGCACCTCTCGGATCTCGCCGCCAGCTTCGGCGGGAGCTCCATGCTCGTCGACGCGGACGGGCACTGGCTCGCCGGGTCCGACGCGACGGACGGACAGAGCCTTGCCCTCGGCGCCGACCGAAGCTTTTCGGACGAGCACGAAGACGCGTGGACCCGAATCACGTCGGAGAGCCGGGGCGTCGCGCGGACGGCAGAAGGGATCTACGGGTTCGAGACGATCGATTCTCAGAACCCCCTGCACTTCGTGGCGCATGCACCGTCCGAGGAGATCTCGAAGCGGCCGGCCCTCGTCCTGAAACGCCTGCTGCTCGTGTACGGCGTCATGGTCGGCCTCGTGGGAACGCTCGCTCTCTTCCTCGCGCGCGCGGCGGCGCTGCGCCGATCGCAAGAAGCGACGATCCGCGACTCGGAGGCGAGGCTCCGCGCACTGACCACGCGGCTATTGGATGCGCAGGAAGACGAGCGGCGCGCCATCGCCCGGGACCTCCACGACGATCTCGGGCAGCTCGTCACCGCGACCACGCTCGATCTCCAGCGCGCCCAGCACGAGCCGTCGGACGAGCGGCGGAGCGGCGCGATCCGTCACGCGCTCGCGAGCAGCGAGATGTTGCTCGCACGCGTTCACGAGATCGCGACGCGGCTGCGCCCGACCCTGCTGGATGACCTCGGATTGCGCGACGCCCTCCAAAGCCTCGCGGCCGAGTTCGAATCCGCGCGCGACGTGTCGGTCCGCACCCGGATTCCGGACACGAGGCTCGACCTGCCGGCCGAAGTGAGCCAGAATCTGTTCCGGATCGTCCAGGAAGCCCTCACGAACGTATCGAGGCACGCCGAAGCGAACGAAGTCGAGATCCGGGTCGAGCGCGCCTCGGATCACGTCTTCTTGCGCATCGAAGACGACGGCAAGGGCTTCGACGTCGGAGCCATGCCGCAAGGTCGTCTCGGAGTTCTCGGCATGCGCGAGCGGGCCGAGCTTCTCGACGGCAGCTTCCGCATCGAATCGGCTCCGGGGTCCGGAACGTCCATCGAGGTACGTGTGCCGCTCGCAAACGAGGCCCGAGCTTCCGCAGAAGGGAACGAAGAGTGAGTCCCAGCCCACCCGTTCGCGTGACGCTTGCCGATGATCACGTCATGGTCCGCGAGGCGCTCTCGCAGATCCTCGAGGCGAGCGAAACGATCGAGGTGGTCGGTCAGGCCGACGACGGTGCTGCCGCTCTGGCTCTGATCCGCGAAGCGAAGCCCGACGTCGCGGTCCTCGACTACAGCATGCCGAAGCTCGACACGCTCTCGATCATCGAGTGGGTCACGAAGCAGGCCCCGGAGACCAAGGTCGTCGTGCTGACGGTCCACGAGAATCTCCACTATGCCGTGAAGGTGCTCGAGGCGGGAGCCCACGGCTTCGTCGTGAAGTCCGGTGCCGTGCAGGAGCTCGTCGACGCCATCCGGGGAGTGCGTGACGGCGAGGTCTATATCTCTCCGAAGGTCTCGCAGAAGGTCCTGCAGCACCTGCGGGCCCCCAAGGGCCGTCGCGGAGGAGTCGAGGATCTGTCCCAGCGCGAGTTCGAGCTGCTGCGCGCCCTCGGTGCCGGCTCGAGCCTCAAGGAATGCGCCCGCCACCTCAACATCACCACCAGCACCGCCTCCACGTACCGTTCCCGCCTCATGGAGAAGCTCGGCCTGACGACGACCGCCGAGATCATCCGCTACGCCATCGATCACGACATCGTCGGCTGACGCGGAACCCGGGCCCCTTGTAGGAAATCTCCGACAAGGAACGACACGCAACTCCGACAGACGCGCTGGACGGATCCCCCTAGAATCGGACCCACGATTCGCAGGAGAACCCGATGTCCACGAGCGTCCTTCGATCCCGGCCCGAGGTGTCCGCCACGACGCCCTCGATCCCTGCCTCCTGGGCCCCGCTTGGCGGAGCCGCCTGGGTCGGCGGATGCACGATCTTCGTGCTGCTGGTCACGATGCCCGAGATCGGTCTCCACGCGCTCTGGAACGTCCTCGTCCCCGCCGCCCCGGCAATCCTCGTCTTCGCGCCGGGACTCTGGCGCAACGTCTGTCCGCTCGGTACGACGAGCCGGATCGCGGGTCGCGCCCGAGCCCGGTTCGCCGGCACGAAGGGCACACGGCTGCCCCGGCACGCACAGGAATGGATGGCCGTGGGAGCGGTCGTGCTGTTCTTCGCGCTCGTTCCTCTCCGCCACGCCCTGTTCGATCTCGACGCCCGGGCTTCCGCCGCTCTGCTCGCTCTCGCAGTCCTCGCCGCCGTGGCGCTGGCGTGGCGCTTCGAAGCGAAGAGTGGCTGGTGCAACGCGCTTTGCCCCGTGCATCCGGTCGAGCTGCTCTACGGAAGCGATCCGCTGAAGACCGTCACCAACACGTCGTGCGCATCCTGCACGCGTTGCGTCGAGCTCTGCCCGGATTCGGTCCCCGGATCGTACGCACTCGCAGGCCGTCGGCGATCCCCGCGACGCATCGCGGGCATCCTCTTCGCGGGGGCCTTGCCCGGATTCGTAACGGCCTGGTTCCGGGTTCCGGACTCGCGCGGGTTCGAGAGCCTCGGCCAGCTCGCCGGGCTCTACGCGATTCCGCTTGCCGGCGGCATCGCGTCCCTCCTGCTCTTCGTCGCACTGCGCCGCGGGCTCGGCCGATCTCGTGAACGCGCCTTGACGCGGTTCTTCGCGCTGGCTGCCGTGACGCTCTACTACGCGCATCGCCTGCCCGCGCTGTTCGGCGCCGGCGTCATCCCGGGCGACGGCATGCTGTTCGATCTCACGGGTCGCATGCCTCACGAGCTCTTCACCGCGCTCACCCTCCTGCCCGTCGTCGTGTTCGGCACGTGGTACGTCGCGGTGAACGGGCAGCGACGCTCCTGGAGCCGGAGGCCGCCCATGGAATCGATGAAACACCAGGAATCGATGAATCACCGGCGTCTATTCGCCGGCTACGAGACAAGAGAGCTGTTCGGAACGGAGGAGTCATGAAGAGCAACGGATGGAAGTCGATCGTGATCACCGCCCTCGCGGCGATCGCCCTCGCAGCGGGATACCTGATCGGCACCGAAGACCCCGGCGTGCGCGCCGAATCCCCCACCGCACCGAAGACCGAGGAAGCGAGCGAATCGCCGAGCTACGGCGCGTGGAACGCGAACGTCGATGTCGACCGGGGCCGGCCGATGCACATGCGCCAGAGCCCTCCCGCGATCTCCAAGGATCGCGAGGACACCGACTGGGGACTCGGCCCGAGCCATGTCTCGAAGTTGAAGCCCTATCCGAAGCTGGGCAAGGGCGATCGCACCCCCTTCGACCTCTGGCGCTACGCGGGTCGCGGCAAGAGCTCTTGGGGGATCCCGGAGCTCCCCGGTACGTTCGACGAGTGGGTCGCCATGCACCGGGAGCAGAAGCCCGAGCTGATGCGGGATGTCGAGTCGTACATGAACGGCCGATTCGACTTCTCGGGTGAGGCGATCGAAGATGCCTTCCAGTCGGGAGGGAAGCCCATCATGGCCGGCCCCGTCGCCCGCCTTCCCGAAGGAGTCGCGTCGTGGGAAGCCCTCGCCGACCTCGATCCCGACGAGATTCGAGAGCGCGAGCTCTTCCCGTACGTGCCGCTCGCCCACCCCTCGCACGTCACCGCCCACATGCTGTTCCCGAAGATGTGGACCGACGTTCATCCCGAGCACGAGCGAATGGATGTCGACTTCGATATCCCCGACGCCTATCTCCCCGAGTTCCCCCCGCCGCTGTTCCTCACGACGCACAAGGAGCTCGGTGACGTCACCCAGGGTCGAGAGGTCACGATCGGCAACTACTTCGAGATCTTCGACGGGCTCATCACGCCCGAGCAGATGGAAGGCCTCAAAGAGCTGCTGTTGCCGACGGCGACCACGTGGTTCAACCAGACCACGCACCGGGTGACGCTCGAGCCGAGCGCGGGCGTGTCGTGCTTCTCCTGCCACGTGAACGGGCACACGAACGCGGCCGCCGAGCTGGGGCCGGACGCACGCCCGAATCTCGCCCGCCTGCGCGTCGACACCCCGACCGTGCGCGGCAACTTCAACCTGATGCAGCTCTCGTCCAAGCGCTCGATCCGGAGCCTGGATCACTTCGCGGAGGTCGAGGAGTACTTCGATGGGGATCCTGCGATGGGACAGGCGATCGGGCTCGCGGCGCGGCAGCGTTCGGTGACCAACCGGATGGGCGACTTCATGGCGATCATCGACTACCCGCCCGCTCCCAAGCTCACGCCGCTCATGAAGCTCGACAAGAAGCTGGCGACCGAGCAGGAGCTCCGCGGAGAAGCGCTCTTCCACGGAAAGGCGCAGTGTGCGCAGTGCCACTACGGCCCCGCGTTCACCGACGACTACATGCACGACCTGCGAGTCGAACGCTTCTACCCCGGCCGCCCCGAAGGCCCGATCAAGACTTTCCCGCTCCGAGGGATCAAGGACACGCCTCCGTACCTGCACGACGGA
>CAZQZX010000152.1:0-1301 GCA_964597885.1 uncultured Planctomycetota bacterium
GGTGCTCAAGGTGCTGCGCAACGACCTCGATGCGCACCCGCTGGGCTCGCCGCCAGACTGGCAGGCGGTACCGGGCATGGTCGAGTTCATCGACGACCACCTCGGCATCAACTCCGGCAGCCAGCCGCTCACCTCGGGGCGCGGCGGCTTCGGCATGGCCGTCGCCGACGTCACCCGCCGCGGCTACTTCGATCACCTCGAGCTGTTGCGACAGGTCTGATGGAGCTCGACTGCTTCACCAGCCGGCTCGGCCTCGGGCAAGGTCGCATCCGGCCCCTGAACGCGCCGGTACCATCGGGCGACAACGTCTTCGTGCTGGGCGAGGACGAACCCGGGCGGTTCTTTGAGCTGGAGCCGGGTGACCACGCCGAGATCTCGCAGCAGACGGACCTCACGGATGTGGACGTGGTGCGTGCGGCCTTGCGGCTGCGCGTCCCCAAGACGCTGCCCGCCGGTTTCGCATGGGAGGTCGCCATGCTGGTCGATGGCACCAAGCTGGCCGCGGCGAGCTGCAAGCCGGGCCGCACGCGAGTTCTCACCGACCTCGCCGCAAACGTCTCTAAGCTCGTCGGCCTCCACACCGTTGCGGTGCGCCTCGAGCTGGTGGCGGTGCCGTAGGGAAGATCGATGGCGACCCTCGAGCTACCCGGACTCTACGTCGACACCGTCGCAGCCCAGCTCGCTGGGGCCCGTCCGATCCTCATCAATCGCGATCCCGGGCCGGGCGAGATCGGCGTGCCCCTCGAGTGGTTCATCGCCCTCGACCTCGTTGACCCGGGTCCCGACGGCATCGACCGAGCCGTCACCCGCATCCTCGTCGACGGCGTGCTGGCCTTCGAGGGCGGTGGCGCGCCGGAGCTCAAGCCGGGCTTCGACGGGGCGCGGTCCGATGTCCAGCAGACCGCGGACACGCTGCGGGTCGTCCTCGACCCGGCCACGCCGTTTGCCAGCCAGGCGCTCGTCAACGTTCGTGTGGTCACGGCGACAGTCGGTGGCGTCCATGCTATCGACGAGACGTACTCCTTCGTTGCCGAAGACCGAACGCCGCCGAAGGTGGTCGGCGCACAGGCTGTCGCGCCCAAGGTCGTGCGCGTGGGCTTCGACGAGCCCGTAATGGTGACCGACCCGCTGGGCTTCGTCTTCGCGGCGCTCGACCTGCCGGCGGTTCCGGTCGTGGCCGTGGACGCCGAGAGCGATGGCGCAGCGGTCCGGGTCACGCTCGACATCGAGCTCACGCCCGACGTGCGCTACCGGGTGACCGTGACGGGGGTGGAGGACGTCAAAGAGAACCCGGTTGTGCC
>CAZQZX010000152.1:1311-16976 GCA_964597885.1 uncultured Planctomycetota bacterium
ACGACTCCGCGGTGTTCACCGGCTACCGTCCGCCACGTCCCGCATCGCGCCGCTTCGACCTCTGGTCGATGCTCCCTCGGCACAACCGCCGCGACGACGTCACCGGCGACCTACGGCGTTTCATCGCCTGCCTCCAGGAGACCGTCGATCTCCTTCTCGCCGAGGGTGACCGCTTCAGCGACATCTTCGACATCGAGCGCGCCCCGGAGGGCTTCCTCGACCTGATCCTCCACGACCTCGGTAACCCGTTCCCCTTCGACCTCGGCGCGCTCGACAAGCGGCGCCTGGCCTCCGTGCTGGTGGAGATGTACCGGCAGAAAGGCACGGCCGTCGGCATCGAGAACGCCATCCGCTTTTTTCTCGGCATCGACATCACCGCCATCACGCCGTTCAACGGGACCACCCTGGTGCTCGGCGAGTCCGAGCTCGGCGTTGACTGGGAGCTTGGACCTTCAGACCAGTTCGCTCGGTACGCCTTCGACGTCGAGGTCGACATCCCGCTGAGTGCCACCGAACGCAGCCAGATCCGCGCCATCGTCGACTACCTCAAGCCTGCCCACACTCACTTCGTGGAGCTCGTCGAGCCGTCGCCACCGGCCTTCATCGACCACTGGGAGCTCGGCTCGAGCGAGCTGGGCGTGACCACCGAGCTGCACTGAAGGGCTGTCCCCAGCCCGACCATCGGGCGCTTTGCCCCTGTGGAGACCCTTCTCCCGAGGGCAGCGCATGGCAGACCGTCTCGACTACTACTTCCGCCAGAAGGTCACCGAGTCCGAGCTGGACCTGGCCTTCGAGCTGCTCGAAAAGGCCGACCGCAACCTGGCGGCGGACATCGGGGTGTACGGCATCATCAGCGGTGCCGAGCCGACCCCGCACACGCCCGTCCCGAACCTGACCATCGACCTGACGGCGCCCGGACGCGCGTACGACAACCTCGGCCAGCGCATCTTCTTCGGCACGGGCCAGACGGTGGACTGCGCGGTCGACTTCGCCGGCATCCCGACCGAGGTGCCCTCGGCCGGGCAGGAGCGCTGGCTCGGCATCTTCATCAAGTTCGACCGGCTGCTCTCGGACCCGCGCACGGACGGTAACTCGCAGCAGGTGTTCTTCCGCCGCGACGAGACCTTCGAGATCGTTGTGCGGCAGGCGCCGCCGGGACCGATCGGATCGGCCGCGAAAGTCGCCCTTCAGCCCGACGAGCTCCTCATCTGCGACGTTCGTCGCGGCAACGGCCAGACCCAAATCCTCGCGCCGGACATCGATACTGCCCGCCGCCAAGCCTTCATCTTCGCCCAGGGCGATGCCGTTCAGATCGTCAGCGGCACCTGGACCACGCTGCAGCCGGCCGTCGACACCGTGCAGGCGTCGTTCGACGAGGTGGACGCGGAGCTGACGGCTCACTTCGCGGGGGCCGCACACCGGCACGGCGCCAGCGCCATCGACATCCCGGCGCACGGCTTCGTGTCGGCGACGAACGTCGAGGGGGCCGTCCACGAGCTCATCGACGACCTCTCGTCCACGGCGGCCGGAACACCTGGCGCGCAGAAGGTCGGCGCGGACGCCGTGCCCGGAACACCCAACGCGCTGCCTGCCGGAACCGTCGATGGACAGCTCTCGCAGATCCTGGCGTGGCTGAACGCTCACGTCGGCGCCGTCGCAGGAGCCCACAACGCGAGCGCTATCGCTGCCGTTGCCCACAGCTACATCGCAGGTACCAGCGTTCAAGCCCAGCTCCAGGAGATCGTCACCGACCTCGGCTCGCAAGCCGCGGGTACGGCAGGTGCGTCTCGTGTTGGCGCAGACGCTGTCGCAGGGAGCCCGACCGCTCTGTCAGCTGGAACTGTCGACGGCCAGCTAGCGACACTGCTCTCCGCGATCAACGACCACCTCAACGATGGCAGCGGAGCCCACGCAGCCTCGGCGATCTCTGTCGCCGACTCGGGCGGCAACCTGACCGCGAGCAGCGTCGAAGCGGCGCTCGCCGAGATCCTCGACGCCTTCGAGGACGACCACTTCCGCGGCAACGAGGGTAGCGCCGGACAGCACCGCACGATTCGCCAGCCGAACCTGGGCGGCACCAAGGCACTGCTGTGGGACGCGATTGGGATCGGAGGCGCGGCGGGGCGTCTGCGCGTCTACGCCGACACGACGTCCATCTGGTTCACGCTCAACGCATCGTGGGACGGCTCGCAGTGGGTTCGAGACTCGACCAGCTGGTTCTCGGGCGGTTTCCGCTTCTCGCGCTCCGACATCGAGTTCCTGCACGAGGACAGCTTCGACCCGACGTTCACCACCTGGACGAGCACGTGGACGTTGCCGATGAGCAGCACCAACAACTCGGCCTTCGAGCTTTCGGGGACGGTCCGCGAGGTTGGCCGGGTCGGCATGGAGTGGTCGAACGCGGACAACGCCACGCGCACTCTCGCCGGCGGCGGGGCCGTGACGTTCCGCTCGAGATTCCCTGCAACGCCCTCGTCGATCACCTTCGCGGTCTCGAACGCCAGCTCGGGCTTCTCGGGATCGCCGAGCACCTTCACGCCGGACCGCGATGGCTTCGGCTTCTTCAGCTACCAGAGCATCGCGGGCTTCGGGACGGCCTGGTGGTTCGGGACCTACACCGCGATCGCGTGAGGAGGAACGATGGCCATCCACGAAGTCACCACAAGCGACGTCCTTCAGCGCTGCGAGGCCTGCGAGGACGAGCACCGCATTCTCATCGACGACCTCGAGGTGGGCGTTGCCCGTGACCAGCAGGTCGACGGTCGTCTGATTCCGATGCCGCCATGCCCGGCCTGCGGTGCCGTCGAGTTTCTCGTGCGAGCGCCCGATGATGAGCCGGAGCATCCTTCGCAGGGCTCATTCGGACACCTCCACCGCATGCTGGTCGACGAGCTGCACGCCGACCTGGTGACGCGGGGAAAAGTGAACGTTGCCCTGCGCGACGCTGAAGGCGGCATCCCAACGAACCTCGCGAAGCCGCTGTCCACCGAAAAGCGTGACCGCTGGTTCTCGAAGGGCCTCCGCGCTCGCCGTGCAGTCGAGCAGCCCGTGGCCGCTCCCGAGGAGGGCCTACAGTGAGCAACGCGACCGACACGCTCATCGTGGCCGGGGCCGACGTGCCAGCGCCGGCAGGCCTACGCGTTCGCAACTACCGCGATGCGGAGGTCACGCGCTTCGCTGGCCGAGACCGCACCGGGCGCGTCGTTAGCGAGCTCATCCTCCACGAGACGGTCACGCGCAGCGTCGACTCCACCGTGAAGGTGCTGCTCAAGCGCAAGCTCGGGGTGCAGCTCATCATTGGGCCCGACGGCGAGGTCACGCAGCACGGCGACCTCGCTCACGACCGACTGGCCCACGCGGGCGGGCACAACGGACCCTCGGTGGGCATCGAGGTCGTCAATCCGTACTACCCGAAGTACGCGAGCGCCAAGCTCCCGTGGAAGCGCATCATCGACGCACCCTGGGCACATCAGAGGCGCTATGTGGTACCAACCCCGGAGCAGGCCGAGGCCACCGCACAGCTTGTGCGACTGCTGACGAGCGGCGTTGTCGAGGGGCTCTCGATCCCGTGTACGTGGCGTGGCCTCAGCGGAACTCGACTTGCGATGAGCCGTCTCGCTGATGGCGACCAACGCGTTCCCGGCGTCTACGCGCACACGTACTTCCACCACGCCGACGGGGCTTGGCTGGCGCTCTACGCCTGGCTGCGGCTCGAGGCCGGCATGCCCGAGTGCATCGCTTATGAGGAAGCCATTCGACGCGCGACGGGCGTGCGGCGCTTCGTCGACCTCGCCGACCTCATGAGCGACGCCGTCGCGTAGGAGTCGTCATGGAAGGTTTCTCGTCCGTTGCTCAGATGCTGCAGGCAACCGGTCCTTACGGACTGGTCGCAATCCTCGGCTGGGCCTTCTGGCGGGTGAACGAGAAGAAGGACAGAGAGCTCAAGGCGCTGCACGAGAAGATCGTCGAGCTCGCCGAAGCGCAGACCACCGCCATCGTGAAGGTCGAAGCCGCCCTCGTCGCGCTGCGCGATGCCATCGAGGACATGCACGAGCGGTGATCGGCGAGGTCGCGAACGTGGCCGATGTCATCGCCAACATGCAGGTCCCGCTCCACATCTGCCGGCCACATTCGCCCGAGTTCTCGGGAGCTTCCGGCGCCCAAAAAGAGGTCGAATTCGGCGTCGAATCGCCTTGAGCTGTTCGCAAAGCGACGCCTGTATGTCCTCACGATCGGGACGCGACGGAGCCCGACGACACGGAGGACGCGATGAAGAAGACGCTCGGCACGGTCACCACCTACCACGGCAACGAACACCGGTATCTCCGTGGCCACCAGGTCCGCATCATCGCGGTGATCAAGAACGCGGCCCGCGAGGACTACGACCCCGACGCCGACGACGGCTACCTCACCGACGAAGAGGACATCGCCCGCCACGGCGGGGTGACGGCCGACGACCGCGTCGAGGTGCAGCCCTGGATCGAGAAGGAGGAGCGCTTCAGCTTCGTCTCCAGCGACCCGCGCGCCATCGACCTCGACTGCTTCAAACACCTCGCCAAGCGCGAGGCCTGAGAGACAGATCGCCCGGTGGTGCTCGCCGGGTGGTCCGGCGGGAGCCTCCGGGCCCAACCACACCGGAGGACAAGATGAACAAAGAGAACAAGAAGCGGATGCGCATCATGGAGGAGCTTCGCCTGCCCGAGCTGCAGGCCCGGTTCCACGACATCGTCGGCGAGGCCACGCGGTCGCCGAACAAGAAGTTCCTGCTGCGCCGCATCGCCGAGGCCCTTGAGGCCCAGGAGCAGGAGGTCGCCGAGCTCGCGCCCGAGGCAACGCAGACGGAATCGGCGGAAGCCGACGCCCCGAGCGCGAACGGGGAACCGAAGCTCACCAAGCTCTCGGTCGAAGAGCTGCAGCAGCTCTACATCGAGGTGGTCGGTCGCGACACAGGCTCGAGCGACAAGCGCTACCTCGTCTGGAAAATCCGCGAAGCCAAGAAGGGTCGCATCAAGACCGGTCCGGTCCGCCGACGCTACGCCGACGGCGAGTCCCCCTACATGAAGGTGCTGCCCCTGCGCATCGAGGCCGAGATCGTCGCCCGCCTCGACGAGGCCCGCGAGCGCCTCGGCCTCAAGACCCGCATGGACCTCTTCCGCAAGTCGCTGGCCGACTACCTCACCGCCGCCGGCGAGCACGACGTCGCCCAGCTCTTCACCGAGCAGGCATGACGACCGGCACCTACGACAAGCGGCGACTCATCGAGTGGCTCCGGGCCGAGACGGCCCGGGCCACCGGCCGCCGCTACCAGATCGACTTCGACTCCCTCGACGTCCAGAGCCTGCGCGAGCTCGTCCGCCTCGTCCGCGATCTCGAGCACGAGAAGCAGGCTGCCGTGAAGCGTTCCCGGATGATGCCCTGGCGGATGCCATAGCCTCCGGGACAGACAGCCTCCGGAACACCTCTCGCGACGGATTGACCCGCCAACTACGATAGCCTATAGTAGATGCTTCGCATGGGAGTTCCCGCATGAAAGGCATCCGCTTTCGGCCAAAGCAAGAAGGCCTCCGCGCCGCGTTGTTCGACCTCGAAGCCGACATCATGGAGGTCGTCTGGTCCAAGGGGTGGAAGGAGTTCGCCGTCGCCGACGTGCAGCGGGAGCTGGAACGCAAGCGCGACATCGCCTACACGACGGTCATGACGACCGTGGGCAGACTCCACGAAAAGGGGCTGCTCGGCCGCGAGCGCGACGGCAAGCGTTACGTATACCGCCCATGCATGAGCCGTGATGAGTTCAGCGAGGCGATGGCCCGGGATCTCCTCGGCTCTCTGTCGGGCTTGGGCCATGAGCAGGCGATCGCGCTTCTGGTCGATCAAGTCGCGGACTCGGATGCCGAGGAACTCGGAAAGCTCGAGGCGCTCATCCGAAAGAGAAAGAAGGAGCTCGGCGGATGAACGAGCTCGTCTTCCCCGTGGTCGGCGCGATGATCGTCTTTTTCGTCGCCGTCCCGCTTCTCACTGTGATGGCGAGAGCCATCCTCGTGGTCCTGCCGGCGAAGAGGGACGGCGTCGCGGAACACGTGAGCCCCTTGCGTTTCGCGCTCCTCGTTGCGCCCACGCTCGGTCCGGTGATCTGGCTGGTCTCCGCTGCCGCTCACCAGTCGGAAGACGGCGAACCGCTTGCGGCGTGCATCGTCGACCACCTTGGCAGCGAGCTGTGCCGCGACGTGGTGTTGTTCGGTTTGGTTCTCTTCTCGGTCCTCAGCCTCGGTGTCCTGCGGCGCGTTCGGGGCGAAGGCCGCTCGCGGCCTGTGTCCCTCCCGGCCGGTCACGCCGCCTCCGAGCGAGTTCGAAGCATCTGCGAAGGACACCTCACCCTCGCGCGCGCTTCGTCGCGCATTCGGGTCGTCGAGCACGGCGTTGCCCCGGCCTGCACCCGGGGCCTCTTTCGTCCACGCGTCGAGATCGAGGCCGCCCTCGTTTCGCGCCTCGATGACGACGAGCTCGAGGCCGTGCTCCTGCACGAGGTCGAGCATGCCCAAGCGAACGACCCGGTGCGCTTTCTCGTGGCGCAGGTGGCTCTCTCCATCAACCCGATCGGTCGCCTCCTAGCTTCCGAGCTCGCCCGCTATCACTTCGCTCGCGAGGCGCTGTGCGACCGGAGAGCGGTCCAGCGCGGCGCCGATCCTCTCGCGCTCGCGCGGAGCATCGTGACCGCCGCCGGGCCCAAGCCCGCACCGGCGCACGTCGCCGCAATCGGCGGCCACGGGATCGGCGGTATTCGGGTGCGCGTGCAGCTTCTGTTCGGCTACGCCTCGACCTGGCCGGGGCCCGCACGGCAGAACGCCCCGGTCGGGGTGGTCACCTCGCTCGTCACCCTGCTCGCTGCTCTGCCACACGTGCTTGGGACGGGTCCGCTCGACATGCTCCACCACAGCATCGAGCGGGCGGCCGTGCTCCTGGGACTGAGCTGAAACCATGCGGATCCTTCATCGCCACATAAGTCGTACGCCCAAAACTACTATTCGACGTAGTAGTTTCTATCGCGCCGTGTCGCTCATCGCGGCCGGTTCCGTCAGCCTGCTGAGCGCGTGCGCGTCCGCGCAGACGCCGTCTCCGCGCAGCGCGGGCGCGTTCGATCCTCCGCGGGGCGGATACGAGGAGGTCCATGTTCCGGACGTACCGCTTCCGGATCCGGCGCATGGTGGCTCCGTCTCGCTCGATGCGATCCTTGCGTACGCCGATCGTCATGCGCCGACGCTGCAGGTTGCTCGCGAGCGCGTGGGCCTGGGCGATGCTGCAGTCGCTGGCGCCGAGCCGCTCCTGCCAGACAATCCCAACGTGTCGGTGGGGGTTGGGCCTGGGATGAACTCAGACCAGAACCACGTCGATTTTCAGGCTTCCGTGTCTCAGCGCATCGAGGTGGCCGGCGAACGAGGCCTCCGCTTGGAGGCGGCTGAACGAACGCGGGAGCGTCTCCGTGCGGAGCTCGACGAAGCCCGCTGGGAGACCCACCGTGACGTGCACGCAACATTCCATCGCGCACTCGTGGCGAGGGAGCGCCTGGATGCGGCCGAGCGCCTCCTCGCCTTTCAAGAGAGGCTCCTGGAAATCGCCCGGGCGCGTTTGAGCGCGGGCGACGTTTCGCCACTACAAGTGCGGCTCGCCGAAGGAGAGCTGAGCCAAACTCGTGTTGCTCGCATCGCCGCAGCCCAAACCTACCTGCGTGAGCGGCTTCAGCTTGGCGCTCTTGCGGGATGGCCAGCTGGGAATCCACCCGAACCAGCGGGCGACCTCGATGAGCCTCACGATCCGCCAGACGCGCGGACCCTCGTTGAGTTGGCCCGCTCTCATCAACCACGTCTGCGCACACTACAGGCTGCACAAGACGAAGCAGAGGCTCGGTCACGTTCGGCCGATCGTGATGCTTGGCCGGAGCCGAGCATCGGCATCCAAGTCAACCGCGAGAGCTACGTCCAGAACCCTCCCGAGACCCAGGTTCTCGGCGTTCTTTCCGTGCCGATCCCGTTATTTCAGCGCAACCAAGGGGCCCGCGCCATCGCACAGGCCGAGACGCGTATTGCAGATGCGGAGCAAGTTGCCTTCGGCATGCAGCTCTTGAGCCTCATCGAGCAGAACCGAACAGCCGTCTCAGCCGCGGCTTCTCAGCTGAGGACTTACGGTGGCGAAATTCTGCCGACGTTCGAGGAGAATCTGCGCCTTCTCCAACGCGCCTTCGAGCTTGGCGAGATCGACATTCTCCAGGTATCGGTCGCGCGAGAGCAGTTCCTGCGTACTCAAACAGACGCGCTGAACGCGTACCTCGACTACTTCCAAGCCATTGCCGACCTCGAAGCATCGATCGGCACCGACCTTTGGCCAAACGATCGACATGAGCCCACTTTGGGCGAAGAAGAGAATTAACGATGAAATGCAGCCTAGTCCCTCTAGCATCGATACTCCTTGTGTTTGCCGCAGCCCCTGGGTGCAACGACAAGAGCGGGCCGGAGGCTGCAGCGGATTCTCGCCAAGAGCATGCGGAGCACGGCGACGAAGAGCACGGCGACGAAGAGCACGGCGACGAAGTCCATCTCTCCGCCGAGGCTCTCGAACTTGCGGGTATTCAGGTGGTCACCGTCGAGCGCCGGGCGCTCAGCGGCGGAGTCGCAATCCCGGGCGAGGTGCAATTTGAACCAAGCAGCTGGGCACACGTCACCCCGTTGGTCCCCGGGCGCATCACGCGTGTTTCCGCCAAACTCGGCGACGCGGTCCGACGAGGCGAGGCCCTTGGTGTCGTCGCGTCCAGCGACGTCTCGACCGCGCGTGCCCGCCTTGGCGAAGCACGCGCACGCCTGGCTGCGGCTGAGGCCACCCTGCGCCGGCAACAAGAACTTTCGGCAGAAGGGATCGGAGCGCAGCGCGCGCTGATCGACGCCGAGTCGCAGGTTGGCCAATTGAGGGCAGAGGTCGAGGGACTGCAGCGCCAGCTCAGCGTTTATGGCTCCGGCCGCGCTGGCGAACTCACGCTCACAAGTCCCATCGATGGCGTGGTGGTTTCTGTCCATGCCACCCTCGGCGAAACCGCCACGCCGGACCAAGCCGCATTCGTTGTTGCAGACCCGACGAAAGTTTGGATGCGGGGCGACGTCCCCGAACTCGAGTTGCCGCGCGTGCAACCTGGCGCCGCCGCCGTCGTCCGTCTGCACGCATTTCCCGACATCGCCATGCGAGGCACAATCACCTATATCGCTCCGGTAGTTGACGAGACGACAAGAGCTCTGCCAATTCGGGTTTCCCTCGAGTCGCCAGATCCGCGGCTACGAAGCGGATTGTTCGGCGACATCGAGCTGGTGGGGGGGGCGCCTGACGAGAGAGCGCTCGTCGTCCCCGCGGAAGCCGTCGCCACGCTGGACGGTCAGAACGTCGTATTCGTTACGGGCGACGAGCCCAATAGTTTTCGCCCGCAGCCGGTCGCGCTGGGGCGCCGCGCCGGAGGCTTCTTCGAGGTACGGGCTGGGCTGACAGAGGGCGCCCGCATGGCGGGCAGCGGTGCGTTCACCCTCAAAAGCGCTTTGCGAAGCGGGGACCTCTCCGAGGGCCACGCTCACTGAGGAACTCGATGAAGAAATTACTCGAAATCTGCCTCAAGTGGCGTCTGCTTGTCTTCGCGTTCGTTATCATCGTGGGGGCGGTCGGTATACGCAGCGCAATGCAGCTCCCCATTGACGCTGTACCTGACATCACCAACGTGCAGGTCCAGGTGCTGACAAACGTGCCGGCACTCGGACCAGTCGATGTCGAGCGAACCATCACCTTTCCTGTCGAATCGGCCATGAGCGGTCTGCCCGACATTGAAGAAATCCGAAGCGTATCGCGGTTCGGTTTGTCTGCGGTCACTGTCGTTTTCAAAGAGGGCACCGACTTGCTTCGGGCGCGACAGCTGATCTCAGAGCGACTCGTGCAAGCACGCGAGCGGTTGCCTCAAGGCGCCTCACCGGAACTTGGTCCACTCAGTAGCGGCCTGGGCGAGATCTTCCAGTTCGAGGTGCGGGCTGAGGAGATGTGCGGAGAGGCTCCGGACACAGAAGAGTGCTACACGCCCATGGAACTTCGTTCCGTCCTCGATTGGTTTATTGCCTACGAGCTCCGGTCGGTGCCGGGTGTCGTGGAGGTGAACTCATTCGGGGGGGAACTGAAGACGTACGAGATCGAGGTCTTGCCGGCGCGCCTGCGCGCTTTGAAAGTATCCCTCAACGACCTATTCGAGGCTGTCGAAAGAAACAACGCTACCGCGGGCGGTGGTTACTTGGTCCGCTCGGGAGAGCAACTGCTGGTTCGAGGAGAAGGCCGCATTCAGAGCCTCGATGAGATTGGGGACGTTCTCATTGAGACTCGCGAAGACGGGGTGCCCGTGCGGGTGCGAGACGTGGCACGGGTGCACCTTGCGCCACTCCTTCGCCAAGGGGCGGTCACCCGCGATGGGCGCGGTGAGGTCGTTACGGGTATCGTCATGATGCTCATCGGAGCCAACGGGCGCGAGGTCGTCGAGGACGTTAAGGCCAAGATCGAACAGATCGGCGGGTCGCTTCCGCCAGGCGTGCGCATCGAGGCGTTTTACGACCGATCCGAGCTCGTAGATCGAACCATTAAGACGGTCGCAACGAACCTCGCCGAGGGTGCGCTCTTCGTCGTGGCGGTCCTGTTTCTTTTGCTCGGCAGCATCCGGGGAGGACTCATCGTCGCTGCGGCGATACCTTTCGCCATGCTGGTCGCGTTCACCGGGATGAAAGCCCTCGGACTGTCGGGCAATCTAATGAGTCTCGGCGCCATCGATTTCGGCATCGTCGTCGACGGCTCGATTATCGTCGTGGAGAACGCCGTCGTTCACCTCGCTGCGGCCGCGCGCGGACGGCAACGTCCGATGTCCTACCAACAAGCCGCCAACGTGGTTCTCAACTCCACCCTCGACGTGCGAAAGGCCGCAACATTCGGAGAGGCGATTATCGTCATCGTTTACATCCCGATCCTCACGCTCGCCGGCGTCGAAGGCAAGATGTTCAAGCCGATGGCCATCACGGTGCTGTTTGCGCTTGTGGGCGCATTCATTGCTTCACTGACCTTTGTGCCTGTGCTCGTTGCCACGTTTCTGCGAAAGCACACGGAGGAGAAGGAACCCTTCGTCGTGCGGCTCTTGCATCGCGTATACCCACGGTTGCTTGCGCCGTTGATGCGAGCCCCGAAGAAGGTTGTCACTGTCGCGCTCGTCCTGTTGTGCGTGAGCGGCCTCGCTGCCGCGCGCATGGGTGCCGAATTCGTGCCGCGACTCGACGAGGGCGCCATCGCCATTCAAGTCCTCCGGCTGCCGAGTGTGTCATTGGAAGAGAGCGTTCGAAGCGCAACACGCTTCGAACGGGTAATTCGGGAGTTTCCCGAAGTGACGACCGTAGTTTCCAAGACCGGGCGCGCCGAAATTGCGACCGACCCGATGGGTGTAGAACTGTCCGATAGCATCATCATGCTGAAGCCTCAGGAGGAGTGGACCACTGCCCATACGCGAGACGAGCTGGTTCGGAAAATGTCAGAACGCCTGACTGAGGCTCTGCCAGGTCTCGGCTTCTCGTTCTCGCAGCCCATCGAACTGCGCATGGCCGAACTAATTAGCGGAACGCGCTCGGACGTAGCGATCACAATCTACGGCGACGACCTCGCCACGCTCGAGCGGCTAAGCCTTCAGATCCAGGGTGTAGTTAGCGACGTTTCGGGTGCCTCGGACGTTCGCGGCGAACAGCTGGCAGGTCTTCCTACACTGGAAGCCACCATCAATCGTGCGGCCGCTTCTCGCTACGGAGTCTCAGTTCGCGATGCCCTCGACGCGATCGAGGCACTCGGTGGTCGTGAGGTTGGCGTGGTGTATGAGGGTGAGCGCCGCTTCCGACTCCAGGTTCGTGTTCCGTCCGGGCTGCGCGACGACATCGACCAGGTGCGCAACCTTCCAGTGAGCGGCCAGGGCGGTCCACTCGTGCCCTTGGGCCAGATTGCGAGCATTCAGATCGTGGACTCGCCCGCGAGCGTGAGCCGCGAGGCTGTACGGCGGCGAACAAACGTCGAGGCGAACGTGCGGGGACGTGACCTTGCGTCTTTCGTGAGTGAGGCGCAGGCACTAGTGGGCGACAAGGTCCAGCTTCCGCCCGGCTACGTCGTCGAGTGGGGAGGACAATTCGAGAACCTGAGCGCGGCTTCTGAACGCCTTGCCGTCGCGGTACCCGTCGCGCTCGGGCTTATCTTCATCTTGCTCTACATGGCCTTTGGGCAACTCAAGCCTGCGCTTCTCATCTACCTCAACGTACCGTTCGCGGCGGTGGGCGGCATTTTTCTGTTGGCAATCCGCGGCATGCCATTCTCCATCAGCGCGGCGATCGGCTTCATCGCGCTCTTCGGAATAGCAGTGCTCAATGGAGTTGTGCTGGTCACGACAATCAAGAAACTTCGAGAGCAGGGGAAGACTCCGCTTGAGGCAGCACGTGAGGGGGCCGAGTCTCGATTGCGGGCGGTCGTCATGACCGCGACGGTCGCAGCGCTCGGCTTCATTCCGATGGCGCTTTCGTCGAGCGCGGGCGCGGAAGTGCAGCGACCGCTTGCTACCGTTGTAATCGGCGGCCTCGTCAGCGCTACATTCCTGACACTGTTCGTGTTGCCGACTGTGTATGCCTTCGTCTACCGCAAGGACGAGCCTGGGCCGCCGATTAGCGATGAGCGCGAGCCAGTGCCCGCGGAGCCAGGGTGACGGCGGCGATCGCTTCTGCCACAGAGCGGAGCTCGGAGCGCGTGTTTCGGGAGGATTTGGGCGATCGGAATTCGCACGCGACGATTGACGCTCACATGGCAAACGTTGAAGCCCCGGTGCGACGGAGGACCGTATGCAGATTACATCCACGCTCAAGCTCGACCTGAATCTTGTGCTGCCATCGGGCGCGGGCCACTCCGATCCATGCATCGAGCGTCTGAGTTCTATGCTCACCGGACGTGAAGGTGTAGTGCATGTTCACATCGACAAGGAGAACGGCCGGGGGCGACTGTGTGTGCACTTCGATCCGGATCGACTTTCGATTACCCAGGTGGAGTCTCTAGCAGACGCCGCTGGGCTGGAGCTTCAGCGCCGCTACGTGCACTTGGTGCTGACGGTCCGTGGGCTCACGAATGAACGACGCGCGCGTCTCGTCGAGGGGCGGCTTCAAAAACTCCCAGGCGTCCTCCATGCCGCTGCGAGTGCATCGGCAGCCCAGATCCGCGTCGAACTCGAACCCGACGCGGATCGATCCGGTGTCGAGGTAGTGCTGGCTGAGATGGGCGTGAAGCGCGTCGCGGACATGCCCGACCGCGAAAAAATGCCAGATGAACCGCGCGAGCATGACCATGCTCACGGCGGCGTATTCGGCGACAAGACTGAAGTCGTCTTTTCGCTGATCGCAGGAGCGCTCACCCTCGGTGGATGGCTCATCGAAACAGCGCTGTCAGACTTCGTTCCGCCGATCGCCCGCGGTTTGTTCTGGGCGGCGTATTTCTTCGGTGGATATTTCGCCGTCAAAGAAGTCTTCGAAGCCATTCGCCTCAAGCGCCTCGAGATCGACTTCCTGATGCTCGTGGCGGCCGCCGGCGCGGGCGCGCTTGGAGAGTGGTTTGAGGGCGCGCTCCTACTTTTTCTCTTCAGCCTGGGACACGCACTCGAAGGGTATGCCATGGGCCGCGCGCGTCGCGCCATTGAGGCCCTGTCCGAGCTTGCTCCCAAGACAGCGATCGTGCTCAGGGACGACGGTCGCGAGCAGGAAGTCCCGGTTGAGCAACTCCAAGTCGGCGTTCGGGTCTTGGTGCGGCCAAACACGCGCGTTCCCGCCGATGGCTTTGTCGTCGAGGGCCGCAGCGCAGTGAACCAGGCTCCCATCACCGGCGAGAGCATTCCAGTGGATAAGGCGCCCGTAGATGACATCCCAACTGCACAAGAAGATCCCTCCCGAGTAGACGATGCGTCCAAGGTATTCGCGGGGTCCATCAACGGAAGTAGAGCGCTCGAAGTGGTCGTGACGAAGGCTGCCGCGGATAGCACCCTCGCTCGCGTTGTTACGATGGTGCGCGAGGCGCAAACCCAACAGTCTCCGACACAACGGTTCACTAGTCGCTTCGAGCGCATCTTCGTCCCATCCGTGCTGGTCCTCGTCGCGCTGTGCCTGTTCGCGTGGGTAGTTGTAAACGAGCCGTTCTCGGCGAGCTTCTACCGCGCAATGGCTGTGCTCGTGGCGGCGAGTCCTTGCGCGCTGGCAATCGCCACCCCAAGCGCGGTGCTCAGCGGCGTGGCCCGCGCTGCTCGGGGCGGCGTGCTCATCAAGGGCGGAGCGCATCTAGAGACGTTGGGAGTCGCGACTATCATCGCGTTCGACAAGACCGGCACTCTGACGCGGGGCGAGCCTCGACTGGTCGATGTTCGTGTGGCCGAGGGCGCGGAGCGTGAGGAGCTTGTTCGCGTGACGATGGCAGTCGAGCGCGAGAGCGACCATCCCCTCGCGCGTGCGATGCTCGAGGGCCTGTCCAAAGAGTTGGACGGCCCGGCCCCGGAAGCCGCGGCCGTGGAGGCGCTGACCGGCTACGGCGTACGAGGCACAGTCGAAGATAGAGAAGTCTTTCTAGGCAAACCGGACCTGTTCCGCAAGCGCCTGTCCCGCGCCCTGCCCGCTGACGTCGCTGGGGCGGTCGAGGAGCTCGCCGACGGAGGGCGGACGACCGTAGTCGTCGCGACCGCAGATCGCTTTCTCGGCGTTCTTGGGCTGATGGATCCGCCGCGGGACAGCGCCAAGGCGACCCTTTCGAAGCTCCACGAGATCGGTGTGAAACGCACGCTCATGCTGACCGGAGACCATCAGCGTGCCGCCAATGGTGTAGCGGCTCTAGTCGGGTTGGACGAGGCGCGGGGCGATCTCCTTCCCGAAGACAAAGTTTCCGCGATTCGGGAGCTCGCCCGAACCGGAACCGTGGCCATGGTCGGTGACGGGGTCAACGACGCCCCAGCTATGGCCCAAGCCAGCGTCGGTATCGCTATGGGAGCAGGTGGATCCGACGTCGCTCTGGAAACCGCAGACGTGGCCCTGATGGCAGACGACCTGACAACCCTGCCTTTCGCGATAAGCCTCAGCCGAGCGAGCCGTCGTGTGATTCGTCAGAATCTTTGGATCAGCCTCGGCATGGTTGCCTTCCTTATCCCAGCCACGATCATCGGGTTTGCTGGAATCGGCGTGGCTGTCCTGTTGCACGAGGGATCCACAGTCGTCGTTGTGCTCAACGCGTTGAGGCTGCTTGCGCACGCGGCCGGAAGCAGATCGGCGTCAACAAGTGCAGACGAGCGGGTGAAACCAGCGTTGCCTTCGCCGTCGGCGACAGAACAGGGACGAATGGAATGAGGCTCGAAGACGTCGAGGAGAACTACGATCGCGCGGCAAAGCACTACGACACGTGGACCAACCTCGTCTTCGGCCGACTCCTCGGGGTCGAGCGGCTTCGGGAGCACGCGATCGACCTGCTCGGTGACCTCGATGGCAAAGTGGTCCTCGACATTGGCTGCGGGACGGGGCGCAATTTTCCCTTCCTCATCCCGCGCGTAGGCTCGACCGGTCGGGTCATCG
>CAZQZX010000153.1:0-16927 GCA_964597885.1 uncultured Planctomycetota bacterium
CAAGCCTCTATGAACCTGTCCTCCGCTCGGCCCTCCTGGCCGTCGCCTACCCTTGCCAACCCTCCGGGTTCACCCGAGCCCACCGCTTCCGACCGCCGCCCCCACTCCGCCCCCACTTGTAGTACTCGTCGGACTCGGTGCCGATGTACGGCGGCGGGCCCGGATCGCGGAAGATCCAGTAGTCGAAGTCATCGCGGTTGTTGATCGAGCGCACGGACTTCGTCAGCGAGAACGGCGTGACCTTGCCCCATTCCGGGCTCAGGAACTCCGGGAACCCGCCGACGATGATGTTGCACGACTGGTCCTTGAAGAACTTGAGCGCGAGCGGCTGCCAGCGGTTCGGATCGGTGAGATCCGGGTTGCCGGGAAGCGCGGGCAGGAGCGGATCGTTGACCGGCTCGTAGAACCGGTTGACGTAGTCGTTCTGCTCGTTCGACTTGTCCTGCAGGCCGAGGGCGATGACCAGGGCCGCGATGCGGTTGCCGCGCGCGGCCGGCGTGTCACCGGCGATCGACACGAAGTTCTTGTCGTAGCCGAGGTCGTCCATGAGCGCGTCGAACGCGGGAAGCGATTCGTCGGCGCCCGGCGAGTTCTCGAAGCGATGGGTGAGCAGGCGGTAGCACGCGTAGCTCATCGTCTCGGCGCGGGCGGCCGGAACGCTCGGCAGATCCTCCGGGCTCACGGACTCCTGGAAGAGGAGCGTGCGCGATCCCTGCGGATCGTAGACGGCCCACGAATCCCACATCGCGATCGACGTGTGGAAGAGGTTTCGGGCGTGGACGGTGGGGCGCGCGAAGTCGTTGCGGATGGCTTCGAGAAGCACCTCGTTCCACTTCCGAGCGACCGTCTCCTCGGCCGACGCCGTACCGGCGAACGAGAAGGGGACGAGAAGGCTCGCGAGAACGGCCAGAAGAACGACCCTCGTGGCGGACGATCTCCGTTGCTGCATGGTTCGGACTCCCTCTAAGAAATGCACTGCGGATGCTCGACAGGTAATTTTATCAGGAATTGACGCGTCGGGGAGCCGTTGGCGCAAGCGAATTTAGAGGCCTTCTCAAGTCATTTTGAGAACGAGTGTTCCGTCGGTCGGCGGGGCCTCCCAAAAAAGTGACCCGCCCCCGGGTCCGGCGGGGCGGGTCGCTTGGAGCTTCCGGGTCGATCAGGGGGCTCTAGAGCATGAACTTCGAGATGACGTCTCGCGGGACGTCGAACTTCGTCTCGCCCACCTTGGTGATGTCGAAGGTCAGCGTCCGACCGCGTTCCATCGAGCGCTCGCCGAACGAGAACTTCATCGACGTTCGAAGCACGATGGACTGGATCTGACCGTCGGGCGTCGCCGTGATCTCGACGTCGCCCGTCGACTTCGGCGGCTGGAATCCACCCGCGCCGCCGCCACCGCCGCTGCCACCACGGCCGCCACCCTCACCGCCGCCACCGCCACCTCGGCCGCCGCGTCGGCCCATCCGCGAGAAGCGGTCGCCGCCGGAGAGCTTCGACGCGAGCTTGTCCGTGAGCGTCGCCGTGAAGACGACCGAGCCGTCCTTCTCGGACTTCTCGACATCCGTCAGCGAAGCCAGGTCCTCGAGGATCGACGCCGGCGTCGGAGTCGCTGCGAGCGTCATCGTCGCCATGCGGGATCGCATCTCGTCGCTACCGCCTCCGAAGCCGCCTTCGCCGCGGCCACCCCGTCCGCCGCCCTCGCCGCCGAATCCGCCTTCGCCTCGGCCGCGGCCTTCACCGCCACGGCCACCGAATCCGCCTTCGCCGCGTCCGCGTCGACCTTCGCCGCCGCGTCGGCCTTCACCGCCTCGTCGGCCTTCGCCGCCGCGCCCGCGGTTCTCCATCACGGTCCAGCCGTCGGCCGTCTTCGTGACCACGCGCTCGCCCTGCTTGAAGATCTCCTGGCCGTTGCCGCTCAGGTGGAGCGGAGCATTCTTCGTGAACTGTCCCGTGACCGGACCGGACGGCGTCATGCCGCCGAAACCGCCTCGGCTTCGGCCACCCCCTCCACCGAATCCACCGGGGCCCTGGCCTTCCCCGCCTCCTCCTCCACCACCGGAGTCGGTCTTCACGACGAACGTATAGGAGCCTGCGGCCTCCAGGGTCTTGTGCAGCACGTCGATGTCGCCGGGGGTGGCGATCAGGACGGTCGCGATCAGGGTCGTCAGCATCTCGGGGATCCTCCTCAGGGGGGAAAGGACATCGCTTCACGAGGCCGACAGATCGGGACCGGCCTTCTTTCGGGGCTTAGAGCCTCGCGATACCGCGGCTCTTGCAGCTTCCACAAAAACGTGGACCGAAAGGCCGGTCGTTCAGGGCTTCTTCCACCCGAACTGGGACGGGTTGTAGGGCACGGCGTTGCGAGGGGGCTTGGCGAGCCGCGCCTCGGCCGTCTCGATCAACGTATCGATGCCTTTGCCCAGATCCCGAGCGTCGTAGGAGACGACCTCGTGGGGAGGCACACCGATGCCCTCGATTCCGGCGCCCTCGTTGAACCGAGACTTGTTCGACCGGATCGAGACGTAGAGCCCGAAGAGGCCGGAGGGAAGCTCGATCGTCGTCTTGGAGGAGGACATCCCGGCGGTGGGGCTCTCGCCGATCATGTAGCCTCGCCCGTCCTCCTTGAAGATGCCGCTCGCCGTTTCGCCGGCGCTCACCACCGTGCCGTCGACGATGACCACGACGGGCCCGCCGTACGGAGTCGCGCCGGCACTCGCGTACCGTTTCGCGAACGAGATCTCCTTGCCCTTCGGGATGAACCGGCCCATGAGCGCGTCATGGTCGAACGCGCCGCCGGTGTTGCTGCGGAAGTCGAGGATCATGCCCGGCACGTTGCCGATCGCCGCGAGCGCTCCGTCGATCTGGGACGGCAGCGTGCTCTTGCAGCGGCGGATCAGGATGTAGCCGTTACCGCGCTTCGTCTTTCCGTACGAGAGATCGCCCTGGTGCTGGAGCCCCTCCCACAGGAAAGCGGCGCCCTGCGCTCGGGCCGATGCGCGGCCGTAGGAGATCGTTCGCTTGTTGCGCTTGCCACCGGGCTCCTTCACGTCGAGCTTGAGTCGCGTTCCGGGTTTGTCGGCGAGCCCGGCGTGGCACGCATGGAAGAACGCGTGGTGATCGGTCGAGTAGCTGATGAGATCCGAGAGCTCGGCAATCTTCGCGTCGAGCCACTTGGCCGCGGGCACGCCGTCGATCGCGAGGACCTGCGAGCCGGGCTGTACGCCGGCGCTCTCCGCCGTCGACCACACGTGCTTCACATGGATGCGCTTGCCGATCTTGCAGAACGCGAGCCCGGGGCCGACGCGCTCGCCGACCGGGTCCGGCCACTCGACGTTTTTGCCCTTTTCGAGGCGCTTCACGTAGGCATGGCCGTCGCGAACGCGCGCGAGAAGGCGCGTCAACAGCTTGAGGTGCTCGCCGTCATTCTTGACGCGCCCGGCTTCTTTCTGGAATTCGCGCGCGACCTTCTTCCAGTCGATGTCTTTGAGCTGAAAGAAGTGTCCGCACTGCTTCTGCAGCTCTTCGAGCGCGAACTTCATGTCCGTCACGTAGACGGAGTCTTCGCCGCGCGCCTGGGGGCTCGCGAACGTGCCGAGCAGAACCGCGCAGACGGTGACGCACAGCACGAAGAATCGGGACGGACGCATTCGCATCATGGGGGCCTCTCGCATCAAGCCTCGGACCGATGGGAGGATTTTACCCCGATTCGTGCGGTCAGGACCAGCGGGCGGCCGAATTGTTCCGGCCGCCCGCCGGGTGCGAGTCTCTTGTTTCCGAGCTACATGCCGCGCTTCTTGCGGAGCTCGGAGCGGATCTCCTCGAGGCGCTTCTCGATCTCCTCGAGGCGGGATTCGATCGAGCTGCCCGTTCCCTCGTCGGAGCTCTTCGTGCTGGGGGCGTCCGGGTTCGTCTTCGGAATCCGGTAGTCGTCCAGCGTGACCGGCTTCTTCTCGTCCCATGACTGCGTCGTCGGGATGACCGTCGTCCAGTCGAGGAGCCAGGGAACCGTGACCTTGTCCAATCGCGACTTGTTCTGGTTCGGAAGATTCTTGTAGGGGTTCGCGTTGACCCGGGGGATCGCGTTCCACGGCGAAAGAGCCAGATCCCACCGAGCGACGGCCGATTTCTGCTCGCCGATGGTCACGTCGATCGAGCGAGCTGTCGCGCCTCGGATGAGATCAAGACGGAGCGTGGCGTCCTTACCCTTGGCGGCGATCGCCTCGCGCAGACCCTCCGATGTGATGGACGGCTTGCCGTCGATGTGCGTGATGACGTCGTACTGTCGAACGCCCGCGCGCTCGGCCGGGCCGCCTTCGGTGACCGACGTGACGAGGAGCGTCCCTTCCGCGTCGACGGAGAGCTGCGTCGCGAGAGCCGGTCCGACCTTCCCGAGGCGAAGGCCGATCGTAGGGCGCGGTTTCGCCGACGGGTACGCGAACGACTGGATGCGATACGCGCCGGGGTCGAGCTTCTGCCACTCGGCGCGAACCGGGCCGACGCTCATCACGTTGCCGTCCTCGTCGAGCAGTCGGGTGGTGGTGCCGAACTGCTGGATGCGATGCTCCGGAATCTGAACTCCCTGGTGGAACGCCTGCAGCTCGCCGTTCGCGTGCAGCATCACCAGCTCGCGAGCCGGCGTCGGCAGGTGCTGGATCCATGCCGTGCTCGGATTGGTGAGCATCAGGTCGACGCTCGGGTCGACGTTCAGATCCGCCGAATACAGGTCGACCCAGCGAGTGGCCGGCGGGCGGTCGTCGCTCGGATCGGAGGCGTTCGCGTCGTGGAGCGGGAACAGCGCGCCGGCGAACAGCACCGCGAGAAGCATCCACGTGGAGCCAGGCCGGAAAGGCGTGTCCTTCATCTCGGTCTCCTTTTTCTTCGATTCCCCGGAAGGGGATGGGTGCAACGGTTCCGGTGGCTAGAAAGTCCCGTAGTCGGTGAGTCGCGCCGTACTGACGGGAATCGATGCGGGACGACCCAGGTCGTCCTCGCCGAGCTCGTAGAATTGATCGACGATCGTGCGTTCGAGGAGGCGGCGGACGTAGACCACCTCGAGTCCTCCCGGTTGCTCCGCGACGGGCCGTGTCTCCATGACCTGTCGCGGCAGCTCGCGCAGGACGCGTCCCTCTCGGGCGCCGGCGACCAGGTAGCGATCGAACGCGGATTCGGCATCCAGCTCCGGAGGCACCGAGACGTTTTTCTCAGCCGCGGGCGAATCGGGAGCGCGAAGCGACGAGCCACCCCAAAGGACCGCCAGCAGGATCGCCGCGGCCCAGCCCGCCATCGCGAGAACGCGCGTTCTCGTGGGGCGCCGTCCCGAAGAATGCGCGGGCGGGCTCGTGGGCAGTTCGATCGAGTCGGCGACGGAGAGCGCGGTCGTGGCATGGAGTCGGAGCTCGGACTCGGCTCGAAGCGTGCGCGCCAGCCGGGTGCCGACGACCGGATCGGTCGCGACGCGGCGCTCGAGGTCGTCCCACTCGTCGGGGCTCGCGACTCCGTCGAGAGCACGGTGGATCAACAGCTCGTCTCGGGGATCTTCGGCTCGCGAGGTCATCGCGCTTCCTCTCTCGGTTCAGGCTTCGGTTGCGGTTGTCGCGGGTCGGCCGTCGCGTCGTCGTCGGTGCGCGTCGTGCGCTTGTCGAACGACTCGCGCAGGCGTCGGCGCGCTCGTGCGAGGCGCGACTCGACGGTCGTGACCGGCACATCCATGCGTCTTGCGATTTCCTTCTGCGACAGGCCCTCGACGCATCGCAGCAAGAGCGTTTCTTGAAGGTGGTCCGGGAGCTCCGAGGTGAGCCCGAGCACCTTGTCGACGGCGGCGCGGGCTTCGGCGTGTTCCCGGTCGCGGTCGGGCCGCGGATCGGCGAGACGGGCCGGATCGGCCGCATCGCTTGTCGCCGAGGCCCGGTGCGTCCTGCGGCCGGCGGTACGCGCCACGTTCATGGCGACCGTCCGTAGCCACGCGCCGAGCTTTGCGGGATCGCGGACTTCGGCACCGCGATCGACGAGGATCAGCGCGACTTCCTGCAGCAGATCCTCGAGATCGGCCTCCCTCGGCATGTGGGCGAGGATCACGGCGGCCACGGCGCGCCGTTCCCGACGCCACGCGTCCTCGAGCACGCGGGCCGACGTGGGCGGCTTCGGGTCGTCGCGGGGTTCCTCGCTCATGCCTTCCATTAAGATGCGCGAGGTCCGGAATCCGTCGAGAAATCCGGATTTTCTGCTAGCGGCGGGCTTCGAAGCGACGGTCGACGAGGACCACGGCGATGCTCGCGGCCACGTAGCCGATCGAGAGGGCGGCGAGCGTCTCCATCGACATGCCCGCGTCGATCAGGACGCCCATCGCCACCGGCGCGATCGCCGTCGAGAGCACCATGAGGCTCGACGTGAGCGAGCGGATGGCGCCGACGTGCGTGACGCCGTACATCTCCGGCCAGAGGCCGCCGAGCACGATGAACGCGAGTCCCATGCTCGTCCCGGAGAGCACGAGGAACGCGAGGGCGACGAGCGGGTGATCGAGCGTCATCAACAGCGCGAGACCGGTGGCCAGCGGTAGGAGGTAGTACGGGAGCAATCGCTTCGATCCGAACTTGTCGATGAGCGGGCCGCCGAACAGGGACGAGACGACCGTCGCGACGGCGTACCCCGAGAAGCACATCGCGAACCACTCCTGCGACCAGCCCTTCGAGTCCGCGAGGTGGATCTGGTGGAAGAAGAAACCGGTCAGCAGGAACGGAGTGGCGAGCACGCACGGAAGCTTGGCGTGGAAGTGCGGGTCGCGGATGACCTGGGCGCGCGTCCACGCGCGGCGGGGGCGACCGGTGGCGTCGGTGTTCGCGTCGGTCTTGTTCGCATCGTCCTGCTCCTCGAGATGCTGCCGGTGCCGCTCATCGTGACCGCGCAACAGGAACGCGAGGAGCGGCCCGAGGGAAAGCGCCAGCACCGCGCCGATGCCGGCCCACGTCAGGCGCCACCCGAACGCCGCGATGACCGGGACGATCACCGCCGGCAGCACGGCTTCTCCGGCCGGGCGGCCGAGCGAGGCGAGGCTCATCGCGCGTCCTCGCTGGGCCTCGAAGTAGCGCGCCATGCTGCTCATGGCGGTGTGCGTCATCAAGCCCTGTCCGGCAAGTCGAATCGCGTAGAGGGCGGGTACGAGCAGCAGGACGTGGGGGACGACGGCCATGGCGAAGCAGGCGACCACCAGTCCGGCCGCGACGCCCGCGCTGTAGCGGCGCAGATCGGTCTCGTCGAGCTTGCGTCCCAGCCACACGAGCGTGGCGGCACTCGCGAGCGTGGCCGCTGAGTACAGTCCTCCGAAGCCGGCGTGGGAGAGGCCGAACTCGGCGCGGATCTCCCCGGCGAAGCGCGCCACGAAGAAGGTCTGGCCGAAGCTCGACGTCAGGTTGAAGAGGAACCCGAAGCCGAGGAATCGCCAGTGATCGCGGATAAAGACGGAGTAGCTCATGGCAGGCCGCAAAGGATAGCAAGGCGCCGGCGGTTGCCCGGGCCGGAACGAGTGGTGTACTCTCTCCGCATGGGTGGCACGGGAGCATTCCGAACCGATCGGGCGTTGCGGCGTGCGGGACTGGCTGCGATGGCCGTCCTGGCGCTCGCGACGATCGCGGGCTGCATGCGCTTCGCCGTTGATCCGCACAGCACTCCGAATGCGGTGAAACTCCGCGGCGGTGAGGCTCGTGTGCCGATGCGCGTCGTGGCGGGCGCTCCGCTCGTGGAAGTGACCATCGGCGGTAAGGGCCCGTACTGGTTCCTCGTGGATACGGGGTCGCAGATCACCGTGGTCGACCGCCGCGTCGCGAGCGAAGCGGGTCTGCGCCCGCGGGTAAGGACGCTCAGCCTCGACAAGATCGCGGGGGAGGCGGCGTCGCGCGACCTGCGACGGCGTGGCTTCGTTCGCGTGCCGACGCTCAAGCTCTCGGACGGTTCCTACTTCGACGAGCTCGATGCTCACGTCCACTCGACCGAGCCGCTCGCGAAGGCGCTCGCGCATCCCGTCGACGGGGTCCTTGGGCGGCCTCTCATTGCGCGGGCTCGGTTCACGCTCGACTACGGCGCGGGCGAGCTCGTCGTCGACCGTGAGGCGGGGCGGATGCCCGACGGGCGAAACGTCTTTCGCGTGACCCAGATCGGGGGGCTTCCGTCGATCACGGCGGCGATCGGTGCGTGGCTGGTGACGCCGGTGATCGACACCGGAAGCCAGGCCGGCCTGTCGCTCGGGGAGGCCGACGCCGACGGCGTGAAGTACCTCGAAGAGCCCGAGCCGTTCCCCATCGATTCGGCCCGTCTCGGCGGGCAGGTCGCGCGCGCGGGCCGCGTGTCGGGAATCTTTCGGCTGGGCGCGATCCAGGTCGAGGATCCCGTCGCGCTCATCGGCGGGAACACCCACCTGGGGGGCGAGTTCCTCCGGCAGTTCTCGATTACGGTCGACCTTCGCGACAGCGTCCGCACGATCGCGTTCGACCCGGCCGGCGACGTGCAACTGACGGCTCCGCTCGCCCGGCGCGAAGCGACCCCCGCTGCCGACGACGGCGCCGCTGCCGACACGGCTGACGACACCCCCTGAGCCGGCGCCGCTCACTCCACGAAAAAAGCGGACGGGCTCGGCCTGCGAACCCGTCCGCTCGGGATGATTCTATCGTGGTGCCGCGGCGACTAGTCGCGCGACATGAAGAGCATGAGCACGTAGTAGAACATCAGCGCGACGGAAGAGAAGAGCTCGAGCGAAGCCGCCACGTAGCGATCTTCCGGATAGATGCGGATGACGTTCGACGTCTGGTACAGGATGGCCGCGCCCGCGAAGACGATCATGCCGACCATGAACCAGGTGCCGAGCACGAAGCCGAAGAGCATGCCGCCGACGATCGCGAGCAGGGCGCCCATACCGACCCACTTCAGGATCGCGCCCATGAACGAGAAGTCCTTGCGGCTGATGAACGCGATGCCGGTGAGGCCGGCGAAACCGAGCAGCGTGACGACGGCCGCGCTCTGGATGGCGCCCGGCATGTAGCTGTTCGCGATGAACAAGATCGGCGAGAAGAAGAGCGCCTCGGCGGTGACGAAGCCGGCGAGCGCGGCGTACTGGCTCGTCTTCGAGACGGCGCGGTGCGCGACCCCCGAGGCGAGGTTACCGACGAGCACGAATCCGCCGAGCATCATGAGCCAGCCGAACTGATTGCCGGCGACGAACTGGAACATGGCCTCGGTGACGCCCGTGGCGAAGAACGCCATTACGACCAGCACGAAGCCGACCATGGCTCCGAGGACGTGGATGTAGGTGTTGGCGATGAACTCGGCGCGTGCGCCGGTGGCCAGCCGTCCCTCGTGGGGCGCGGACATGTCGAAGTTCGAGTGACTCATGGCGTTCAGTTCTCCTGGCGCAGCGGTGGTTCTCGGTCGACGAATCGGATCCTCCCGATTCTCCTGCTCCCTATTGTACGACCCTCCCGGGGGCGGAGCTTTCGAGATTCGTGTGAGTTGATTCTAAGTCGTTGGGCCTGAATGTCCTGTGGGTGCCCGGAGTTGCCCCTTCGGGGGGAGTTGGGCGCCCGTGAGCGCCCACGAGAGCGTCCCGCGCAGGCCCGGTCAGGCGAAGAGCAGGTGGTATCCGATGGCCATGATCGCCGCGTCGACCAGCAGATGACTGAGCCACGGGCCGCGCAGGCGGCCGCTCTTCTCGTAGATCCACGCCCAGGCGACCCCGCCCGCCGCGACGCCGGCCGAGAATCCGACGACCGCGCGGAGGTCGTCGAAGTACATCGCGAGCAGCACCACGTGATGCGAGGCGAAGCCGACGCTCGAGAGCGCGATGGCGGCCGGACCCGACATCTTCTTGCGCGCGATGCCGTAGACGAACCAGCGCCAGTAGTACTCCTCGAGGAACGAGTGGGCGAGGCAGTAGAACGTGGCGAGCGCGAGGAACGCGACGCGCGTTTCGATGCCGGCGGAAGTGAGCTTGTCCTTCAGTCGCGGTGTCGCCTCCTCGAACCAGGAGGGTGGCAGCCAGGGCGAGAAGTACAGGCCGATCATCGCCGCGGCCACCGCGCCCCCGAACACGAGGCCCGACGGGATGCCCGCGCCGGCGGGCGCGGTGTCGGCGAGAGGGCGACGGAGCTTCGTTCGCGTCCAGAATACGAAGGCGACCGGGAACGCGAACTGGAGGACCTTGGTCGAGCCGTAGGCGAGCTGCATCGCCGCACCGCCGGACGAGGCGACGAAGTAGAGCAGCACTCCGAGCGTGGGGAAGACGAGCGCGATCGCGAGCACGATCGTCGAGCGGAGCGCGCCGCCGTTCGCGTCGGATGCCTGGCGATTTCTGGTTTCGGTCATGGCAATAAAAAACCCCCGATGGGTTTCCGGGCAAGCCCGTCCCGCCGGTGTCGCGGGCCATGGGGGTTTCGGTGGTGCCTGGTGCCTCCAGGCGACCACCCGAATGAACTCGGGAAGTTCTTCAGCCTAGGAGGCCACCACCTCGCAGATCACCATAGGAAAACAACAACTCATCGCTGGGCCACCTCCCTTCCTCGGCATTGAATGCGGAATCCTAGTGCTTCCGCTACCACCGTATCCGACCGCCGGAATGCCGGACCGGGGACCAGTCCTCCACCACCCGGCTCCCATTCGCCAGGGGCGCCACGAGATCCTGCTAGACCTCGCGCCGGGACCAGCTCGGCTCCAGGGGTACCTGGGCCGTTACCGCTCTTTCCAGATCATAAACCCGCCTCGGGTTCTGTCAAGCCGAAGCCGTTCACCGGGCTAGGTTTGCGTGAAGTTAGCCTCTCGAGACCGCGCAGGTCGATCGTGAAGCCCGTCGCGCCCAGGGCTTCCAGGCGATCGAGCATTCGCTCCTGCAGCGGGCAGGCCTCGATCCCGCCGGCCTCGTCGAGCAGCGCGGCGGTCTCGGGATGGGTTCGCGCGAGTCGGGCTCGCGTCGCGACGTCGAGCGGGAGTCGCGCCCGCAGATACCGCCGGACCTCGGCGGCCGTCATCGGTTGCGCCTCGGGGACGCCTTCGAAGGCCACGCAGATGCGGTCGAAGCCGCGCGCGCGAAGGGTGTCGGCGCCGGGGAACGCGTCGGCAAGCCGGGTGTCTTCGACTCCGTGCCGATCGGCGAGGATCACGAGCG
This sequence comes from uncultured Planctomycetota bacterium, assembly GCA_964597885.1. Lineage (GTDB taxonomy): Bacteria > Planctomycetota > JACOTG01 > JACOTG01 > JAUIME01 > CAZQZX01. The sequence continues at coordinate 11,144 of CAZQZX010000153.1, forward strand.
GCGCGCGCGAGCCCGAACCCGAACGAGGCGCGGAACGGTCGATCGACGCGGGTGCGGTATCGGTCTCCGTGCGGCGCGCGTGCAGCGCGAGCTGGACGTACGCTCCGAGGACGTGCGGAAGGCTACGGCGTTCGGCGGGGCTCGCGTGCGCGTCGAGCCCGAGGGCTTCGTTCAGTCGACGAAGCCTCGCCGTGCCGAACCTCGTGTTCTCGAGGACGGAGGGACCGACGTAGTGCGCTTCGCGCGTCGATTCGAGATCGAACCGGAGCGCGTGCGCGAAGCCTACCACCACGACGATGAGCGTCGAGGGGCGCGCGTGCGCGGCGAGCCGCTCGATTGCCGCCACGAGATGACGTTCGCGTTCTTCGATCTCGGGTCGCTCGCTCCTCCATCGCAGCATCGGCTCGAGGTCGTAGCTCGCGTAGCGTCGCGATCCGTGCACGAGCGGCCGCTCGAAGCGCAGCTGCGTGTCGCCTTGGCGCGCCGAGGCCAGGGCCGCGGGCTCGAGCTTCCAGGACGACGTGCGGTCGTGGAGCGAGAGGGGACAGTCCGCGCCGAAGTTCGCGATCCAGTCGTCGAAGGAATCGGCGTGCGCGTTCGGTGACAAAGCAGCGAACGTGATCACGAAGAGGGTCGCCAGCGTCGGCATCGCGATGCGACCCGTCACGGGCGGCACGTCAGATCCTCGCCTGGAAGGTGTACAGGTCGTGGTATCGGCCTTCGGCCTGCATGAGCTCGTCGTGCGTGCCGCGCTCGACGATGCGTCCGTCCTCGACAACCAGGATCTGATCGGCGCGGCGGATCGTGCTCAGTCGGTGGGCGATCACGAACGTCGTGCGTCCTTCGAGGAGCATCTCGAAGCTCTTCTGGATCAGGACCTCGCTCACGCTGTCGAGGTTCGACGTGGCCTCGTCGAGGACCAGGACGGCGGGATCCGCGAGGAGCGCTCGTGCGATGGCCACGCGCTGTCGCTGGCCGCCCGAGAGCTTCACGCCGCGCTCGCCGATGACGGTGTCGAGGCCTTTCTCGAAGCGGTCGGTGAACTCGTTCACATGGGCGCCGCGGACGGCTTTCTCGATGGCTTCTTCGTCGGCATCGGGCCTGGCGAAGAGCAGGTTCTCGCGGATCGTCCCGGCGAACAGGAAGTCGTCCTGCAGCACCACGCCGAGGCGCTGGCGATAGCTGTCGAGCTGCACGCTGGCGAGGTCGTGACCGTCGACGACGACCCGTCCGCGAAGCGGCTCGAGGAACGAGGCGGCGAGCCCGGCGATCGTCGTCTTCCCGGATCCCGAGCTACCGACGAGCGCGGTGACCGACCCCGGTGGAGCGTGGAACGAGATGTCGTGGAGGATCTCGTTGTCTTCTTCATACGCGAACGAGACGTCCTCGAAGCGGACGTCGCCGCGCACGGTTTCGAGCGTATGCGGGCGGTCGCGGTCGTCGCCTTCCTTCGGCTCGGCGAGGATCTCTTCCATACGGTCGAGCCCGGCGAAGGCTTCGGTCATCTGGGTGCCGATGTTGCTCATCTGCAGGATCGGCATGATGAGATAGCCGAGCAGGAGCGTGAACTTCACGAAGTCGCCTTCCGAGATCGAGCCGGCGGCGATGCGCGACGAGCCGATCCCCATGACGAGGATGGTAACCAGCCCGACGAGCACAGTCGTCGCGCTCGCCATCAGGCTCGTCGCGATGAGGCTCTTCTTCACGTTCTGGAAGAGGCGCTCGGCACCTCCCTCGAAGATCCGGTCCTCGGCGCCTTCCGCGTTGAATCCCTTGACGACGCGAACGCCGCCGAGCGACTCCGTGAGCCTTCCCGTGACTTCGGCGTTGATGGCATGACGCGCGCGGAAGATCGGGCGCACGTACGTGAACGCGCGGATCGAGACCGCGCCGAACGCGAGGAGGGGAAGCAGCGCGAACACGGTGAGCCCGACGTCGATCTGCAGGAGGAGCACGAGCACGACGCCGGAGCGCAGGAGCCCCCCGAAGAGCTGCACCAGCCCGGTTCCGACGAGATTGCGCACGCCCTCCACGTCGCTCATCACCCGCGAGACGAGCGTCCCTGACGGGTGGCTGTCGAAGTACGCCGTCGGCAGGCGCATCACGTGACGCTGCACGCGCATCCGGAGCTCCTTGATGAGCCGGTGCGCCTGGATCGAGAGTAGGCGGGTGAGCGTGAACGACGTCGTCGCCTGGATCGCGACCGCGATGCCGACGACGAGGAGCACCTGTCCGATGGGCTGCGTGCCGGCGCGGATCACGTCATCGATCAGGACCTTCGACGACAGCGGCAGGACGAGCGCGGCGAACTGGTTGGTGACGATGAGGACGAGGCCGACGGCGAGGAGCCATCGGCGGGGCCAGATCAGCGTGCGGAACGTGTGGCGGACGCTCGCTCGGCTGAGCTTCTTCTTCTTCGATTTGGAGTCGGGACTCAGATGTCGCATGTCTAGGCGGAGGGTAGCGCCTCGAGCCGACGACCGCAACGCCGGTACGGATTCAGTATCCGATGCGTACCGCGATCACGAGGGCGATGATCGCCACGAGATACAGCTTCAGGAGCAGCGGAAGGATGAACCGGACCCATCGCTGGAAGGGGATCCGTCCGAGTCCGAGCATCCCCATGAGAAGGGCATTCGTCGGCACGATCATGTTCATGAAGCCATCGCCGAACTGGTAGGCCAGGACGGCCGACTGACGCGACACGCCGCCCAGGTCCGAGAGCGGCGTCATGATCGGCATTGTCACGTACGCCTGTCCGCTGCCGGACGGGATCAGGAAGTTGCAGGCCGATTGCACGGCGAGCATCCCGCTGGCCGCCACCTCGGGGGCGGTGCCTTCGAGCGTGTTCGCGATCCCGTGGACGATGGTGTGGATCACCTTCGAATCTTCGAGGACGACCTCGATGGTCCGCGCGAAGCCGATGAGGAGGGCGGCGCCGGTGAGCTCGGCCGCGCCCCGGATGAACTCGTGCGCCGTGGTGTTGGGACTCATCCCGGCGATGATCGCCGCGAGGATACCCATGCCGAGGAAGATACCGGCGAGCTCGGTGAGATACCAACCGAACTGGCTCACGCCCCATACGAAGATGCCGATACCGCCGACGAAGACGAGCAGGACCAGGATACGCCGCGTCGTGAACGCCGTGTCCTCGGGCATCTCGTAGCCCTCGGAGTAATCGACATCCTTCACGAGGCTGCGGCTCGGGTCTTTGCGGATCTTGCGGACGTACGCGAGCAGGTGGTGGATGCCTACGATCAGGCATACGACGAGAAGGACCCATCGGAAGAGCTGCCCCGATGTGGGCGGAAGCTCGGCGATCCCCTGCGCGATCTGGACGGTGAAGGGGTTGATGGCGGCGCAGCCGTACCCGATCCCGGAGCCGATGTAGACGATGCCGACCGCGACCACGGCGTCCATGCCGAGCGCGATGCACATCGTCACCAGTACGGGGATGAAGGGCATGTACTCCTCGGCCATGCCGATGGTCGAGGAGCCGACCGCGAACAGCGACACCATCAGCCCGATCAACAGCACGGTGCTTCCGGATGCGCGTTGGATGGCGGTGCCGATCAGGGCGTCAAAGCAGCCGGTCGCCTTGAGGATACCGATGACGCCGCCCACCAGAAACACGAAGAAGATGATGTCCTGGGCCTTCTCGAGGCCTTTGGGGATCTTCGTGAGCCAGGCGTGCCACGTGAGCTTGTGATCGTCCTTGGGGAGGGTCTCGTAGGTGTTCGGTACGACGACCTCGCGGCCCTTCTCGTTCGTCTTCGTCTCGTACTCGCCCGAGGGGAGAAGGAAGCTCGCCCCCCATGCGAGGAAGATCATCGCGAAGATCAGGACCAGCGAATCCGGGAAGCGGAATCTTTCCAAGAGCGTGGCTCCGGCGCACGGGCCATCGGAAGCGGTGGGAGCGCCAGTTTGCAGCCCCGCGCGAATCGGCCCAGTTCGAATCGGCTCAGTCTAAGGGGTGCCCCGACGCGACGCAAGCCCGGGCCGCGGCTGCTTGTGTGTCGCTAGGCGTTCGCGTTGCGGTCGTGGAAGTCGAAGACCGCGCGGACGAACTCGGGTCGCGCGTCGAAGTGCACGTTATGGCCGCTCGATTCGAGCGTCGTGATCTCGGCGAGGGGGAAGTGCTTGGCGACGGCCTCTTGTCGCCGGCCACGAAGTACTCGCTGCGGCCGCCCACGATGAAGCCGCACGGCCGTCGAAACGAGTGCCCTGCATCGAGCGCGGCGCCGCGCAGGCTCGCGAGGCTCGCGTGCAGTCCGTCGAGGCCGGCGCGCCAGCGGTAGCTTCCGTCCGCATCCTGCACGAGATTCGTCAGGAGGAAGGCGCGCATCCCCGGATCCGCGATCCGCTCGGCGAGCGCGTGGTCGGCGTCGCGCCTCGACTCGAGTCGGCCGAGATCGACGGAGCGCATGGCCTCGAGGGCTTCCGAGCCCGGCGGATACGCGCGAGGCGCGATGTCGAGGACGAAGAGCAGGCGCACACGCTCCGGGAAGAGGCAGGCGAGCCGCATGGCCACCTTGCCGCCGAGGCTGTGCCCCATCAGGTGGACGCGATCGAGCCCCTGTCGATCCATGAAGCGCAGGACGTCCCCGACCATCTCGGGGATCGAGCTCGTGGCCGTGTGCGGGGAGTCGCCGTGGTTCCTCAGGTCGAGCCCGATCGGTGTGAAGCGTTCCGCGAGATCGCGCCCTGCGGCGGTCCAGTTGCGCGACGAGCCGAGGAGCCCGTGCAGCACGACGAGTGGATCCTGGCCGCCGGCGCCGAGGTCGCGCGCATGGAGATCGACCGGACCGATCATCGCCCGGCCTTCTTGGCCTTGGTCTTCTTGGCCTTGGCCTTCCGGGCCCGGGGGCGAGGACCGAGGTCGATCCCGAGCGCTTCGAGCTGCGCTTCGGCTTGCGGGGCCCAGCCGCGGTTCGCGATCGGACTTGCCGGGCTCGGGTGGAGCACGCGCCCGAAGGAGAGTCCCATCCCGTCGAGGGCTTCGCGTGCCCTCGTCTCCGCAAACGCGCCGACGCCGATGACGATCTCGGGCTCGAGGGCTTCGATGGTCATTCGGGCCAGCCGATCACAAAGGGCGTACAGCGGTTCGCGCTCCTCGGCGGGCAGCTTGTCGGGAGTGCGATTCCTGCCGGACTCCTCGAGGAAGCACAGCGGGCAGTAGTTCGCGACGAAGAACCGTTCGAAGAATCGTTCCGGCGTCCCGAAGCGATCGCGCGCGAAGCCCCAGAGTCGCGCGCCGCTCACCTCCTCGCGTTCGGTCGCGAAGCCGAGCACGGGGCGTCGCGGATGCTCGTTCTCGGGCTTGCCGATGCGCGTCTCGATCCCCATCCACTCCCGGACGATCTCGATCGCGCCGAACGGGATGCCCGACTGGGCCATTCCGAAGGGGCCGGGGTTCATCCCCAGGAATACGGCGCGCTTCTTCGTCGTGGCAAAGCGTTCGAGGTAGACCCGATGCGCGCTCCACGCATACTCGAGCGGGTTGTACGTGTGGGTGACGGGCGGCGCGAACTCGAGTCGGCCGATCTCGCGCGCGAGTCGTCGGATTCGGGAGGGGAGTGTGGTCAGGCTCGGCATGGCCCGGCAAGTCTAATAAAAAACGGGCGGGAGACCGAAGTCTCCCGCCCGCTTGAAGCTTGTGCATCATGTCGAGCGTCTCGAAAGAGACACCTACGACAATTTACTGCATGTCGTAGACGAGCGCGTTCGAGAGCGAGCCACCCTTGGCCGACGACGCACCACCGTTGAGGTGGATGGCCTGACCGG
>CAZQZX010000154.1:0-16924 GCA_964597885.1 uncultured Planctomycetota bacterium
GCGAGCGGGACGAGGACGCGCTGGTCGCGACGGCGTTCCATCGCAACACGATGACCAACGACGAGGGCGGCACGGACGACGAGGAGTTCCGAGTCGCGGCCGTGGCGGACCGCGTCGACACGACGCTGCAGGTGTGGATGGGGTACACGATGGGCTGTGCGCAATGCCACAGCCACAAGTACGACCCGATCACCCACGAGGAGTACTACCGCGTCTTTGCCTTCCTGAATCAGACGGAGGACGCGGACAAGCCGGGGGATCCGCCGTTCGTGCGAGCGCCGACGATGGAGCAGTCCGCGGCGCTCGATGCGATCCTCGGCCGCAAGGGCGAGGTCGAGCGCGAACGCGAAGCGCTCGAGCCGGCGATTGCGCAGGCCCGGGACGAGTGGATCGCGACGGCGAACGCCGGATACCTTCGCGACGCGCCGGGGCCGATCGTCGTCGTGGACGGCGACGACCCGGCCGACGCGCGCATCCGACGTCCTGATGCCGCGTCCGCGACGTCCGGCGAAGGCCTCGTCGGGCGGGCGCTCGCGCTCGACGGCCAAGCGTTCGTCGACCTCGGGGCCGCGGGCGACTTCGATCGCGACGACGCCTTCTCGTTCGGCGGCTGGGTGTACCCGAACGACGACGGGGTGCAGGTGCCGTTCGCCCGTATGGATGCGGGCGCCGCGTACCGGGGCTACGACGTGTACGTGCACGGCGGCAAGGTCTACGTTCACCTCATCCACGAGTATCCGAAGAACGCGATCGAGATCGCCTCCGTCGAACCGATTCCGACGAAGCAGTGGTCGCACCTCTTCGTGACGCACGACGGATCTTCCAAGGCCGCGGGAGTGCGTCTGTACGTCGACGGTGCGCTGCGGAACACCACCGTCACCTACGACTCGCTCACGGGAACGATCCGCACCGAGCGTCCGTTCTTCCTCGGCAAGCGATACGAACAGCATGGATTCCGAGGTCGACTCGACGACTTCTGGCTGTACGACCGCGTGGTGACGCCGGACGAAATCGGCCCCCTGGTGGACGTCTCGGTACTGGCGGCGGCGCGGGCGGGATCGTCGGTGCCTCCCGTCGTCGATCGCGTCTATCGGGCTCGCTATGCATCTCCGGAATGGAAGGCCAACCGGGAAGCGCTCGCCCGCGTGCGCGCCGAAGAGAAGCGCGTGCGCGATGCGATCCCGACGTCGCCCGTGCTCCGCGAGCTTCCCGAAGAGCGCCGGCGCACGACGCGCGTTCTCGCCCGGGGGAGCTTCCTCGACCCGCAGCAAGAGGTGACGCCCGGCGTCCCGGCCGCGTTCCATCCGCTTCCCGACGACGCGCCGCTCGATCGGCTCGGATTCGCGCAGTGGCTCGTCGATCCGCGCAATCCCACGACGGCGCGCGTCCTCGTGAATCGCGTCTTCGAGCAGCTCTTCGGAACCGGGCTCGTCGAGACGAGCGAGGACTTCGGCATCCAGGGGGCTCCGCCCTCGCACCCGGATCTCCTCGACTGGCTGGCCGTGACGTTCGTCGAGGAAGACGGCTACCGCATCAAGTCGCTGCTGCGGCGCATCCTGCTGTCGTCGACGTATCGGCAGACGTCGCGCGTCTCGGCCGAGGCGCTCGAGATCGATCCGACGAATCGCTGGCTCGCGCGCGGGCCCCGCTTCCGGCTCGAGGCGGAGATGATCCGCGATCAGGCGCTCGCGATCGCGGGCTTGCTGTCGCCGAAGATGTACGGACCGCCGGTCTATCCGCCCCAGCCCGAAGGCACGTGGCAGGTCGTGTACGACGGCGCGAAGTGGGCGGCGAGCGAGGGCGAAGATCGCTACCGTCGTGCGGTCTACACGTACTGGCGGCGCACGAGCCCGTATCCGTCGATGACCACGTTCGACGCGCCGAGCCGCGAGGTTTGCGTGCCCCGTCGTATCCGCACCAACACACCGCTCCAGGCGTTCGTGACGCTGAACGATCCGGCGTTCGTCGAGGCGGCGCGTGCGCTGGCCGTCCGCATGATGACCGAGGCGACCGACGCGACGCCGCTCGAGCGCGCGGAGCTCGGCTTCCGCGCCTGCGTGACCCGTCGCCCCCGCGAAGGCGAGCTCGAACCGCTGGTGTCGCTCTTCGAGAGCGAGCGCGCCCACTACCGCGGGAACCGTGAGGCGGCCGCGAAGCTCACGCGCGACGCGTCGTCTCCGAGCGGGGCGAAGCTCGATCCGGTGGAGCTCGCGGCGTGGACGATCGTCGCGACGGTGCTCCTCAATCTCGACGAGACGCTTACCAAGGGATGACGCAAGCGAGAGGGCGAACGCCTTGAATCCGAAGAACCCGAACGAAGAGACGCACCCCGCCTGGGACGCCGCCAAGGGGATCACCCGCCGGCGCTTCCTGAGCGAATGCCCCGTCGGCCTCGGTTCGATCTTCCTCGCGGGCGCCGGGCTCGGCGCCGCGGGGCGGGCACTCGGGGCGAGGCCGGTGACGTCGGTGACGCCCGATGGGGGTGCCGGGATCGCTGGGCCCGCGCGCCGGGCGAAGCGCGTGATCTATCTGCACATGGCGGGTTCGCCACCGCAGCAGGATCTCTTCGACTACAAGCCGAAGCTGAACGAGCTCGACGGACAGAAGTGCCCCGAAGAGCTGCTCGAGAAGGAACGGTTCGCGTTCATCAAGGGGCACCCGAAGATCCTGGGATCGCCGTACTCGTTCGCGCAGCACGGGCAGAGCGGAGCGTGGGTGTCGGAGCTGATGCCGCATCTCGCGGGCTCGGTCGACGACGTGATGTTCATCCGATCGATGTTCACCGATCAGTTCAATCACGCGCCCGCGCAGCTTTTCCTCTACACGGGCTCGCCGCGGTTGGGTCGGCCGTCGATGGGGTCATGGCTCGTGTACGGGCTCGGGACCGAGAACGAGAATCTTCCCGGGTTCGTGGTCCTCGTCTCGGGAGGGAAGACTCCGAGCGCGGGAAAGAGCGTCTGGGGAAGCGGGTTCCTGCCGACCGTCTACCAGGGTGTGCAGTGCCGGTCCGAAGGCGATCCGGTGCTCTATGTTTCGAATCCGGAGGGAGTGGATCGTTCGGTCCGCCGCCGCACACTCGATGCGCTGAAGGAGATGAACGAGCACCAGCACGCCCGCACCGGCGATCCCGAGACGCTGAGCCGCATCTCGCAGTACGAGCTCGCGTTCCGGATGCAGATGTCGGTGCCGGAAGTGATGGATCTGTCGCTCGAGCCCGAGGCCACGCGCGCGATGTACGGCGCCGAGCCCGGCAAGGCTTCGTTCGCGAACAATTGCCTGCTCGCACGGCGTCTCGTCGAGCAGGGCGTGCGGTTCGTGCAGCTGTTCGACTGGGGATGGGACACCCACGGGACGAACCCGACGGACGACCTCATGCATCAGCTGCCGAAGAAGTGCCGCGAGACGGACCGCCCGGTGGCCGCTCTCCTTCGCGATCTGAAGCAGCGCGGCCTCCTCGACGACACGCTCGTGGTGTGGGGCGGCGAGTTCGGGCGCACGGCGATGAACGAGGAGCGAAACGGTTCGAAGCTACTCGGTCGCGACCATCATCCGCACTGCTTCACGATGTGGATGGCCGGTGCCGGCGTGCGCGCCGGCCACATCCACGGCGCGACCGACGAGCTCGGGTACCGGATCACCGAAGGCGGAGTCCACGTGCATGATCTGCAGGCGACGATCCTCCATCTCCTCGGGATCGACCACGAGAGTCTCACGCACCGATACCAGGGGCGGGACTTCCGCCTGACGGACGTGCATGGCAAGGTCGTGCGGGAGCTCCTGGCTTAGGCCGCGGGCGCCGCGCGGGATCAGTGCCCTCGGTGGAGCTTGAGCCCGTCCGCTTCGAGGATCCCGGTCACCGCCGGCTCGACCGTCTCGGAGGTCAGCGCGCTCTCGTCGGCGCCGTCGCCGTCGGTGCTGCGGTGCAGGTGGATCTGCAGGCACTCGTAGCAGATCACCAGATCGACGACCTGGTCGCCGTTGCGGGCGCGGATGCCGTGCCGCGGGTCGAAGCACGCCGCGACCATCCCGTTGCTCTTGTCGATTCCCTGGTACACGAGGCTCACGAGACGCTTGCGCTCCTTCGCGTCGTCGAGCCGGGCGCGGTCGAGGATCCGGTATCCGTGGAAGTCGTCGTCGGCGCCCTTCGGTTTTCCCTCGTCGCTGTGACGGTTCGGATGCAGGGCGAAGATCTCCATCTGGCTCGACTGCTCGAGGAGCGATCGGTCGTCGAGCGGGATCACTTCCTCGTGGGACGTGCTGCAGGAGGCGGCGATGCCGGCGAGGATGAAGGTCAGGAGCAGCGATCGGAGGTGCATGGGAGTCCTTTCTTTCGAATCCGAACCCGTAGCAGAGACGACGCGCCGGCCCGGACGGATCGCGGCAATCCGAGAATCTGTCACGAAAAGTGACAGATGCGCACGGGACGGAGGCGACGCGATCGGACGCGTCTGGGCGACAGCACCCGCAAGTCGTTCCAACGTATCACTTCACGGTTTCTGTGGCCGGTTTGGCACGGCACGCGCTAAGTGGCTGGTAGATCCATCGGCTTCTCCCGTGGAGCGGGGGCGTCGCGAGCCACCGCGCTAGGCTCGTCGGCGCAATGCGCGTCTCCCCGGGATCTGCCCTCCGGATCCAAGTCCTGTCCGCTCTCGCGTCGGCTCGGGCCGGCGCGAGAGCGGCCTCCTCCGGATCGTGCGTCAGCGCTTCGTACCGAAGGGGCCGATTCTCGCGATCCGCCCGTCGCTGCCGCTGAGCCATCCCGAGCATCCGTCGGGCGTCAGCTCGACCGCGTGCCATCCCTCGCTCGTCAGCGGCTGCCAGGATCGTCCGCCGTCCCAGCTCACGTCGGTCCCGCCAGGGCCGGTGGCGATCGCGGTCTTGCCGTCGGTCCCGGGGAGGAATCGCACCGCGGATCGATAGCCGCCCGTCGGCGCGGCGCGAGGAACGCTCCACGTGCGACCGCCGTCGCGGGTCACCGCGAAATGCCGATCCTGGCCCTCGGGCGCGTCGTACTGCCCGCCGACGGCGACCCCGTGTCGGCCGTCGGCGAAGTCGAGCGAGAAAATGCCGGCCGACGCGGACGTCCGCATCGGCGTGACGAACGCCTGCCACGTATCGCCGCCGTCATCGCTGCGGAGCACGCGGGCGCCTTCGCCCCCGGTTTCGCCGCCGAGGCCGATCCACGTCGTCCCGTCGCGCGTCACGAGGCAGCTGCCGCTCGCCGCAAAGCCGGCCTCGCCCTCGAGCGCGCGCGGGAGTCGATCCTCGGGAATCTCGTTCCACGTGCGACCGCCGTCGGTCGTGCGCACCACGAGGAGCGTGCCGCCGACCGGATCGCTGAACGCCATGCCGCGTCGCGAGTCCTCGAAGTGCAGGGCGTCGAAGAACGCCGCCGGATCCGGATGCTCGTACGCGATCGTCCAGGTCGCTCCGGCGTCTTCGGTGCGCATCAGACGTGCGGGCTGGCCGGCGACGAGCAGCACGGCCGATCGAGCGTCGAACCCGTGCACGTCGCGGAAGTCCATTTCGCTCGCGCCGGGCACCGGCACGATCTCCCACGTGTCGCCACCGTCGACGGTGCGCAGGCAGGTCCCGCCGGAACCGCTCGCCCACGCCACGCGATCGCTGACGGCGCAGAGGCCGCGGAGGCTGGCCGATGTCCCGGTCTCCTGCGGGACGGGGCGGAGCGAGTCGAGCGACCACGGCCGCACGGTGGGTGTCGACGCGCAGGCCGCGACGAGGAACACGACCGAAACGAGGAGCGTCATTCGCACGAGGATGCCTCCGTTCGTTTACCGGGGATGCCGGTCGAATCGGTTCGACCGGGCCCGGCTCAGGGCTTGGGTGATTCGGCCTGCGCCGGCTCGAGGGCGTCGCGGTAGGCCTCGGAGTAGAGGTCCCAGCTCGTCATGAACAGGGCGCAGACGACCGGCCCCGCGATGAAGCCGATGATCCCGAACATGACGATCCCGCCGAGCGTGCTGCCGAGGATGAGCAGATCGGGCATCTGCGTGTCGCGGCCGACGAGGATCGGGCGAAGGACGTTGTCCGCGGTGCCCACGACGACCGCGAACCAGGCGCCCATGAGGATGGCGGTCGTCGGCTCGCCCTGCACGAAGAGATAGATCACGGCCGGGATCCACACGATGGCGGTGCCGATGCCCGGGACGATCGACAGCACGACCATGACCGCTCCCCAGAACGCGGCGCTCGGAAGGCCGCCCACCTTGAACGCGATCCCACCGAGGCCGCCCTGGACCAGGCCGATGACGACGGTGCCCTTGATCGTCGCGCGTGTCACGGACAGGAACCGGTCGAGCAGACGCTTCTTCTGATCGGCATCGAGTGGCACGTGCTGCATGATGCGATTGAGGAGGCGTGGGCCGTCGGTGAGGTAGAAGTACATCGCGTACAGCATCACGAAGAGGCCGAGCAGGAAGCTCGCGGCGCCGGTCGTCATCGTCGTGAGGCCGCGCACGAGGAACTCGCCGGTCACCGTCGCGGCGTTGCCGAGCGCTTCCGCGATCTTCTTCTTGTCGGGTACGAGGGGCTCGAGCGCGGGGAACTTCTCGACGATCTTGCGCTCCAGGGTTGCCGCGTTCGCGCCCTCGAGCTGCTCGCTGATCCAGGGGAGCGCCGCGTCCTTGACCGCGACGGCTTCGGCGGCGATCAGACCGATCAGCGCCGTGAGCGGACCGACGATCAGGAGCAGCGTGAGCGCGATCGTCGCGATCGACGCGATGAACTGCCGGCCCCGGAAGAGCGTGACGAGACGCCGGTACACCGGCTGGAGAAGTCCCGCGAAGATCGCCGCGAGGAACATCGGCTGAAGGAAGCCGCGGATCATGTACAGGAAGACCCCGGTCATCAGCAGGGTCGCGGTGAGCACCGTCGCCCGGCGGAAGGCGGGCGCGTTCAGCTTCTCGGAGCTCGGGTTCGGATCGGCCATCCAGGTCCTCCCTCGGCGCCGCACGCACCGCGTACGGTCGCCCCGCGGATTCGTCCTTCGTCAGGGCGATGATTGTGACAGATCCGGGCCGGAATCGGAAAGGCGAAACCCGAGGCGCGTCGAAGGCGCCGCGAAGAAGGCTCAGGAGGCGGCCGGCAGCGTGAACTGGACGGTGAGGCCATCGCCGTCGTTTCGCGTCGCCCACAGCTGTCCCCCATGGGCTTCGATGATCGTGCGACAGATGGGGAGCCCCATGCCGAGTCCCTCGCGCTTCGTCGAGTAGAAGGGCTCGAACATCCGGTCCACGACGCCGTCCTCGACCGGCGGACCGGCATCGCGGACCGCGACCCGCACCGCTCCGTCGTCGGGCCGCGAGGATCGGAGGACGAGCCGCTTGCGGCCGTCGGGGTGTCGGAACATCGACTCGGCTCCGTTGTGCAGCAGGTTCAGGACGACCTGCTGCAGCTGGATGCGATCGCCGAGGACCGGCGGCAGTCCCTCCGCGAGATCCATCTCGAGGTCGAGGCCCATGTGCTCGGCATCGGCGCGGGCGATCGCTTCGACCCGGCGCAGGGCGTCCGCGACGTCGACGGGCTCCTGCTCGATCTCGCCGCGACGCATGAGCTCGCGCATGCGCAGGATGATCTCGCGGGCGCGCTTCGCGTCACCGGCGATATCGTCGAGGGCGTCGACGACGTCCGGGTTGGCGCGCTCGTCGCGTTCGAGGAAGCGTCCGCCGGCTTGCGCGTTGCTGAGGATCGCCGCCAGCGGCTGGTTGAGCTCGTGCGCGAGCGCCGCCGAGAGCTCGCCCATCGTGGCGACACGAGCGACGTGCGAGAGCTCGGTGCGGGCCGCGCGCTCCAGCTCCTCGTGGGCTCGCCGGAGCGCCTCGTTGCGCTCGCGAATCTCGCGATTGATGCGGACCTTCGCCCGGTACCGGCTGTACAAGAGGAGCAGGACGAGCAGCAGGATCACGATCCCGAGGACGAGCACGCCGAGCCCGGCTCGCATCGCCCGGCGCGTGGCGCGCTCGACTTCCTGCTCGCGTCGCAGCCCCTCGATTTCGAGATCTTTCTGCGCGACGCGGTATCGCGTCTGGAGCGTCTGCAGGCGACGCGTGCTCTCGCGATCGAAGACCTCGTCGTTGACGGCCTTGAACGCACGATGACTCGCGAGCGCGAGCTCGTGGTTGCCCATCGCCTCGTGGAGATCGGCGAGGGCCTCGTGGGATTCGCGCACCATCTCCTTCAGCCCGAGCTCGCTCGCGAGCTCGAGCCCTTCGGTGAGGAACTGCAGCGCGTCGTCGTGGTCGCCCTGCAGGAAATGCACGGTGCCGATGTTATGCAGGCAGATTGCGAGCCCTTGACGATCGCCGATGCGGCGGCGCGTCGCGAGCGAGCGGCGGTACTGCTCGAGCGCGGGATCGAGCTCGCCCTTGGCTTCGAGGACCATGCCGATGTTGCACTGCGTGAGAGCCATACCGGCCCGATCGCCGAGCGACTCCTCGATCGCGAACGCGCGTTCGTAGAAGTCGAGGGCCAGGGCGTGGTCTTCGCGCGCGGCGTGCAGCAGGCCGATGTTGTTCAGCGTGTTGGCGACGAGCCGCTGCTCGCCGTCCTCTTCATAGATCGCGAGGGCGAGCTCGTAGTGCTCGAGCCCGTCCTCGTGGCGCCCCATCTCGTAATAGATGTTCGCGAGGTTGTTGTACGTCCGCGCCATGCCGCTGCGGTCTTCGAGCTCCTCGCGGATCTCGAGCGAGCGCATGTAGGAGTCGAGGGCCTCGTCGTAGTCGCCCCACATGTAGTGGAGGATCCCGATGTTGTTGATCGCGTTGGCTGCGGCTTCCTGATTCCCGAGAACGAGCGCGAGCTCGAGGGCCTGCTCGTCGGTGGCGAGCGCCTCGCTGTAGTCGCCGGCCAGGTACAGCGTGATTCCCCGGGTGATGAGTGCCGAGAGCTCGGCGTTCTGGTCGTTGAGATCTCGGGAGTAGGAGAGGGCGTTGTCGCAGTAGCGGAGCGATTCCGCCATGTCCGTGCTCTGCGTGGCTTCGGCGAGCTGGAGCAGGAGTGTCGCCTTCTCGCTGCCTTCTGCGGTCGCGAGCTTCGACTTCATCTCGTCGAGCTCTCGTTGAGCGAACGCCGGCATTGCAAAGGCCGTGAGGACGAGCACGGCGAGAGCGAGGACCGACGTCGTCGGGATCCGATCCGGGATCCGGAACCGGAGTCGTCGGCTCGTGCGTGTCATCGGCGTTGCCTCGAAGGACGATGCTTGCGTTGGCGTCAGCGGCGACCGGGGCCGACGGTTCGCGGCGACGCGGCTCTCTCCAGCGCGTCGAGCAGGGCCTGATCCTCGAACGGCTTCGCGAGGAAGGCGAGCGCCGTGGTCGGGATCTGCCTGGCGACCTGATCCGGCTCGACGTGACCGCTCACCAGGATACACGGTACGCGAGGTCCCGTCTCTTCCAGGCGACGGAACAGATCGAGACCGCTCATGCCCGGAAGGCGGATGTCGAGAACGAGGCACACCAGGTCCGGCGCGTGCAGCCCGTGCTCGAGCGCCTCTTCCGCCGAGGCGAACGCGCGCGTCTCGTAGCCCGCCGATCGGACCAGCCGTCCGACGGCGCGACGCACGCCCGGGTCGTCGTCGACGATGTAGACCAGTTTGCGTCCGTGCGGGCTCATCGATCGGCCTCGCGTCGTTCGGCCATGCGGACGAGGTCCGCGAGGGAGCGCGCTTCCATCTTCTCCATGACGCGGGCGCGGTGGACCTTGACCGTCTTCTCGGCGACGCCGAGCGCCGAGGCGACCTGCTTGTTCAGCTTGCCCTGTACGACCTGCTCGAACACCTCGCGTTCGCGGGGCGTCAGTCGGGCGAGCTTCTCGCCGATGGAGCCGGACTCGGCGCGCCTCTGCCGTTCGGCGGCGTCGCGGTCGTGCGCGTTCTCGATCGCGCGAAGGAGGTCGGCGTCGTCGAAGGGCTTCGGGAGGAAGTCGACGGCGCCGGCCTTCATCGCACGGACCGACATGGGGATATCGCCATGACCCGTGATGAAGACGATCGGGAGGCGGACGTTCGCGCGGCTGAGCTCGTCCTGCAGATCGAGGCCGCTCAGTCCGGGAAGGTTGATGTCGAGGACGAGGCAGGACGGCGCGTCGGTGCGCGAAGGTCGGCTGTCCAGGAACTCGCGGGCCGACGTGAACGTCTCGGCGCGCAGACCGGCCGATCGGACGAGCCGTTCGAGGGCGCGTCGGATCGAGGGGTCGTCATCGACCACGAAGACGATCGGAAGCGTGTCCGTCATGAGGAGAGTCATTGTACACCGTCGAGATCGTCCAGGGTTGCGGCGTCATGCGATGCGTATCGAAGGGGACGGGCGAGGGGCCTTGCGACCCGCTCGCCAGTCCTTCACTCTCTTCCCCGCCTCGGGTTTCGTGCGGGGCGAATGGATGGATCAGTCCTGGATGCGCAGGACGAAGCCGTTCGTGACGCTGAACGGAACGGTACCCTGCGTGCAGGTGTCCTCGACGAGGCCCTGGAACGTGACGCTCAGCTCGCTGCCGAGGCCGGTCGGCAGGTCGAGCATCGTGAAGCTGCCCGCGTTCGGGATGACCGGCTCCGCACCCGGACCGTTGTCCGCGCCGAGCCTCGCGTCGAAGCCGATCGAGTTCCAGATCTTCTTCGGGTTGCGCGTCGTGAGGATCTTCGGGCCGAAGCACATCGAGCCGAGGTTCTTCGGGAGGACGACCGTGTCGTTCTCGCCCGGCTCGCCGAGCCACGCGTACACACAGCAGTTCGTGCTCTGACCGTCGTTGTGGCGCGACGCCGGCTCGTTGATGCTCAGCGTGATCGCGTCGGTGGTGGTCGCGTTGACGATGCGGCTCGAGCCGCCCGTGCTGCCGTTCATGAACAGGATGTCTTCGGTGTCGCCACAGCCCGCGTTGACGAGGCTCGCCGCGCACTCGATCGTCTCGGTCGGCTCGCAGGTGATGCTCGCGTTGTCCATTCCGACGTCCCACTGCTGGAAGATGTAGAACCAGTCCGGATCGCCGTAGAAGTAGCTGACGCGATCGACCTTGCCCATCAGATCGTTCCAGTCGCCGCCCGGCATGCCGGCGCCCGAGAAGTCCATCAGTCGCCACCCGGCCGGGAGGTCGGTTTCCTGCGACGGAATGGCGAAGCTGTAGGAAATCCAGCCTTCGCCTTCGAGCGGGATGTTCGCGTTGCCGACGAACGCGGCGCCCCAGTCGTCGAAGAGGTCGTTCGGCGTGCCGTTGTCGTGACGGAGGATCAGCGAGAGCTGACGGCCTTCCGCCGAGAAGTCCACGGCGTGCGTGATCAGGTCGATGCCGATCGACGTGACGCCCATCGCGCGGAAGTCACCCGTCATGTCGTTGGCGCCGAAGATCGTGGCCGGCTGCGGCGCGAAGGTGTCGAGCCCCTGGACGCGCAGGTACTGGCCGGGGTTTCCGCCCGACGTCTCGATCGACTGCGGCGGGCCGTAGCTCCAACCCTGCTGGTTCTGCGTGTCTTCGAAGTCCTCGACGTAGCTGTCCGCGTGGGCCGCCGTCGCGAACACTGCGATCAGCATCGCGAGGATCAGGCTCGTGATTCGAAACATGGGAGGTGCTCCTTCCTTTCGAGTGGGGTCCCTTGGATTCGTAGTCTGGGGAAAGCTCCGTTCCGGCCGCTTTCGAGGATCAGACTATCCCCGGATTCGGAGGGGCTCTATTGGACCTTGGTCCTACGAGGGGATGGGACTTTGGTCCCGGTTGGCAGGGGGGTGATCAGCTCTCGAGAGCTTGCTGGAGCGGACAGGAATTGGCCGCGACTTCTTCGCCGTGCCGGTAGGCGTCGAGCAGGCGCCGGGACTCCTCGGCGAGCATCCGCCTCACCTCGCGACGTTTCCCCTTCACGCGCGGGATCGAGAGCGTGTCGTAGGCGGTCGTCTGGTGCCGCATCCAGGCGATCACCGCGGCTTCCGCGCGCTCCTCGATCGAGATGCGCTTCGTGCGCGCGACGGTCCCGCTTCCGACCGGTGTGGCGTGCTCGGCGATGGCCTTCGAAAGTCGCCTCGCGAGATCGTCGTGCTGGAGCGGGAAGTCGAGGAAGGCGTGCACGGCCTCGCGGAAATCCTCGACGTACGCTTCGTGCTGCTTCGCCCGGCGGGCCTGATCAGCCGCGCGGCGCTTGGCGTGCGCGGGATCGGATCGCTCGGCCTCGAGCTCATCGCGGATGGCGCGGATGCGATCCGACGGTGCCCACACACCGCGCGAGAAGATCTTCCGGCCGCGCGGCTCCTGGACGGTCCAGGTCGGGCCGCCCTTCTTCACGCGGCGGGTGAGCGCGGCGTCGCCGGGGGCCAGGAGCTCCCAGTCTTTCGGCGCGCGCAGGATCTTGCCGTCGGCCGTGCGTACGGTTCCGTCCCGCGGGCCGGGCGATACGATTCTCGTCTGATCGGGCATGGTCTCGGGCTCGTTCGTTCGAAGGCCGATCACTCTAGCACGCGACGTGGTCGACGAAGATGCTCTGCCGTTGCCCGGCCGGGAGCGGGCCGTTAGACTCACGTCTGGAGGCGGAAGTCCCTTATCGGGAGAATCGAAGGATGATCTGGCTGCTCATCGGCGTGCTCGTGTTTCTCGTCCTGCCCGTGGTCACGGGGATGTTGCTCTCGCCCCCGTTCCGGTTCGAGGTCGAGCGAGACTTCGCGCACTCGCCGGAGGCCGTCTGGAAGGCGCTGAACGACTTCGCTGCCGTCCCGATGAGCGGCAAGCAGTGTCGCGGGAGCCAGGCCGTCGAGTCCGACAACGGTCTGCCGGCCTGGGAGGAGAACATGGGGCCGAGCGTCGCGCGCTTCCGAACCGAAGCCTCCGAGCCTCCGAGGCGCCTCGTCCGGCATTTCGCGGATTCCGTCGTCCCGATGACGATGCGCTGCGAGTACACGCTCGAGAAGGCGGGTGACGGCTGCCGTTTGCGCGTCGAGGTCGACGGGAAGATCGAGAACGGCACGTGGCACGTTCCGATCTTCCGCTTCCTCGTGAAGCTGCTCGGCATGGGGCGCAAGGGCCAGTCGAACTACGCGGCGGCCCTGGCCCGTCACCTCGACGCGGCCGCGTAGACTAGCGCGATCCGACGGCCGGCGCCGAGGAGGCCTGGGGCGTCTAGGAGAGCACGCTGCCCGCGATCGCGAGCGCCAGGAGGACCAGGAACAGCGCGAGCAGGGCCTTCCGAGCCGGCGCCGCACGGTCCGCGGAATGAGATTCCATTCTGAGTAGGCCGTCGGACCACTCGAGGAACTGGGCTTCGCGCTCGGCCTCGATCTCGAACAGGCCGATCCTCGTGTCGTTCGATCGCTCGTCGTCGCGCGTCACGCCGTAGAACGTCCGCCGCTCGCCGGAGGCAAGGTGCTTGGCGCGGGCCTCGAACCGGCTGACCTGGACCCATCCCGGGCGCTCGACGGCCGCGAGGCGGGTATCGAGGATGAGGGCCATGGAGCCCCCGAACCCGCGCTGATCGAGCTCGGCGCGGATCATCCGCTCGGCGCGCGGATCCCCGACATTCCGCCGCCAGCGTTCTCGGAGATGTGAAATCCATCCGTTGCCCATGGGCGGAGGATAGCCAATCGGGGGGCACCGCGGCTGCTCGAACTGATTGTTCCCGCGGGCATTACAGGGATCGAGGCGGCGCCCGCTTGTCGAGAATTTATTCTCGAAAAGGCATGGGTGATATTGACTTACCGTTCTCGTTTATTAAGATCGGGCTGTTGTCGAGTGGACCCCATCCAAGATCAAGTCGGCGTCAGCCGACGCCTCAGGAGGAATGATTCCCATGCTTCACAAGATTCTTCGCAGTAAGAAGGGTGCCGCGCTCGTCGAGTACGGCCTTCTCATCGCCGGTGTCGCCCTCGTCTCGGCCGCGGCCGTCGCGGTCTTCGGTCACAAGACCAACGACCTGATCGCCGGTATCGCCAGTGTCCTCCCGGGCGCCCACGAAGACGACAACGCCCCGATCGCCGCCGGTCGCCTCCTCGAAACGACGAACCCGGACACCGACCCGGACGGCAAGATCCGCATCGACATCCAGTCGATCGAGAACAACACGGGCACGAAGCGTCTCCGCAACAACCTGGACATCCCGGTCGATCTGCTCATCCTCGAGCCGACGCCGTAACGCGACTCTTCACGAGATCGCGTAGCGCGATCCCGGCTTGATCGGGATTCTCGCGCACCGATGCACCGTACGCCAATCGCGGCGAGCGGATCCGCCCCCTGGATCCGCTCGCCGTTTTTTTGTGGGGATCGGCGATGCGGTGTGCGTGCATGGCGGGCGGCTACCGTGCCGCGCGCTCATTCCCAGGTCGCGGCCGAGCCGGGATGCGGCGTTTGCTCGGTGAGGTCCAGCTTCAGATCGGCGCCGTCGGTCAGCAGGAGCCTCCCGTTCGACTCTCGCTCGAAGCCGAGCGCCTCGATGTCGACGGTGCGATCGAGCGCGTAGACGATCACCGTCCCCGAGGCGAGGGCGACGAGCTTGCGCCGCCGATCTTCCTTCTTCACCATCTGACCGCTCATCGGATCCCACGTCCAGGTGTACCCCTCGATGAGCACGATCCCGTCCTGGTAGTGCTCGACCTCGCCGCAGAAGAAGCGGTGGGTATCGTTGCGGAACAACCGCCTGTGGGTGACGAGGAGCTTCTCGCCTTGCTCGAGGAACATGATCTCTCTCCGTTGGGTCTTCGGACCGGGAGGGACTGAAGCCTTCCCCCGATTCCTATCGAGAGGCGGGCGTTGCGCTCTTGAGGGGCTCTCGGGGTCGGGGCTGGCCGCGGAGTCGGGCGTACGTTAGGCTGTGCACATCATGAGCGAATCACGTTATTGTGACCGGATCCCCACCTTCGAGCTCTTCGAGGGCTTCACGCCGGACGGAGCCGAACGCCTGCTCGAATCGGGCCAGGTCGAGGAGGTCTCCGAGGGCACCCAGCTGGTGCGGGAGGGAGAGGCGTCCACGTTCGTCCTGCTCGTCCTCGACGGGCGGCTGTCCGTGTTCGTGGAGCGAGACGGCCGCGATGTCGCGCTGACGGAAGAAGGCCCGGGTGCGATCGTCGGCGAGATCGGCGTGCTTTCGGGAATCCCGCGGTCGGCTTCGGTGCGGGCCGCCGAGCCGACGACGATCCTACGGTGGAGCGACGACGCGTTCCGCAAGATGCTCCTCAGGGACGTGCCGCTTTCGCACCGCATCTTCAGCCGCCTCCTGCGCACGCTGGTGGAGAAGGAGCAGTCCCTGATCGCGGAGATCCTTGGCGCGGGCGATCGCGCCTGACGGAGGAGGCTTGGCGATGGGCGAGAGCGAGGAGCCGACCGTGTGGATCGACGCCGGTGTCGACGGCATTCGGATGCGCATGGCGACCGTCGACGATGTCGGCCTCGTCCTCCAGTTCATCCGGGAGCTCGCGGCGTACGAGCGCCTCGCGCACGAGGTCGTCGCCACGGAAGACGACCTGCGCGAGAGCCTCTTCGGCGAGCGGGCTCACGCCGAGGTCGTGCTGGTGTTCGAGGGCGACGATCCCGTCGGGTTCGCTCTCTTCTTCCACAACTTCTCGACCTTCCTCGGTCGCCCCGGCCTGTACCTCGAGGATCTCTTCGTGCGAAAGGAGAGCCGCGGGAAGGGGATCGGTCGCCGGGTGCTCGCGTTTCTCGCGTCGCTCGCGAAGGAGCGCGGCTGCGGTCGGCTCGAGTGGTGGGTCCTCGACTGGAACGACACGGCGCTCCGGTTCTACCGCTCGATCGGCGCGCTCGCCATGGACGACTGGACGGTGCACCGGATCGCGGGCGCGGCGCTCGACGAGCTGGCCGACGAGTTCGCCTCCCGCTCCTGAGCCGCATCGAGGACGGGCCGCGTCGGCCGCGATCCCCGGGGATCAGCCCTTGTGGATCGAGGCGTCGATCGAGAGCCGTCCGGGCCCCGTGAAGAGGATCGTCAGGAACGTGACGCCGTAGAGCAGCGCGAGCTCCTTCTTCGCGAACGGGTCGCTGCCGTGGACGACGAGCACCGCGACGCCCATCGTGAACAGGAGCGGCGCACACACCCATCGCGTCGCGATCCCGGCGATCAGCGCGGCCGCGCAGAAGACCTCGGTTCCGACGGTCGCGGCGAGGCTGAGCTCGTTGCCGATGCCGAGCGGATCCGGAAAGCGGCTCGCCTTGTCGGAAAAGCCGGCCAGCTTCGACCAGCCGTGGCCGGCGAGCATCATGCCCCCGGCCGCGAGGCGGAGGATGAACAGGCCGATGGAGGCGCTTCGGCCGTGGCTGCCGGGGTGGAAGAGGATCTTCTTCATCGCGGTCTCCGTGGTCTGCTGTCCAGGCGGGATTCTACTACCGTGTCGGTGCGCGGACAAAATCGCCCCGATTGATACACTCTCGCGCGCCCGGCGGAGCGTTCCGGGCGCCATCGTTTCGAGATCACAACACGTGAGGAGCGTGACGGATGAGAATCCTCTCCGGGGTGCAATCATCGGGGAAGCCGCATCTGGGGAACTACTTCGGCGCCATCAAGCAGCACATCGAGCTGCAGGATCGCGAAGGCGCGGAGCCGTACTACTTCATCGCCGACTTCCACGCGATGACCACCGTCCAGGATGCGGATACCCTTCGCGGCTTCACGCTCGACGTGGCGCTCGACTATCTCGCGCTCGGCCTCGATCCGGCGCGCGCGACGTTCTTCCGACAGTCGGACGTCCCGCAGGTGACCGAGCTCGCCTGGGCGCTCAGCTGCGTCACGGGCATGGGGCTTCTGGAGCGCGCTCATAGCTACAAGGACAAGGTCGCGCGCGGCATCAAGCCGTCGGTGGGACTGTTCTACTACCCGGTCCTCATGGCGGCGGACATCCTCATCTACAAGTCGAAGCTGGTGCCGGTCGGTCAGGATCAGGTGCAGCACATCGAGATGACGCAGGACATGGCCGAGTACTTCAACAACCGCTAC
>CAZQZX010000155.1:0-16791 GCA_964597885.1 uncultured Planctomycetota bacterium
CGGGCGATGATGGTCTCTTCGGTGGCACCACCGACGAGCTTGTCGACCTTGGTGCGCACCGTGACACGAGCCTTGGCCTTCACCTGGATTCCGTCCTTGGCGACGGCGGCCACCATGTCCACGCCCTTCGCGGGATCCGGGCAATCGATCACCTTCGGCGTGACGAACGAGCTCACGCCGTCGAGGATATTACGGCCGGCCAGGTCGATATCGCACACCTGCTTGAAGGTCAGCCCGAGGTCGGCTCGGTTGGCCTTCACGACCGACTTGGTCACGTTCGGAACCCGACCGCCGGCCAGGTAGTGGTTCTCGATGTCGGACGAGGGGATCTCGATGCCGGCTCGAAGCAGCTCGACGCGACTCTCGACGATCAGCTTCGGCGGGACACGCCGCAGCGTCATTCCGATCATCTCGAACAGCCCGATCGCAGCGTTGTTCGTGTACGAGAAGATCCAGAGCGACGCGAACTTGATGATCACGACCGCGAGGACGAACAACAGCAGCAACAGGAACCCGACGACGAGCCAGGTCGACGTCGTGGTCTGAAGGATGAGCATCGTGATATCGAGCGGCATTTGTTTCTCCAGCGGCTATTTAGCCTGAGTTTGTCGAGGCCCGGTCCCGGGCTCGACGTGGGTCGTTCTCTATGCCCAGCGTGGTTTCTGGGGCTGCGTTCCCTCCGCGGGGGAGCCGGCCTCGGTCGCTTCGACGATGATCCGGTTTCCCTCCAGGCGGACGACCCGCACTTCGGTTCCACGTTCCACGTACTCGCCGTCGGTAACGGCGTCGAGCCTCTCGCCGTCGAGCAGGATCAGCCCGGCCGGTCGAAGCTCGGTTGCGGCCGTACCGACGCGGCCGACGACGGACTCACCCGTCGTCCCGGCGCTCGGCGCGGTCACGATCGACTCGCGATTCTCGGGCGGCTTCCCGAGGACGAACTTCCGTCCGACGGCCGTCTTCGGCAGCATCCGGAAGGCGAACCGGAGCGCGAACGGGATCACGATCACGATGACGATGATGAACGCGACCCCCGTCCCGGTGCTCTGCCCGAACGCGAACGCGACGCTCGCGATGAACGACGCCGCTGCAGAGAGCGACAGCACCCCGAAGGACGGGAAGAAGACCTCCAAGATGAGGAGGATCAGCCCGAGGAAGAAGAAGAGGATGGCGAGGGCCAAGCGGTTTCTCCTGTGGTGGACTCTCCTGCGGCGGCCGCCCCTCCAGTACGCGGACGACCCCGCCACACCACGATCTTACGATATCCCTACGACGTCCGCCTACGCACGACGATGCGGTTTCCACGGACGTCGATCACTTCCACGTCGGTGCCCTCGTCGATGAAGTCCCCTTGCGTGACGACCTCGACTTTCCGGTCCCCGATCATCGCGCGTCCGGCGGGGCGGAGCGCCGAGAGCGTCTTGCCGGTCTCGCCGACCTGGCCCTCCGCGGCCTGCGCGAACACGGGGCCGCCGCCGGCGGGCGCGGGCTCGAGGATCAGCCGCCCGAACAGGCGGCTCTTGGGCAGCCACCGCGCCAGGAGCACCATGAGCACGATCGAGATCACGAGGCTCAGCGTGAACTGGAACACCCACCGGGACAGCATGTCCATCTCGTACGGCGCGCTGAGGGTGTCGTCTTCGAAGCCCGGAATGACGAACGGCTGCGACGCCAGGTAGAACGAAACGAGGATCAGGAGCAGGCCGGCGACGCCGGGGATCCCGAATCCGGGCAGGATGAAGATCTCGAAGACCAGCAGGCCGACGCCGGCGAAGAAGACGAGCACCTCCCACGCCTCGGCGAGCCCGGACAGATAGCTGCTTCCGAAGAGGAGCCCGAAGGCGATGATGCCCACGATACCCGGGGCTCCGAAGCCGGGAGTCTTGAATTCGAGATACAGTCCGATCACCCCGATCACGAAGAACACGAACTTCCAGGTCTGGAGGAACCGGACCATCTCCTCGGACCACGAGATCTCGAGCACGTTCTCGCCGGCGACCGGCGACACGTACTCGCCTCCCGACAGGATGTCGAGCAGCTCCTCACGATCGCGCACCGTCCCGCTCGAGAGGCCGAGCTCTTCGGATTCTCCATCGTTGAACGTCGGGAGCTGTCCCTTCAGCAGGAGGACGGTCTCTTCTTCGATCTGATCGCGCTTCTCTTCGGACCACGTCTCGGTCTCGGCGATCGTGTAGAACGAGTAGCCGTCCTGGCCCTTGAAGCGGATCTTGACGACCCCGAGCTCCTTCGTGACCATCGCCTCGGCGATCGCGACGGGGTATCCGTTGCGTTGCGCGAAGGTGCGGAACTTGGCACGAAGAGGAGACTGGAACTTCTCGGGGAGAGTCTGGACGCCCTCGCTGGCGCTCATCGTGATGGGCTCGCAGTCGCCCATGCGCGTCCCGTACCGCATGTAGATCTCGCGGCAGGAGAACGCGATCAGCGCGCCGGCCGAGATCGCCTTGTCGGAGACGTAGCCCACGGTGTGGATGCCGTCGTCGCCCGGGCGAATGGGGGACAGCGGGAAGATCAATCCGGTGATCTTCTCGGCCGCGAAGACCTCACCGCCGTACGTGTCGATGTCGAAGACGATGCAGTCGGCGCCCGCTTCTTTGGCGGACTCGATGCGTCGCTCGATGGACGTCGCCAGGCCCCCGTCGATTGTCCCCTCGATGGGGATGACGAAGATCCTCTCGAACGGCCCGAACCGCGAGCTTCGAGCCGCCTCGACAGCATCCTCGCGATCGTCGCTCGCCGGATCCGAGGATTCGGTCCGGAAGATCGGGGATCGTGGTTCTTCCTGGGGTGCGGCCGCCGCGAGCGGCGTGGCCAGTCCCGGGACGCCCGACGAAAGAAGCGTCGACGCGAGCGCGATCAGGATCGCGGTCAGCCCGAGGAGGGCGAAGGGAGACGGTTTCGTGGCTCCCGAGCGCACTCGTCGGGGCCGAGGGCTCGGCTCTCGAACGGTGAGTCCAGTCATGGAGCAACCGTAGGTCAGGGAAAGGGGTGCGTGCAACGACTCGGAATATTGGTGGAGGATAAGGGACTCGAACCCTCGACCTCTACACTGCCAGTGTAGCGCTCTCCCAGCTGAGCTAATCCCCCACCCGGTGGATTCCTCAGTCGTTCCCAGATTTATAGGACCCGACCTTTCGGTTGTCAAGACGAACCGACCCATCTGTCCGGGAGAATCGAACGACCGCCGGACGCGCCGTCCAGGAGCCCCGGTCCTCCTAAACTTTTTCCGAAAAATCGGTTGTGGGGGAGGGCGACGACTTCTATGGTGTCTGCACCGAAACACTCCTCTACGCCTCGGTCCGGCGAGCCCGGCACCGAATGGTTCCCCCTCCGTATTTCCTCCCGCTTGCGCTCGATCCCGAAAGTTGTTCCGCGCGCCGGCCGAACGTTCGGCCGTCAGCCGGAGCTCGAACCGACAGGGAGTCGACCGATGAAGATGAGCTTCAACTGGCGCAGGCTGTTCGGGAGCAGGAACGGGGAGGTTCAAGACGAAGAGTCGAATGACGGCATCGTCGCGACCACCCGCATCCCCCGCAAGGAGGAGATGTCCGTTCGCCTGAAGGAGGGATTCGACAACCTTTCCGGGCTGCTCGGAAACATCAACCAGAGGCTCGAGTCGCAGGACAATCGTAATGGCGACCTGAGCGAGCACGTCCGCGATCTTCCGGATCTCCTGCGCGGCGTCCATCAGCAGATCATGAACCAGCAGCAGACCTTCTCGGCTCTGCGGGACACGCTGATCGGCGTCGAGCGAGCCATCGACGGCCAGGCCAACGCGCTGCGAGAGCTCGAAGGTGGATTCCAGGACACGCTGCAGCGATTCCAGGGAAGCCAGGATCGGGCGCTCGAGACGTTCCAGACCGCTCAGCGGGATACGCTCGAGTCGTTCCGTCGCTCGCAGGAACGCCAGTGCCGACAGTTCGAAGAGGTCCTGAAGCAGACCCAGCACTCGTTCACGAAGCTGCTCCTGCTGTTCTTTGGAGCGACGATGGGAGCCGTTCTGCTCGCCATCCTCTTCTCGCGGGGGCCGTTCTAGGACGCTCGCGCCGTTCCGGGACGCTCGCAAGGGGCTTCGGCGGCAACCGTCCGCCGAAGCCCGTGAAACCCGGACGACGAACCGGCGAAGTGCGCGGCAAGGGATCGGGCGGCCGTGAGCCGCCCGATGCCGAACGCTCGTGCCGAGTCATCGGGACCCGTTCTCGGACGCGAGAACGGCCTCGCCCGGAAACCGAGACGCTCTAACTTAACGGAAAGCGTTCGCGGCCAAGACCTTACTCCCAAGAGGAGCGATTGCCGGATCGCCAGGGATCAAGCCCGTCCCCCCTGGCATCCGACACTAGAAGCGCTATGGCAAGATCCACGAGAAACTCCGACGCCGAACGAGAGACCGTACTCGAGTGGCTTAACGACTTCCCGCGCGGGGAGAACGACGACCTCTTGCTCCAGATCATGCGCACCACGATGCGTCTCGACCACGACGACACGCATCGCATGGAGCTGAAGATGATCAACTCCGCGCTGAAGGAGCTCCGGTATGCGGCGAAGGTGTTCTCGCCGTATCGCGACGTCCCGAAGGTCACGATCTTCGGGTCCGCGAGGACCGCGCCCGGGGAGCCCGAGTACCAGCAGACGGTCAAATTCGCGAAGAAGATCGTCGATCTCGGCTACATGGTCATCACGGGCGCCGGCGGCGGCATCATGGAAGCCGGGCACGTGGGCGCGGGGCGCGACAAGAGCTTCGGCGTCAACATCCACCTGCCGTTCGAGCAGAGCGCCAATCACGTCATCCGCAAGGACCACAAGCTGGTCAACTTCAAGTACTTCTTCACGCGGAAGGTCGTGTTCATCAAGGAATCGGCGGCCGTGGTTCTGTTCCCGGGCGGCTTCGGAACCCTCGACGAGGGCTTCGAGACCCTGACCCTCCTGCAGACCGGCAAGACGTCACCGATCCCGGTGGTCCTCATGGATCACCCCGGCGGCTCGTACTGGCGCGACTGGAAGGAATACGTGATCGGCAACGTCCTGAGGCGCGGGAACATCTCGCCCGAGGACCTCTACCTCTTCAAGATCACGGAAGACATCGACGAAGCGATCGAGGACATCCACGGCTTCTACCGGAACTACCACTCGTGCCGGTATGTCGGTGGAAGACTGCACCTCAGGCTTCGCCACGAGCTCGACGACGAGATGCTCGAGACCATCCACGAGAAGTTCAACGACATCCTCGTCGACGGAAAGTTCGAGCGCGGCTCTCCCGTTCCGCACGAAGACGAAGAGAGCTACGCCGACCTGTTCGCGCTGCGCTTCCACTTCAACCGTCGAAACCACGGGCGCCTGCGCAAGCTCATCGACTACCTGAACTCGTGCGCGCCCGAGTCCGCTCCCGGATGCTCGCCCCCGTCCCGTTCCCTGGACGAGAGCGCGGCGGCGGAGGAGGAAGACTCCGCCGACACTGGCATCATGCGCGCAGAGCCTCCGGATTGAGCCCCTGCAGGTTCTTCGGGACGAACTTGCCGTTCCGTCGAATCAGCTTCCCGTCGAACCAGATCTCGCCGCCACCTTTGGAGCGATCCTGCATCTGCACCAGGTCCCAGTGGACGGCGGACTTGTTGCCGTTCGGCGTCTCGTCGTAGCACTGGCCGAGCGCCATGTGGAAGCTCCCGCCGATCTTCTCGTCGAAAAGGATGTCGCACATGGGCTCCTTGATGACGGGGTGGAAGCCAATCGCGAACTCGCCCACGTAGCGCGCGCCCGGATCCGTATCGAGGATCGTGTTCAGCGCCTTTGTGTCGCTCGAGGTGGCCTCGACGACCTTTCCCTTCTCGAACCGCAGCTCGATGTTCTCGAAGGTCGAGCCCAGGTAGACCGTCTTGGCGTTGAATCGGACCGTGCCGTGGATCGAATCGCGCACCGGAGCCGTGAAGCACTCGCCGTCCGGGACGTTCGCGTTCCCGCAGCAGGGGACCGACGGGATGCCCTCGATCGAGAAGGTGAGGTCGGTGCCGGGGCCCTTGATGTGGACTTCCTTCGTCCGGTCCATCAGCTTCTTGAGCGGGCGGCTCGCGATCTCCATCTTCTTGTAGTCGACGAGGCAGACGTCGAAGTAGAAGTCTTCGAACTGCGGCGTGGACATCCCGGCGAGCTGAGCCATGGACGGGTTCGGCCACCGCAGCACGACCCAGCGCGTCTTCGGCACGCGAATCTTCATGTGCACCGGGACGAGCCACTCCTTCTGGTACGCCTTCATGTTCGCGGCCGGCACGTCCGACAGCTCGGAGATGTTGTGCGACCCCCGCAGGGCGATGTACGCCTCGACACCCCGCATACGCTGGGCTTCGGCGCGCGCCGCGGCCTTCAGGCGCTCGGCCACGCGCTCGGGCGTTCCCGACCGCAGGAGCTCACGCGTCACGGCCGCGCTCTTCAAACTCACGAGCGGCACGCCCTTGGCGCGGTCCACCTCTCGAATGAGCGCCCCGACCATCTCGTCAGGGATATCGAAGGCCTCGATGAGTACCTTCTGACCCTTCTTCAGAGCCACCGAGTGACGGACGAGCAGCCGGGCCAGATCATCGAAACGCGGATCGTTCATCGTTCATTACTCCTGGAGCGTGAGAATCGTCGGGGTCCGGGCTCGGGGGGGCGACGCAGAGGGCTCCCGACCGACCGGCGGTATTGTAGCCCGTCCCCGCGGCGGCACAAGCGAAGGTCGTCCGAAGCGGCTGCGCCGGCCCGCTCGCGGGCGCCGGAGTGGAAAGGGCGTCCGTGCGTCGATAGAATCCCTGGCGGCCACGAGGCGGGCGGATCGCTCGCGGCGGGAGCGAAACTCGCGGTCACCCACGGCGGCCCCTCGACGACGGACGGAAATGACGAATCGCGAATCCCTTGTCTGCGATTTCCGCAGCGATACCGTGACGCGCCCGACCGACGCCATGCGACGAGCGATGGCCGAAGCCGAGGTGGGCGATGACGTGTACGGCGATGACCCCACGGTGAATCGCCTCGAAGCGCTCGCCGCCGAGATCACGGGCACCGAGGCGGGTCTGTTCGTACCGAGCGGCACGATGGGGAACCAGATCGCGCTGCGAGTAGCCACGCGGCCGGGAGAGGAAGGCCTCGTCGAAGAAGCCTCGCACATGCTCCTGTGGGAAGTCGGAGGCGCGGCGATGATCTCGGGCGTTCAGCTGCGCCCGGTCCCCGGGAACCAGGGGGTGCTCGATCTCGAAGCGCTCGAGCGGCTCGTGCGCGATGCTCGTGACGTGCATCAGCCGCGAACGACGTTCCTGGGGATCGAGAACTCCCACAACATGGCCGGCGGAACGCTCGTTCCCGTCGATCATCTCAAGGAGCTCGCCGCCTTCGCCCGGGCGCGGGGTCTGCACTTCCACATGGACGGCGCGCGCCTGTTCAATGCGGCTGTCGCGCTCGGCGTACCGGCGAGCGAGATCGCGAGCGTCCCCGACTCGACGATGTTCTGTCTCTCGAAGGGGCTCGGCGCCCCTGTGGGGTCGATGCTCGTCGGCTCGGCGGCGACGATCACGGAAGGCCGGCGCGTGCGCAAGGCGCTCGGCGGCGGGATGCGGCAAGCGGGCATCCTCGCCGCGGCGGGAATCCTCGCGCTCGAGACGATGGTCGACCGGCTCGCCGAGGATCACCGACGCGCGCGGGATCTCGCCGAGGGCCTTGCCGAGCTTCCGGGCACGCGGATCGACCTCGCGTCCGTGCAGACGAACATGGTGTACCTGGAGGTCGAGGGCGGACCGAACGCGGCCGAGGAGCTCGCGGAGCAGCTCGCGCCTCTCGGCGTGCTCTCCGTCGCTCTCACCGGATCGATGCTTCGGCTGGTCACGCACAACGATGTCGGAGACGAGCACGTGAGCCGCGCCATCGAGGTCTTTCGCGAGATCCTCTAGGGTCTCGATCGCAAACAAGGAGTACCACGGGGATGGGAATCTTCAAGGTCTACGACGTCCGCGGCATCGTTCCGGACGAGCTCAACGCGAGCAAGGCGCGGCGCGTGGGATACCACTTCGCGCGGCACGTCAAGGGAGAGACGTTCGTCGTCGGGCGCGACATGCGCGAGACGTCCGAGGACGTCGAGCGCGGGCTCGTCGACGGGATCAACGATGCCGGCGCGAACGTGATCCGGCTCGGCTGCGTGCCGACGCCGGTCACCTACTTCGGCATCGGTCATCTGGGGGCTGCGGGAGGGGCCTCGGTGACGGCCTCGCATCGCCCCGGCGAGCACAGCGGCTTCAAGCTTTGCCGCGAGGAAGCGATCCCGATCGGGGCCAAGACCGGCCTGAAGGAGATCGAGGAGGAGTACAGCGCTCACCCCGAAGAGCCGACGCCGGCCGAGAATCGCGGCACGGTCCAAGAGGTGGACGTCCTCGACGACTACCTCGACCATGTCATGCGCTTCGCGAAGGTGGACCGCAAGCTCCACGTCGTGGTGGATGCGGCCAACGGAATGGCCGGAATCACGATCGCGCGGATCTTCGAGCGCCTCGAGAACGTGAAGCTCACGCCGCTGTTCTTCGATCCGGATGATTCGTTCCCGAACCACGAGCCGGATCCGCTTCGCGTCGGGACGCTCTCGGAGCTGCGCAAGAAGGTCCTCGAGACCGGTGCCGACCTCGGCGTCGGCTTCGACGGGGACGCCGATCGGATCGCGCTCGTCGACGAGCGCGGCCGCCGCGTGCCGAGCGATCTCGTGACGGCGCTCCTGGCGCACTGGATCCTCGAGGAGCACCCGGATACGCCGGTGATCTACGACCTGCGCTCGTCGTGGGTCGTGCCGGAAGAGATCCGCGCTCACCGGGGCTTTCCGGTCCGCGAGCGGGTCGGCCATGCGTTCATCCGGGCGACCATGCGCGACAAGCAGGCGTACTTCGCGGGGGAGCTGTCCGGGCACTACTACTTCCGGGACAACTTCTACGCCGACTGCGCGGACATGGCGTTGCTGATGATCCTGTCGCTCATGTGCCGCACCGGAAAGAAGCTCTCGGCGCTCGTTCGACCGCTCTCCCGGTACGTGCATTCGGGCGAGATCAGCTTCCGCGTCGAGGATCAGGAAGGAAAGATCCTCGAGATCGCCAAGGAGTTCGCGGGAGCCAAGATCGACTACCTCGACGGCATCACCGTGAGTCATCCGACCTGGTGGTTCAACCTACGCAAGGCCCGCACGGAATCCCTTCTTCGCTTGACGATGGAAGCGCGAACGCTCGAGCGTCTGGAGGAAGGGCAGGGGCTGATCGAGAACATCCTCGGAGCGCCCGTATGAGAGCGAGGCGAGGGGAACGCGGCCATGGCGCGATCGACGATCCGCCGTGCGCGTGGCTCCTCGTCGCGGGGCTGTTTGCACTGGCGGCGCTGTCGGCGGCTTGCGGATCTGGCGCGTCGTACGAGGCGCGCGTCGACATCGGGCCACCGACCGAGACGGTCCTCCACCCGGAGATCGTCGGCTTCAACACCCTGTGGCCGCTCGGCGGGATGGGGAGCCTCGAAGACGACCGCCAGGCGCTCGATGAAGCGCGGGTCGCGTTTCTCTCCGAGCTGAGGCCGCGCCTTCTTCGCTATCCAGGCGGGACGATCTCGCACACCTTTCACTGGTCGCAGGCAATCGGGCCCGTGGACGAGCGCACCCCGCAGACGATCCCCTTCCTCGAGGACGAGCGCTTCCGGAGCTTCGGGGGCAAGACCGACCGGCCGCGCTACGGCCCGGCCGAGTTCCTCGAGCTGTGTGAACGCATCGGCGCCGAGCCGCTGCTCGTCTGCGCGTTCGAAGAGGGAACTCCCGAGGAAGCGGCGGCCTGGGTCGCCTACCTGAACGGAGATCCGAACGACGAGCGTCGGATCGGCACGGACGCGAACGGAACCGACTGGGGCACGGTCGGTGAGCAGGCGGGAAAGCGCGTGGCTGCAGGACGCACCGATCCGTGGGGCGTCACCTGGTTCGAGGTCGGCAACGAGCTCGACCTCCATCGATTTCGAAGAACCGCGGCCGAGTACGCCGATGCGTATCGACGTTTCCGCGCGGCGATGATCCGCGTCGACGCGAACGTGAAGGTGGGAGCGGTCGGCCACAATCGACGGGGAGGGATCGGCGAGAAAGACCGAGAGCTCGGGACGGGCATGCCCTGGAATCCGACCCTCGTCACAAGGCTCGGCGACGAGATCGACTTCCTGGCGCTGCACTTCTACGCGACGAACGACGAGCGAACCGACTCGGGCTACGACGTGCTCGCGGAACCCTGGCGTCACGGTCATGAGCTCCGTGCGATCCGAGACGCGGCTCGCGACCTGCGCGACGGGCGTCCTCTCCCGATTGCCGTCACCGAGCATGCCGTCGACGCCCGCGCGGGGGGCGATCCGAGCGGCGAGAGCAACTCGACCGTCCGAGCGGGCCTCGCCGCCGCCGACATGGTTCTCGAGCTCGCCCGCAGCGACGTCCGCCTCGGTTGCCTGCACGTGCTGTCGCTCCGCTGGGACGGCCCGATGAATCCGTTCCTCCACTTCGCGACGATCCTCGAGCACCGAGACGACCTGCGCCTCGCGCCGCATTTCGAGGTGATGCGGATGCTCTCGGAGGGCATGGCGGGACGCCTGTGCACCACGACCGTCGAGGTGGCGTCGTTTCGCCCCTCGTTCGATGCGGACATCGACGTTCCCTACCTGTCGGCTCTCGCGTCGTCAGGAACATCCGCACGCGTCTTCCTCGTGCACAAGCATCCCACGCGGCCGATCACGGTCCACCTCCGGCGAGCCGGCGATGCCGTCCCTGCGTCGTCGATCCGAGGCACGATCCTCACGCACGCACGCGGCTCGGACGGAGCGCCTTCCGTGCGCGAAGCCGTCCTTTCCTCGATCGAGCCGGCGGCGGATTCCGGAGGAGCCACGCTCGTGATGCCGCCTCTGTCCTTCGCTTCGATCGAGATCTTCTGATCCGCGCGCACGGTCCGCTTGACTTTCCCGAGCCGGCTGCCTACAACACGCCGAAAACGGAGACCGCGCCTTGACGAGCTCACGCACCTACCGACACGCTTACTTCGATTGCTTCCACGGCATCAGCGGGGACATGACCCTCGGGGCACTCGTGGACGCCGGCGTCCCGCTCGCGTATCTGAAACGGGAGCTGGCGAAGATCCCCCTCGAGGGCTACTCGATCCGCTCGCGGAAGGTCATGAAGGGCGCGATCGCCTGCCGCAAGGTCGACGTGATCCAGAAGGGCCTCAAACCCGGGCAAGGAAAAGGCCGGCATCTTCCGGAGATCCACGCGATCCTGCGCAAGAGTCGCCTCGAGAAGCCCGTCGTCGAGCGGATCAAGGAGGCGTTCCATCATCTCGCCGTGGCTGAAGCGGCCGTCCATGGAACGACCATCGACAAGATCCACTTCCACGAGGTCGGCGCCATCGACGCGATCGTCGACATCGCCGGTGCCATGATCGGCTTCGCGCGGCTCGGCGTCGAGTCGGCCACGAGCGCGCCGGTGCCGGTCGGGAGCGGCCAGGTCGATTGCCGCCATGGAACGATCCCGATCCCCGGCCCCGCGACGCTCGAGATCCTGCGCGGTTGTCCGGTGAAGCTGGCCACGGAAGACACCGAGCTCACGACTCCCACCGGCGCGGCGATCCTCGTGACCCTGTGCCAGGACTTCGGTCCGCCGCCGGCGATGACCATCGGGAGCATCGGTCTCGGAGCGGGGGACCGTCCGAGCGACGGGCTCCCGAACGCGCTGCGCCTGGTGCTCGGCGACCCGATCGGCGCGTCGCCCTCGTCGGAAGGGGGGATCTTCCAGCTGGAGACCAACGTCGACGACGCCACGCCCGAGATTCTCGGCCACGCGCTCGAGCAACTGCTCGCGGCGGGAGCGCTCGATGCCTGGGTCGTTCCGATCCAGATGAAGAAATCGCGTCCGGGGGCGATGCTGTGCGCGCTGGCGCAAGCCGACCGCCTCGACGCCGTTCGTGCGGCCTACTTCCGGGAGACGACCACGTTCGGGGTTCGCTGCTTCCCGGTCGAACGCGCGATTCTCGACCGGGAGACGCGGCGCGTGAAGACCCGCTTCGGGGCCATCGACGTGAAGGTCGGCCTCGAAGGGAAGAAGGTCGTGACGGTCAGTCCCGAGTTCGAGTCCTGCCGTCGAGCCGCCGAGCGCTCCGGGAAGCCCCTGCGGGAGGTCTTCGAGGAGGCCCGTCGAAGCTTCACGAACCGGCGGTGACGGGCGATCCCCGGACCGAGCGCGTCGTTGACTTGGGGCAAGGGGCGTCGTAACCTAGAGCGAGTGAGGGACTCCGGGCGGTGTCCCCACGTTTTCTCGACATTCGATCCTGGTTGAGGGACCGCGACCGAATCTTCGAGGCGAGAACCCGCGCCCCCACGGCGCCATTTGCCTCGATCGCTTCTCCGGTCTCCGCTGCCAGGGCAGCTGACGGAAACTGATACCGGGGAGGGAGCCATGGTTCCGACGCACGCCCGCGCCATCTTCATCGCGACGATTTTCATCGTTGCGGCACTTCTCACCGCACCCGCGGAAGCCCGGCAGTCGAACGCCGTTCGCGGTGACGAGCTTCCGAGCACGACCGAGTTCCCGCTTGTCGGCGAGGTCAACGCCGACCGCGTGAACCTGCGCGCCGGCGGGGGCCGCGACTACCGCAGCCTGCGCAAGCTCGAGCCGAAGGAAAAGCTCATCATCGTCGCCGAGCAGGGCGAGTGGTTCGAGGTACGCGTCCCCGGAGGCTTCACGGCCTACATCCTCGAGCGTCTGCTCGACCGATCGGGCGAGAAGGGCGTGACGGTCCACGACCGCCGCGTGAACGCCCGCCCGACGCCGGCGACGCGCTACTTCCCGGTCGGCCAGATCGAGCGCGGCGAAACGTTCACCGTCCTCGAGGTGAAGGACGGCTGGGCGAAGATTCTCGCGCCGGAGTCGATGACGGCGTGGGTCCACAAGCCGTTCGTCACCATCCTCGGCCCCGAGAAGGACTACGAGATCGAGCTCGCCGGACTCGCTGCGAACGCGCGCACGGCCTACCTCGGTGGCGAGATCCCGGCCGAGGAAGCGGCAGCCGCTGCCATGCGCCTCGACGTCGAGAAGAAGTTCAAGACGGCCGAGTCGCTCTACCGCGCCCAGTCGGACATCGAGAACCCGGACTTCTCGGAAGCGATCACCGTGTACGAAGAGGTCGCGGAGCAGAACGTTTCGCCCGAGCTGGCCTCGCGAGCGAAGCTGCGACTGGAAGGGATCGAGCGCGAGTCGAAGCGCCTCTCGACGATCCAGGAAGTCCAGGGTATCCAGCACCAGCTCGAAGAGCGGCTTGCCGACGTGCAGGATCAGTTCGAAGAGTCGATCCGCAAGCGCCCGGAGCCGACGCTCGTGATCGAGAGCAAGCCCGAAGGCGAAATCGGCTGGGTCGTCCGCAACTACCAGTTCAGCTTGCTCAAGGACGCCGGTCCCGAGTATCGCCTGGTGAAGGGCGGCCAGACCCTGATGCACCTCTCGAGCCTCAAGTACGACCTCAAGGACTTCGCGGACAAGCAGGTGAAGGTGACGGGTGAGCTCGCCGAGATCAGCGGCGTGGCCGGCCGACACATGATCATCCGCAAGATGGAGATCCTCTCCGAGCGCTAGGCCCCCTTGAGTGCTGCTTGCTCGAGTGCTGCTTGCTCGAGTGCTGCTTCCTCGAAGGGCTACTTCGAGGGTGCTGGCTCGAGAGACGCGAGAACCCGGTCGCGGAATTCCGCGAACCGGTTCTCGCGCGCGGATTCGCGGATGCCCTGCATCAGTCGCTGGTAGTAGGTGATGTTGTGCGTCGTCACCAGGCTGGCGCCGAGGATCTCCCGGCTGATGAACAGGTGGCGCAGGTACCCGAGCGTGAACTGGGTGCAGGCCGGGCACGGGCAATCCGGATCCAGCGGGGACTTGTCGTTCGCCCACTGGGCATTGCGCATGCGCTTCAATCCCTGCGATGTGTACGCGAGCGCGTTCCGTCCGGCGCGGGTCGGAATCACGCAGTCGAACATGTCGATCCCTCGCTCCACGGCGGCGAGGATGTCCTGCGGCGTTCCGACCCCCATGAGGTAGCGCACGCGATCGGTCGGAAGGTGGGCACACGAGACCTCGACCGTGTCGCGCATCAGGTCCATCGGCTCTCCGACCGAAAGGCCGCCGACGGCGTATCCGTCGAATCCGATCTTGGTGATTTCCTGCGCGCACATCGCGCGCTGATCGGGATCGACCCCGCCCTGCACGATTCCGAAGAGGGCGGGTGATTCCGATGTCTGCGCCTTGCGACATCGCTCGGCCCAGCGGATGGTGC
Source organism: uncultured Planctomycetota bacterium (assembly GCA_964597885.1). GTDB lineage: Bacteria > Planctomycetota > JACOTG01 > JACOTG01 > JAUIME01 > CAZQZX01. The sequence continues at coordinate 14,331 of CAZQZX010000155.1, forward strand.
GCTCGACCGATCGTCGCAGATCCCGCGGTGTCGACGGGTAGGGGGGACAGTCGTCGAAGACCATCGCGATGTCGGTTCCGAGTGCCGTTTGAATCTCGATCGCACGCTCGGGCCCCATCTCCATCGGCCGGCCGCTGATGTGGCAGCGGAAGACGGCGCCGTCATCGGTCTTGCGAACACGCTCCGAAAGCGAGAACACCTGGTAGCCCCCGCTGTCGGTCAGGATCGGACCATCCCACCCCATGTAGCCGTGGAGCCCACCGAACGACTGGATGAGCTCTTCGCCCGGACGGCACGCGCAGTGGTACGCATTCGCGAGGAGGATTTGCACGCCGGCCTTGCGGAGATCTTCGGGCGTCTGCGTCTTCACGCAGGCATAGGTTCCGACGGGCATGAACGCCGGCGTCTCGAACTCGCCGTGCTCGGTTCGCACGCGTCCGTAGCGCACGCCGCTAGACGGAGCCTGGCCATCGAGGGTGAAGGTGAGCTTTGCGGTGTCCGTGGTCATCCTGCCTCCGTAATGGAACCGCCCGGGTCAGGGCGAAGACCCCGGAGGGTAGCACGGAGCGAGCACGGCGTCCGGGTAGAAGTGCAGCAAGATCTCCTCGGCCGACTCGCCGGCCTCGGCCATCCCGCGGCTCCCGACCTGGCACAATCCCACGCCGTGGCCGAAACCACGCCCCTCGACGGCGAAGGTATCGCCGCGCCAGGCCGACTCGATCCACCAGGTGCTGCGGAGCTTCTCGGGCCCCACGCCGAGACGGAAATCGACGGCGCTCATGACGCGCTCGCCGCTCGCCGTCCGCAGGCGCACCTCGCGGGCTCGGCCTTCAGGCGTCTTCGAGACGATGTCGACCCCGATGACCTTGCCCCGCATCCCCCGGGCTCCCGCCACCCGATCGAGGTCGCTTCGATCGAGATCACCGAGCCAGCGGCCCCACTTGGTGGAGGGGCAGTAGGGGTCGGCCACGCCGCCGCGGAGCGGGGGGATCACCGGATCGCCGAAGGCGTCCGCGCAGCTTGCCGTGCGGCCGCCGCAGGTGCTGTGGAAGTACGCCTTCATCGGTCGCCCCCGGTAGGTCAGGACCTGGGACGCGGTCGAGCGAACGGCGTCGACGACTCCCGGCCGCACCCATTCGTGCCCGCGGTACGCCATGGAGTAAACGGTGTCGTCGAGAACGTACCGACTGCCCTCGGGCGGTCCCGCGAGCATCTGGTGGACGGCGTACGTCCGCGCCGCGATGGCCTGCGCACGCTTGGCTTCGAGGGGATAGTTGGCCGGCATCTCGGACGCGACGACCCCTTCGAGGTAGGACTCCAGCCGAACGTGCATCGCGAGCTCGAGCGTTCCGTCCGACCGAATGCCGGCTTCGAGCGAACCGGGGTACGGGCGGTTCTCGATCACGAGCATGCCGGCGTCCTGCCGGGGCCGAAGACCGATCCGGGCACCGAGTCGCCGACCGTTCAGTACGAGCGAACCGGCGCGGATCTCGAGACGACCACTCTCGATCGACTCGCCGAATCCGATCCGATCTCCGACCGCATCGTAGACGTCGTAGGCCCCTTCGAGCTTGAGGCTCACCGTCGACTTGTCGCGGTAACGATTGAGCAGCACCTCGACGGACGGTTCGGTGTCGAAGGCCGGTCCGGCGGGCTCGGGTCGAATCGCGGGAGGCGGCGGGGGTGGGCTCGATGTGCAGCCCGGCACGGAGCCTCCCAACACGACGCAACCCAGCGCGACGCCACCCAGCCACAGCCACGCGAGCCCGGCGCATCGCCATGCGCCGCCTCGCTCAGAAGAGCAGATCCTGTCCATTCGCCCCCTCGAGCCATCCACGCGGCACGGGCTCCCCGAGATACTCGAAGGCCGCTTCGGTCAGGCGCCGTCCGCGCGGGGTCTTCGCGAGGAAGCCCTCGCGGATGAGGAAAGGCTCGTACACGTCCTCGAGCGTATGCGATTCTTCTCCGACCGCGACCGCAATGGTCTTCAGACCCACCGGACCGCCGCCCTGACGCGCGAGGAACTGAAGCACCTTGCGGTCGAGCGCCCCGAGCCCGTGGCGATCGACGCCGAGCCGAGACAGTCCTTCTTCGCAGATGGCCGGGTCGATCTTGCGCGTGCCCGCGACCTCGGCGAAGTCGCGGATGCGTCGCAAGAACCGGTTGGCGACGCGAGGGGTGCCGCGCGATCGGCGGGCCATGGCCTCCGCCGCCTCATCGGTCAGCTCCACGTCGAGAAGGCCCGCCGAACGCTTGAGGATGACGCAAAGGTCCGCCCACGCGTAGGGCTCGAGCCGCTCCATGACTCCGAAGCGCGCGCGCATCGGACCCGAGAGCAATCCTTCGCGCGTCGTCGCGCCGATCAGCGTGATCCTCTCGATGTCGAGGCGCACACTTCGAGCGGCCGGCCCCTGATCGATCACGATGTCGAGCTTGAAGTCTTCCATCGCGGAGTAGAGGT
>CAZQZX010000156.1:0-16566 GCA_964597885.1 uncultured Planctomycetota bacterium
AGCAGCTCGAAGGCGATCAGCCCGACGGCGTAGAGATCGCTCGCCGGGCCGACCGGCAAGAGCAAGCGGGCCACGACGAGCATCCAGAGCCCGTACGACCATCGGGCCGGAAGCAGACGCCCGCAGATCGCTTTCACACCGAGCACGAGCACGACGACGATGGAAGCCTGCAGGCTCGCGACGAGCAGCCACTGCGCGGCGGCGCCGATCGATTCCGGCATCATCGCTCCTCCTCCTTTTCCTGGAGGGCCTCGCGGAGCTTCTCGATCTGCCGGGGCGTGAGCTCGGCGTTGCGGACGAGGTGCACGAGCATCGGCACCTCATCGCCGGAGAAGACGCGAGACAGGAACGTCTCGGAAGCCTGTTCGATGCCCTGCTCGCGGCTGATCGCCGGACGGTACAGGTACCGTTTCCCGTCGACCTCGTGCGAGAGCGCCCCCTTCTTGAGGAGGCGGTTCAACATGGTCTTGATCGTGCGCGGGCTCCAGTCCGTGTGGTCCGAGAGCGCCTCCACGATGTCGCTTGCCGTCACCGGGCTATTGGCCCAGACGACGTTCATCACTTCCCACTCGGCATCCGAGATAGCCGGCTGCTTCACGATGCGCCTCCCTCAGCGGAATCGGGTTCTCAAGAGACCCGATCGGCACGAAATTGATTACAACCGTAATCCTAGCCCGATTACGTCTGTAATCAAACCCCGTTGGAGGGAAATCGGAAGGTTTCTTCAGCCGGAGCAGCGCCTAGCGGCGGGAGCCGGCGCAAGCCATCCGTCTGAAGGCACTTGCGACCGCATCCCCGAAACGCCGGGTCGAGGAAAAACTAGCGGCCGAGCTCTCGCGCGGCGCGGTCGAGCTCGAGCATCTTCCCCGCGGAGAAGCCGCGGTCGTGGAACCAGCGGACCTTGCCCTCGGCATCGAGGAGCAGCACGCGGATGTTCTGCCCGCGCGTGTTCCCGGTGAAGCGGACGATCTTCGACGCGTCGCCGTACACCGTGACGACGCTCTGCCAGTCCTCCGAGGGGATCCCGCCCCGCATCCCTTCGTCGATCGTCCCCGCGAGCATCCGAGGGAAGAGCCCCTTGATCGTCGGCACCTCGTAGAGCGCCACCGGTGTCTCGGCCTGGAGCAGACCGTACAGCCATCGATCGGCATCGAACTGGGCCCGCTGCTTGTAACCGACGAGCACGACCGTCGGCTTACCGGCCCAATCCTCGGGGATCTGCACCTTCTGTCCTTCGAGCGATTCACCGCGGACGCTCGGGAACACCTCTCCCGAAGGATCTCGATTGGGCGTCGGCGACGCGCAGCCGACGAGAAGCATCACGAGTGCGAGGACGGGAAGCGAACGGCGGATCATCATGGGACGGACGGGCTCCTGGGTCAGGGTTCCCCCAAGCTTTCGCTCGCCGGCAGGCTGCGGATTCGAGTCAGGTCCGGACCTTCGACGTGCGCCGGAAGAGGCTTCCGTCTTCGGAGAGCTCGAAACCGCGCTTCGTGAGCCAGGCCGTGACGTGGTCGCGCTCCGGGTGGTTCGAGCGGACGGTGTTGTAGACACGGTGGACTCCCATCCTCTGCGCTTCGGCTTCGAGCTGCTCGAGAATGAACGTACCGACACCGCGCCCCTTCGCGCCCGGATCCGCCGCCAACGTGACCTCGGCGTCTCCCCACACGAGATCGAGCCAGCCGAATCCGACGACGGTGCCGTCCTCCTCGACGCGCCACCACTCACCCGGCAGCACGTCACCGTCGCTGCACTCGCTGAAGCGACGATCGAAGATCCCCGCTGCCGCATCCCCGATGACGCGCTTCTTGTCCGCGTCCCACTTGGCGGAACGCTCCGGAATCCATTCGAAGGCCATGCGCTGAGCTCCTGTTGATCGAACCACTCGGCCGAACCCGAGCCGGCGCCAAGAATACCAGAACCACGCACGGCGGCGAAGCTCGAGTTCCCCCCGATCGCCCGATTCGCGAACTCGGGACACATGCTGTACACTCCCGTTGCCATGTCCGACGGCTTGCCTTACGACTACGTCGATTCGAAGCTCCATGAACGCCGGGAGCGCGTGTTCCTGATCCTCGCGGGGCTCTTCCTCGGATCGATGACGATGCTGAACATCCTCGGCGTCTCTCGATTCATCGACATGTCGTTCGAGGTGTTCGGCACCAAGATCCCCTTCGCGCTGGCAGTCGGGGTTCTCCCCTACCCCGCGACGTTCCTGTGCACGGACTTCATCAGCGAGTTCTACGGACGGCGACGCGCGAACTGGGTGGTACTCGTCGGCGTCATGCTCAACCTCTGGGTCGTCCTGTTCGTGTGGCTGGGCGGAATCCTTCCGCCGCACGTCGAGCTCGACGCGGCCGGACTCCCTTCCCCCGACAGCTACGACTACGCGTTCTTCCGGATCCGCGCGCTCACGATGGGCGCCGTCGTCGCCTCGATGCTCGCGTTCATGGCCGCGCAGTTCTGCGACGTCTACCTGTTCCATTTCTGGAAACGCCTGACCCGCGGCAAGCACCTGTGGCTTCGCAACAACGGATCGACCGTGGTCAGCCAGTTCATCGATACGTTCGCGGTGATCACGATCACGCACTTCTGGGCCAAAGGCCTTCCGATCGACGAGGCCGAAGCCGTCTGGCCTCAGCTCTGGGTCTTCATCGGTTCGGGATATGTCTTCAAGCTGATCGCCGCGCTCATCGATACCGTCCCGTTCTATGTCGGATCCCACTACCTCGCGAAGTATCTGAAGATCGATCCCCATCGGGAGCACAACATCGACGTCGAGGAAACGCGGCCATGACGCAACGCAAGAAGCTCCTGTTCCTCGCGATCCTGCTGTCGATCACGTTCGTTCTGGCGGACACCGCTCACCGCGCCGGGATGGCGCTCACGGGACGTCCGTGGCGACCGTCGGACCTGCGCTACGGCGTCGAGCGATGCCGGAGCGCGGTCTCGGAGCTGGTACCCGAGGCCGGCGAGGACACGGACCGCCAGCGCGCCGCCGCCGCCAATCGGCCCGGCACGACGAACGAGCTGCACCCGTACTTCGGCTTCGCGACGGGAAGAGATCCCTTCGGCGTCCTCGCGTACTTCGAGAACGGAAAGCGCCGTCAGAAGGACTTCGTCGTCCTGATGCTCGGAGGCTCCGTCGCGGCCGGATGCTCGCTGAACGGCAAGGTCATCGAAGAGGCGCTCGCCGGCGATCCGCGATTGGACGGACGGCGCCCGCGCGTCCTCAACTGGGCTCACGCGGCGTACAAGCAGCCGCAACAAGCCCTCGTGCTCACGTACCTCGCGAGCCTCGGCCACGTGCCCGATGCCGTGATCAACCTCGACGGTTTCAACGAGGTGGCGCTCTCGAACCAGAACGCCGCGTTCGGATCGCCCGAGTCCCTCCCGAGCTACACGCACTGGGCGCCGCTCGCCGCCGGAGGAACATCACGCGCCGCCCTCGAGCGGCTGTTCGAGATGCGGGACGCCCAGCTCTCCGTCAACCGCCTCGCCACGTGGACCCTGCGCGGGCGCCTCTACTGGAGCAGCATCGTCGGCTCGTTCATGATGGCGCGGATGGAGTCCGAACGCGCGACCTGGGCTCGTCGTTACGAGCGTCACCTCGAGAAGCTCGCCGCCGAACAGACCGACCTCTGGAAGAAGCCGAGCGAAGCCGTCCCCGCATCGGACGACAGTGCCATTCGCGCCGGCGTCTCCACCTGGGCCGAGTGTTCGAGGACGATCGACACGCTGTGCCGCGACCGAGGCGCACTCTACCTGCACGCGCTCCAGCCGACCCTTCACGACGAGGGATCGAAACCGCTCACGACCAGCGAAATCGAAACCGGGAGCGCTCCGCCGGCGTGGATCGAGGGCGTCAAGGTGGGCTATCCGCTGCTGCGCGAAGCCGGACGACAGCTCGCGGCCGACGGCATCCAGTACGTCGATGCATCGGACGTCTTTGCCGAGGTCGAGGAGACGCTCTACTTCGACTCCTGTCACTTCAACGTCGCGGGGCGGATCCGTGTGATGGAGCGGCTCGCCAAGGAGCTGCTCGCCCGCCTTCCCGGCGACGCATCCCGAGGCGACGAGACGGAACAGTAGCGCCGGCGGGAGATGCAGGCTACTCTCGCACGAGGGCGCGTCCGGTCGCCCGCCACGAGACGGTTTCCCGAATCCAGGAGGACGGATCCATGGATCGCGACAATCTGAAGCGGCTGTACGGCATCAACTTCTACGCCGCGGAGAAGAACATCGAGGGGCTCACCGACGAAGAAGCGCGAGCCTGGCCCGAAGGCGGCAACTCGATCAACTGGATCCTCGGACACATGGTGTTCGCCCGCGACCTGATCCTGCAGGTCCTCGAGCAGGAGCCGATCCTCACCGAAGCGCAGGGCAAAGCGTACGGTCGCGGCAGCGAGCGGCAGTCCGAAGAAGCGTACCTCTCGCTCGACACGCTGCGCGACAAGCTCCGCGAATCGCAGAGCCGGCTGCTGAAGGGGCTCGAGCAGGCGCCGGATGACGCGTTCACCAAGCCCCAGGGCGAGAGCAACTACCCGCCCGGCTTCCAGGAGACGGAAGGCGACAAGGTCGTGTTCTTCCAGTTCCACGAGGCCTACCACGTCGGGCAGCTCGGGATCCTTCGCAGGATCGTCGGGAAGGAAGGCGCGATCGCCTAGGCGTCGCGTTCGCACGAGCTTTGTTGCTTCGAGCCCCGCTCAGGGGGGCCTCATCGCCAGGCGTTCAGCTCGCGGGCTGGACGCCTGCGCGACGCTCGAGCAGCACGAACTCGTAGTCGTACGGATTCCGGGAATCGGATTCGAACCCTTCCGACCCGGTCTCGCTCCACTCGCCTTCCTCGATCGCCGGGAAGAACGTGTCGCCCTCGAACGCGCCGTGGATCCGGGTGAGGTAGATGCGATCCGCCTGCGCCATCGCCGCGCGGTAGATCTCGCCCCCGCCGATCACGAAGGCCTCGTCATCTCCGGCTTTGCGCGCCAGCGCGAGCGCCGCATCGATCGTCGAGACGACCACCGCCCCCTCGAGCTCCAGATGCTCGCGCCGCGACACCACCACGCTCGTCCTCCCCGGAAGCGGACGGCCGATCGCTTCCCACGTGCGGCGCCCCATGATGAGGTGGTGCCCCATCGTGAGGCTCTTGAAGCGCGCGAGGTCCGCGGGGAGATGCCACGGAAGGCGATTGCCGACGCCGATCACGTTTCCTTCGGCGGCCGCGACGATCATGCTGACGATCATGGCATCCTCACACCGCAACGGGGGCTTTGATATTCGGGTGCGGGTCGTAGTCGACCAGACGAAAATGCTCAAACCGAAAGTCTTCGATCTCGCGGACCGAAGGATCGATCTCGAGGCTCGGGAGCGACCGCGGCTGGCGAGTGAGCTGCTCGCGCGCCTGCTCGATGTGATTCGAGTACAGGTGGACGTCGCCGAACGTGTGCACGAACTCGCCCGGACGCAGGCCGGTAACCTGAGCGATCATCATCGTCAGGAGCGAGTACGACGCGATGTTGAACGGCACGCCGAGAAACACGTCGGCGCTACGCTGATAGAGCTGACACGACAGTCGCCCATCCGCCACGTAGAACTGGAACAGGCAGTGACACGGCGGCAGCGCCATGCGATCGACGTCGGCCGGGTTCCAGGCGGACACGATCAGCCGCCTGGAGTCCGGGTCGCGACGGATGCGCTCGACGACGCCCGCGACCTGATCGATCGTATCGCCGCCGGGTGCCTCCCAGCGTCGCCACTGCTTGCCGTAAACCGGACCGAGCTCACCGTTCTCGTCCGCCCATTCGTCCCAGATGCGAACCCCGTTCTCCTTGAGGTACCCGATGTTCGTGTCGCCGCGCAGGAACCACAGCAGCTCGTGCACGATCGATTTCAGGTGCAGCTTCTTCGTGGTCAGGCACGGAAAGCCCTTCGACAGATCGAAGCGCATCTGATGGCCGAACCGGCTGAGCGTACCGGTGCCGGTTCGATCCTCCTTCCGAGTGCCGTGCTCGAGGAGATCATTCAGGAGATCGAGGTAGACTCGCATCGCTGGGGTGGCCTCGCGGAATCTGGTTCTTCGTGTGAAGAAGGGACCGGGAGCGAAGGTCCGGAACCGCCTTCCGGAACGCGGTCAGCATACCAGGATCCGCCCGAAAACGAAACGTTCGGAGTTGTCGTTTCGCGGCCGGGATCTGGCGCCTGCGCGGCCCCCGGATCCGTATAATCCCCGCATGCCCGTCACCGACAACCCGCGCCCAAAGCGCCAGCCCCGAGGAACGATGGCAAGACTCCTTTCGCACGCCGCCGCCCTGCTGTGCATCCTGATTCCGTCGGCCGCCCTCGCAGCCGAAGACGACTTCGACCGGCGGTTCACCGGCCGGACGCTTCGACTCGACTACCACCACAGCGGGGACATCTCGCAGGAGCGAATCGCCGTCGACTCCGTCCGCCTGGAAGGTCCGTGGCCGGGGAGCCGCACGCAGCTCATCGACAACACCGACCTCGGGCGTTATCGCGTCGTGGTCCTCGACCCGGAGAGCAACCGCCCCCTCTACTCGCGCGGCTTCGCGAGCATCTACGGCGAGTGGGAGACCACGGCCGAGGCGCGTGACCACTGGGGAACGTTCCACGAATCGCAGCGTTTCCCCGAGCCCAAGTCTCCCGTGCAGGTCGTGATCGAAAAGCGACAGCCCGATGGCCGCTTTCGTCAGATCTTCGCGACGATGGTCGATCCCGCGAGCCGCTTCGTCGATCGGTCGCCCGTCGGCAGCGTCTCCGTGCGGACCGTGCTCGAGAGCGGCCCCTCATCCACCAAGGTCGATCTGCTCTTTCTCGGCGACGGTTACACGTCGAGCGAGCTCCCGGACTGGAATCGCACCGTCGACGGACTCGTCGCGGCGCTCTTCGCCGAGGAGCCCTACCGCAGCCGCAAGGCCGACTTCAACGTTCGCGCGATCGCGGTCACGTCGGAACGCTCGGGCGTCTCGAACCCGCGCGGCGGATTCTGGAACCGCACGCCGCTCGGCCTCTCGTTCAACGCGCTCGACAGCGATCGCTACATGCTGAGCGTCCGCAATCGTGACATCCGGGAGATCGCGGCGGCCGCGCCCTACGATGCGCTCGTGCTCGTCGCCAACACGCGGAAGTACGGGGGCGGAGGCATCTTCAACCTGTACTCGACCGTCGCCGGCCGCAGCCGGGAGTCCGCCTACCTGTTCGTGCACGAGTTCGGCCATTCGTTCGCGGGCCTCGCCGACGAGTACTACACGTCCTCGGTCGCGTACGAGGAGTTCACGGCGCCGGGGATCGAACCCTGGGAGCCGAACGTGACCGCTCTCCTCGATCCCGACGAGCTGAAGTGGAAGGATCTCGTGACGCCCGACACTCCGCTACCGACGCCGTGGAATCAGAAGGCCTACGACGAGGTCTCGCTCCGGTATCAGAAGCGCCGCAGCGAGCTGCGCGCGGAGGGCGCCCCCGAGGAGAAGCTCGAGGCGCTCTTCGATGAGATCAAAACCAAGACGACGCCGATGCTTCGCGGCGAGCGATTCGCGGGCAAGGTCGGGGCGTTCGAGGGAGGCGCGTACCAGGCGAAGGGGATCTACCGACCCGAAGCCGACTGCATCATGTTCACGCGAAACACGAACGCGTACTGCCGGGTCTGCCGGCGCGCCGTCGAGAGCATCATCGACCTGTACGCGAAGTAGTCGCGTCAGGCGTCGGGCCCGTCGCTCCACTCGACGGTCGACTGGCGACGGCGGTCGACGTGAAGCCGCAGGACGTCCGGCCGCGAATAATGCCCCGATGCGTCGAAGTTCTGCCGCTCGCGCAACACCTTCTGGTGGTCGAGCTCGACGGTGAGGAGGCACTCCTCGTCCACGACCGGCTCGAGGATCCACTCGCCGTCGGGGCCTGCCGCAGCCGACCCGCCGTTCTGGAGCATCTCGCCCTTCGTGGGAACGATCCGCTCGCGCGACGGCACGTCGGCGGGGAAGTCTTCCTCGCGCAGGAGCCCGCTCGCCGAGATCACGTACGACCGGGACTCGCGCGCGATGAACCGCGTGATGTCGCCGGTGTTGTGGTCGCTCCCCGGCCAGATGGCGACGTGCACGTTCTCGCCGGCGGCGTACAGCGACGCGCGCGCCATCGGCATCCAGTTCTCCCAGCAGTTGAGGGCGCCGACGCGGAACGGCGGAAGGTCATGCACGACCAGGCCCGCTCCGTCGCCCGCCCCCCAGGAGAGGCGCTCCTCGTACGTGGGCACGAGCTTGCGGTGGCTGGATCCGACGGTCCCGTCGGGGCCGATGTACACGCACGAACAGTAGAGGGTGTGCCCGCCGCGATCGGACGCGCGCTCCATGGCGCCGAGAACGACCGCGACGCCGCCGGCCCGAGCCGCCTCGCAGACGCGATCGAGATGCCCCGCCGCGATGTCGACGCCCTGGTCGAGATAGCGGGCGTGGAGCTCCTTTTGATCGTCGTCATCGAACCGGGCGCCGCCCGTCCGTGACAGCCAGACCGGGTAACCAGGGACGAGGGCTTCCCCGAAGGCGACAAGCTTCAAACCGCCCTTCCCCGCTTCCTCGATCCGATGGACGACCTTGTCGAGCGTGGCCTCGCGATCGAGCACGACCGGGGCGATCTGAGCGATACCGACGAGCATGATGCGGCGCTTCCGTAAGGGGAAAGGCTCGCATCGAGTGCGAGCGGTTACTGAAGAATCTTGCGAGTGTAGCTTTCGACGGCGCGATCCAGTGCTGACCACTCCTTCTCGCCCCAGTAGCCGAACGTTCGGTCATTCACTTTCTTGACCGTCTCGGAAGCATAGGAGTCCGCGGCACCCCCGCCTCCCTCACGCCTTTTCTTGTACTCCGCATCTTCCTTGGCCAGAAGCTCCTCCTCGGTGAGCTCCTTCTTCTCTTCCTTCTTCTCGAGGTTGTTGAGCGCCTTCTTCCGGGCTTCGCGCTTCGCGGCCTCTTCCTCGGTCATGACCTCGCTCGTGTTCTCGAGGATTCGCTGCACGAGGCTCTTGGTCTTCGAGGACTTCGCTCCGGGCCCCACGAGAAGGTAGCGCACCGCCGCCACGGCCTGCACCGTGGCCTGACGGTTCTGGTACATCGCCGAGCGCGGCATGGTGAACACGTCCTGCAGCGGAATCCACGGCGCGTTGGACTTGCCGGCCTGGCCGATGACGAATCGCTGCAGAGAATCCCCCTTGTCGATCGGGAACGAAATCCGCGTGCCTTTGATCTTCCCTGTATCCATCAGGCGATCGAGCCCGATCGCGAACCAGCCCGGAAGCTTGTTCTCCAATCCGCTGTGCTGCCGGCCGAGCCACGCGTCCACGACGAATCCCAGCACGTTACGGAGCTCGTACTGCGGGTCGAAGGTGTCCGACTCGTTGATGGTCACGCGCGGGACATCGCCCATGCTCGCGCCTCCGATCGAGATCCCGATGCCGTTCGCTTTCCGGACGAACACGATACCGCCCCCCGGATAGTAGGGAGGATCGGTCGGTGGGTTGAAGCGAACGTCGCCGAAGGTCTTCTCACACCACGACTCCATTCCCTTCAGGGCCCCGCGAACCTGCTTGGTGAAGCTCTTGCTCCCCTCGCTCAGGATCAGATAGTCGCCCTCTCGCTGCGCGCGCCACCCCTTCTCGAGACGGTCGATCTCGATCTGGTAGAGCTCCTCGCGACGCTGCTCCTTCCACGCTGCGAGCTCTTCGGGGCCCATTCGCTTCAGAGACTCCTTCTGCCCCTGCGTGATTCCCTTCTCGACCTTCTCGCGATCGGCGTCCTTGAGGCCCATCCAGTTCAGGCCGTCCTTGCGCAACAGCTTGAACGTGGATGCGGAGCGCGCGAACTTGCCGCGGCTCTTCGACAGATCGCCGTCCGCGCTGCGATAGACGAGCGCGAACTGCCCACCCGGGATGTCGAACGCGAAGGCAAGCCACGTCATCGGCTCTTCCACGCCCTTCTCGAAGCGCATCTCGTAGACCTTGCCCGGGAACCCCGCCACCTTCGTCTCCTTCTCCTTCGTGAAGAAGAAGCCACGGATCTGATCGCGCGCGAAATCCTGGAAGTCGCGGTAGATGCGGCTGCCTGAGAACTTCTTGTCGCCGAGGTCGCCGATCTCGGCCGAGAGGTCGGCCGGGAAGTAGTAACAGTCGAGCCCCGTGGTACGGCCGAAGCTCCCCCAACCCCGCTTCGACTCGTCCTTGCGGAAGCTGACGAGGCGATGGTCCGCGGTGCTGATGTAGTCCGTCTTCTTCTCGCCACCGAGATTGAAGTCGAATCGGAAGTCCGCGCCGGTCTCCTCGTAGTCCTTCGGCACCGTGATGCGGAAGCCCGTCTCCTTGTCGGTATACGCGGACTGGGCCCGCACTTCCGACCCGGCACAAACGACGAGCAGGACCGCGGCGATCGCGAATCTCGACATCGCACTCTCCCTTCTCACTTCCCCGGGACTAGCCACCGAGACCTCCCGAAAGGAGGGCCTCGAAGCCTTCGACTTGCGTCAGCAGCGAGTTATCGTCCGGATCGATCTCGATCGCGAGCCGCTGAAGGCTCTGACCGAGCTCCTTGTTCTTGCCCGACCGGATGTGTGCGGTACCGAGCGCCATGTGGAGGTGGGCGTTCAGCGGATCGATCTTCAGCCCATCCTGGAGGACATCGATGGCCTCGGAATACTTCTTGCGCTGCGACAGCACCTTGCCGAGCTCTTCGTACACGGACGGGTTGTCGGTTCCCATCTCGAGCGCTTTCTTGAAGTACAGCGTCGCGCGCACGGGCCGGTTCCACCGCATGCAGAACAGACCGGCCTCGTAGTACCCGCGACTCGACTTCACGTCCATCGAGCGGATGTACTCGTACCACTGCGATTCGAACGCCTTGAGATCCTTGATCTTCAGCATCTTCTGGAACATCGAGATCGCGTAGTCCGGCTTCACCCACTGGAAGTTCGGGTTTCTGGGCCAGGGCTCGCGCTTGAGCTTGTCGCGGGACATTTTCTGCACGAACTTGCGGTAGTTCGACTTGTACTTGCGGTCCTCGAGGAGCATGTGATTGAGCGACCACGCCCACGCGTACTGCATGGCGTCGATCGACGGTTCGCGCATCAGGTCGAGGAGCCCCTGGGTGTCGCCGCCGTCCATCGCGTCCTGCATGCGTACCAGCCGACCTTCCTGGATGTGACCGATGCTGAGCGTCTTCTTCTGCGGGTCCCAGATACTCGCGCCGTAGTACTCGGCGAGACCTTCCTCGATCCACGGCGGGAGCGTGTACCCCTTCTTCGTGTAGAGGAACATCATGTAGTGATTCGCTTCGTGGAAGAGCACGTCGAGCGTCATCCGCTCATCGCGGCGCTCGTAGAAGAAGTTCAGCTCGATCGGATCCACGAAGCGGAAGTAGCCGAGGACGCCCGTCGGAACGTTTCCGATGCGCTCGAAGTCTTTCCGGTTGTTGTAGAAGCAAACCTTGAGCTTCTTGCCGCCGCTCTGACGCATCCCCCACTCTTTGGAGATGTGCGTGTAGAAGACCTCGAACATCTCGCGATAGTTCTCGGCGACGTCGGGCGGGACGGTGTACTCGAAGTTGAAGTGCTTCGTCGAATCCTTGTAGCGGCTGCGCCACAGCATGTGCTCGCGATACTCCTCGAGCCGCTGCTGTCGCTGCTCCTGCCGATCGGCCACGAGCTTATCGCGACGAGTCGCCGGGATCCACTTGCCCTCGAAGGGAACGAGCCCCTCCTCGAGCTTGGCTTTCTCCTCGTCGTTCCTCGGGGTGAAGGCACCGCTCGGATCGAGGATGAAGAACTCCTCGATGAGCTCATGAGGAACGAGGACCGTCCCGTTCTCGTATCGGACGGTGATCCCGGCGTCGCTCGCCTGCGCGTTCGGCACTTCGATGAAGCGGCCGTCCTTGAACAGGATCGAGTCGGCGAGTGCCGGTGTCGCCAGGACGATGAAACATCCGAGGGCCGCCAGGAAAGCGGCAGGGTGTGCGCGCCGACCCGACCGGACGTCAAGCCGACGAGGTTTCGTGAATCGCATGGACGCCCCTTGTCTTCACCTACAGGTTCTCTTTCAGGCTCGCGTTCCTCGTCTCCTGGAACCCCCCGGCCCGCGCATGGGTACTCTCAGCCCACGCTCGTATTCTCCGCCCCCATCCTATGCGGACGGATTCGGCGTTTCAAGGGCGCCTGAGCCACCGCCGCGATCCTCGCCGCGAGCGGTTCGAGAGAGAATCCGGGCGCGCGTGTATCGCCTTGGCCTCAACGCAGATCCATGCGCCAATGCGCTTCGCGCGCGGCATCGCGCACCCGCTCCGGGGCCTCGGGATCCCTGGACAGATCGCCGACGACCGTCTTTGCCGTGTCGCGGAAGAAGAACGACTGACCGAGCAGCTCGACGGCCGTGCACCGAGTCGCGATCTCGAGCTCGGCGTCCTGTGCCCGATGGCGATGAACACCGACCATCCAGCGATCCACACTGACGACGAAGAGCACGACGAACATCGCGATACCGGCGAGTGCGAGCGCTCGATGCCGGAAGAACGTCATCAACAGCAGGGCCGCGGCAATCAGGGTCAGGCTGGCCTTGCCGAGGTGGAGCGCGAGATCGAGCCCGGGGACACTGGAGCTCGCGCCGGACCCCGAAAGCCCTTCCCATCTCACCTTCGGGTATCCACCCGCCGAAGCGACCAGCGCGTCGATCGGAATCGGCGTCAGCCCGCGATCGTCGTCGGAAATGATGTGCGGCAAGGCGAGCACGACGAGCTTCCGCTGTCGGTTGGGATTCAGCGAGAAGAACCGCCCTCGATTGCGGCCGGCGAACGTCGTGGCGATCTCGCCGAGCTTCCCGACCTCGACCGATTGGCTGACGCCCATGTGCGCCGAGATGTTGAAGTCGTCGACCGCGACGTGGCCCTCGAGCACGAACTTCGGGGACTCGCCGCGGCGCACGAACCGCCCGACCTCGAGCGAGACCACAAGGTCGGCGCCGCTGATCTCTCGGCTCATCGAGACCACACCGCTATGCTCGGGGACGCCGTGAAATCGGAACGTCTCGCCGGTGATCGGCCGCAGCCCCCAGTCGTGATGGTCGGCGATCACGACGTGGACGACCACGCTGATCGGCTCGCCGGCTTCGGCCGCCGCGATCGCGCGCTCCTGGTGCACGACCGGCGAATCGGGAAGGAACGTCGTCGGGACGTCGAACAGCTCGTTCGACATCGCCTCGGGCTCGTCGTACTCCCGCTGCACGCCGTCGACCGTGCCGAAAGCGAGCACCACCAAGAGCGCCACGCCGAGCACCGGTCCGACGAATCGGAAGGGACGACGCCATCCGCTCGCATGCCTGCCCCTGTGGTGCCCGACCCGAGGGGACCGACTTCCGCCGAGCATCGTCAGAACCACGAAGAAGACGAGTCCGATGACCGCGATGAGTACGAGAGGCATGGCCATGATCAGGGCTCCACAGGTCGAGCAGTGAGAAGGTAGAAGGCGAGGACGGCCAGCAGGCCGAGCACGCCGATGATCACGAGAGCGGCGACGAAGCCGGACCCATTCGAGCCCGACGAACCACCGTGAACGCGAGAAGCCGGGCGGTCGATCCCGTCCTTCACGAGGAAGGCGCGGTATCCCAGGAACAGGCACGCGAGCGAGCACACGAATGCGGCAGCGAGGGCGAGATACCCCGTCTGGCGGCCCAGCGCGAAGTACTCCAGAACCAGCCCCGCCATCACGACCAGGCCCGTGAACAGAAAGCCGACGGTGCTCGAAGAGCTCGCGGATCGAGCGTCCGTCGCGATCGCACCGAACGCGAACGTGAAGGCGAAGGCCGCGAACGGCACCACGACGCCGGCGATGATCCAGACGGTGTCGATCGGCGCGTAGGATTCCGTGAATCCGGTCTCGACGAACAACGACCACAGCTTCTGCGCCAGCTCGAATCGAATCGCGAGCGCGCTTCCGACGAGCAGCGTCAACAGCACGCCGCCGGAATAGAGAAGCCGCACGCGGAAAAGCTCGCCCCGGGTCGAAGGCAGCGCGAGAACGAACTCCTGGGCTCCGTCGCGGGCGTCGCTGCACGCGAAGGCGGACGCGAAATACAGGGCGCACAAACCGCCGAACAGGAAGGTCGGCGCCGGGTTCCCGAACAGCAGGAGGACCCACTGACACAGGATCCAGGTCCCGACATAGCCGTACACGAGCCGTCCGTGCGCGAGGTGCTCACGCCACAGCAAGCCGCGAAACCGCCGACTCGCCATCGTCGCCGCCGCCCGATCGACATCGACCGAGCCAAACGAATCGCCCTGTTGCGCAAGCGAGCTCATACCCCCACCTCCTGCGATGGAGCCGGCTCGGCTCCGACCATCTCGATGAAGATCTCCTCGAGGCCGATCGGGAAGACATGGAGGCGCGCTCCGTACTGACGTTCCAGCGCACGGTACGTCGCCTCCTCTTCCCCCTGGACGATGGCCGATACGACCGGGCCGTCGACCTCGAGCCGGATCGCACCCGGAAGCCGGAACCCCGGCGGAGGGTGACTCCCTTCGAAGATCATTTGCAACCGCCTCGTGCGGCTCTTGAGGTCGTCGACCGGGCTCGAGGCGAGCAGCTTGCCCCGGTCCATGATTCCGACGTGATCGACGATGCGCTCGAGATCGCTGATGATGTGCGACGAGAACACGAGGCTGAAGCCCGGCTGATCGGCGAGGATCTCGACGAGCGCGTCGATCAGCTCGCGACGCGCGACCGGGTCGAGCCCCGCGGCCGGTTCGTCGAGCACGACGAGCTCGGGACGAGACGCGAGCGCCAGAAGGAGCGCTGCCTTGCGTCGCTCACCACCGGACATTACGCCGACCGGAAGATCCATCTGCAGCTGGAACCCCGAGGCGAGCCGCCGCGCGTACGCCGCGTCCCATCGCGAGTAGAGGTGCGACGCGAAGTGGCACAGCTCGTCGAGCGTCATCCAGGGAGTCAGGTTCTGATCCTGGGAGACGTACGCGACGCGCTCGCGATGCGATGCGGGGGCCGTCCACAGATTGCGCCCGAGCACGTGGGCCGCCCCTTCGTCCGGCCGCAGGAGCGCCATGATCATGCGTAGCGTCGTGGTCTTCCCCGCCCCGTTGCGTCCGATCAGCCCGTAGGCCGTACCGCGGGGCACCACCAGGTCGAGACCGTCGACGGCCCGAGCTCCACCGCCGCCAAATCGCTTCACGAGCCCGCGGGCTTCGATGGCTGCATCCGTCGTCATGCTTCATCCCTTTCGTTCGCGATCCCGTCCGGTTTGTCCTGAGGCTCGGCTTCGGCCCCGGCCAGACGGCTCATCTCCTCCTGGAGGATCCGGGAGGCGACCTCGAAGTCGGCCCCCACCTCGCGGGCCGCCTCGGCGAGTGGTGTCGCGTACCGCCGAAGCTCCTCGACGGTCTCCCGCTCCCCGGCCGCTTCCTGCGACTCGGCGACGAAGACCCCCTTGCCCTGCACGAGCTCGACGATGCCGGCATGCTGCAGCTCGCTGTAGGCCTTCGTGATCGTCGTGGGATTCACACGGAGGCGCTTGGCGAGGTTGCGGATGCTCGGGAGCTTGTCTCCCGCGCCGAGAGCGCCCGAGGCCACGTAGTACCGGACCTGATCCATGATCTGGCGGTAGGCCGGGACTCCCGAGCTCGAATCGACCTGATAGTGGAGGATCTCACTCATCTGTTCGACTGTATGGTAACACCCATACAGTAAGTTCGCAAGACGAGCGTGAAGATTCGAGCGGTTCTTGAGGAAAATGCGGCGGCGGGGCCCGCAGGATCGCCTTAACGCAACTTCAGTAGCGACTTACGACTTCGGCTGCGTCATGCTCAGCGGATCGAGGAGCTCGTCCAGGCGGGCTTCCTCGATGAGGCCACGCTCCAGGATCACCTCCCGGAGGGTCTTGTTCTCGGCGTACGCCTGCTTGGCGACCGCGGCAGCGTTGTCGTAGCCGATCTCGGGGTTGAGGGCGGTCACGAGCATGAGGCTCTTCTCCACCAGCTCCTTGCAGCGCGCCTCATCGGCTTCCAGGCCCTCGACGCAGCGCGCCGTGAAGACCCGAGCGCCGTTGGCGAGCACGCGGACCTGCTCGTGGATCGCGTGGCACATGAGCGGCAGGGTGACGAGGAGCTCGAAGTGACCGTCGCGTCCCGCGATCGTGTTGGTGACGTCGAGGCCCATCACGTAGATCGCGGCCTGCGCCAGCATCTCGCTCATCACCGGATTGACCTTGCCGGGCATGATCGAGCTTCCGGGCTGAAGCGACGGAATCCGGATCTCGCCGATCCCGCAGCGCGGTCCCGAGCCGAGCATGCGGATGTCGTTGGCGATCTTCGCGAACGATCCGGCGATCGTTCGAAGGTGCCCGCTCGCCTCGACGCACGCGTCGTTGGCCGCCTGCGCTTCGAAGTGGTTGTCCGCCTCGGCGAACGCGATCCCCGACTCCGACTCGAGGAGCTCGCACACGCGGCGCGAGAACTCCGGATGCCCGTTGATCCCCGTGCCGACGGCCGTCCCCCCGAGCGGCAGCTCGCGGAGCGT
>CAZQZX010000157.1:0-16529 GCA_964597885.1 uncultured Planctomycetota bacterium
GTGGATCGCGGCGGTGGCTGGAGCCCTGGTCGGATTGGTCGGGGTCGCGATGAGGGGCCGCCCCGTGCCCGGGCCGGTCGTCGATGGCCTCAGCGCGCTCGTCGTGACGTTGCTGGCTCGGGCCGTCGCCGGTCCGGCCGCGTCGGGGCCCGCGGGCGAAAGGACGGCCCACGTCAGGAGAACTCCCGCCGCGAACCCGAGGATCGTGCCGACCCCGACCGCGAGGGGCCTTGGCCTCCTGCGATTTCCGGGATCGGCTTCGGCATCGAGGGAGGCGCGCAGGCGGTCGTCCCAGCCGGCGGGCAGATCCGGATCGACGTCGCCGGAAACGGTCGGCTGCAGGGCGCCGAGGCCCGCCCGCATCTCCTCGGCGTAGGCTCGCGCGTCGGCGGAGCGGTCGAGGGCATCGCGCAGCTCGGTCTTCTCGTGGGCGTCGAGCTCGCCGTACAGATCGAGCGCGATGAGCTCTCGGATTCGGTCGAGGTTCGGGTTCATCTCGGGGTCTCCTGGGTGTCGTCTCCGTCGGTGCGAGGTGGCGCCGATCGGGGCGAGTCGTTTCGGAAGGCGGCGAGCAGTCCCTGCAGTCGGACGCAGGCGCGCGCGAACTGGGTCTTGGCGGTCGGGAGCGCGATCCCGAGCGCCTCGGCGACCTCGCTCAGACGAAGGCCGCCCTCGTGTCGCAGGAGGAAGACCGTCCGCTGGCCTTCGGGCAGGCGGGCGAGTGCCGCTTCGTAGTGCCGGCGAAGCTCGTCGTCCGCCGCCGCGTCGATCGGGCCGCGGGGCCGCGACGCGTGGTCGGCGCGCGTTTGCAACTCGCGCGTGGCGGTGGCTTGCACCTGGCGGCGGCGGAACTGGTCGAGCGATGCACTCACGGCGGCGCGTCTCAGCCAGCCGGCGATCGAGTCCGGGCGTCGGCGTGCCGTCAGCTGGCGCCAGAGTCGGACGAACGTCTCCTGTGCGGCATCGTCGCCCAGATCCGCGTCGCGGAGGATCGAGCGGCAGACGCGTCGGACGAGCCCTCCGTGTTCCGCGACCCATCGGTCGAAGGCTGCGGCGTCGGAATCGATGGCGGCCATCGCGTGTCCCCCTATTCGACCACCGAGACCACGCGCATCCGCAGATCTCCCCGCATCAGATCCTCGCTCTCGAAGCGCCAGACCGCGCGGCCCTCGGCGTCGAGCCCGTCGTTGTTGCCGGACACGATCACGCCCGGCATCGCGATCGTGATCGCGAAGGACTCGTCCCCGAGGTCGCTCGAGGCGTCCACCGCGGTGAAGCCCCACTCGAGGCGTTCGAGGAAGCCGTTGCGCAGGCGCGGCGACAGCCCGTCCTCGTCCGCGAGGGCCTTCGTCAGGCCATCGCGCAACGCGTCCCGGGCGTCGGATTCGAACTGCGTGAGAGGGTGGACGGGAGGCTCCTGCCCGAGCTTCTCGCTTTCGTCGAACGCGCGCGTGGCGTCGAGCAGGTCGGCCAGCCGGAGGCGATTCAGGAAGCGGCTCATCGAAGCGCGGACGCTCTGGACGATGCGCGTGTGCGCGTCGAGCGGAAGCGAAGCGTCCCCGTGCGTGTAGATGCGCTCGAGGGCATCGAGCACGAACTGTTCGGAGAGCCGTTCGTAGACGTCGCGAACCGTCTGCGTGATCTTGGCCATGTCGGCCGGCGTCTCCTCCTCGTCCTCGATCCGCTCGATGACGTCTTCCGGGAGCCGCTCGCCGATCTCGATCCAGACCGAGCGCATGCCGCGTCGGCGATGGAAGGTCCGTTCGAACACGTACACCGTCTTGCCGCCGCGCGACTCGATCGAGAGGTCAGCGCTGCGTCGCAGATAGGCGGTCCGATAGCTGGCTTCGGCCGGGGCGAGGAATTCCGGCCAGTCCTCGACGCTGGCGAAGACGGCGCGGGCGCCCAGCCGGAGCTTCTCGTTCCCGCGGATGAGGCCGGCGGGGAAGGCGCCCTGTCGGCTGCGGACCTCGGGGCTTCCGGTGTCGCGTCCGACGTTCGTCACCCAGGCCTCGGTGGTGGCGTCGACCGGCGTCCAGGGGCCGTGGAGCGGCACCGAGTAGCCGTCCGTGAGGTCGTCGATCTGATCCGAGGCGGCCGCCACGACCACTTCGATCGAGCCGTCCTCGCGGACCTCGATGACCTCTTCGTTCTCGACGCAGCTCACGAGGAGCGTCGCGATCAGGAGGACGCTCGCGGGTCGGATTGCGGTGTGCATGGTTCACCTCCGTCGGGTCTTGATCGTACGGGTTCCGGGAGAAGGACGCACCGGAGCGCCGAGGGGATGACAGGAAAATCTCGCGGCTGCCGGTCTCGAGCCAACGGGGGCTCGCGGTAGGGGGACGGAGGCGCCGGTCGCCGGGGGGCTCGAGCCGCTCGGGCGTGGCGAAACCCGGCGCAGACCGTCACTTCCGCGGTCCGGGCCGCGGGGCCGGGGCCTCGTATTCCAGCCCCGTGGGCGGGTCGGCCGATAGGGGAATACGAGCCCCGGTTCTGCTCGAGCCGTGCTCGGCCGCTCGAAAGTGCGTATCCTGGAGCGGTACAAGAGAATCCCGAACCCGAGAGGGAGCGTCTTTGGACCTGTTCAGCACGCTCATCGCCGTCGTCCCGTCCCTCGCCTTCCTGTGGTATTTCCACTCGAGGGACCTGTACCCGGAGCCGCCGAGGCTCGTGTGGGCGACGTTCCTGTTCGGGATGCTCACCTTCGTGCCGATCCTACTGATCGCCGGGCCGGCGGAAGCTCTGCTCCGCGAGGTCACGTCACCGCTCGTCCTTGCCCTCGCGAAGGCGCTGCTCCTCGCGGCGATCCCCGAAGAGGCCCTGAAGTTCGCCGTGCTGCTGTTGTTCACCGCGCGGCTCGTGCGTCTCGAGGGCCCGCTCGACGGCCTGCTGTACGGCGTGGCGGCGTCGCTCGGCTTCGCCACGATCGAGAACGTGCTCTACGTCGAGAGGGGCGGGCTCGATACGGCGATCCTTCGAGGCTTGACGGCGATCCCGTGCCACGCCGCGCTCGGGGTGGTGATGGGGTACGGCCTCGGGCGAGCCTTCCAGCGGCCTCCGCGACGACGGTGGCTGTGGCTGCCGATCGCGCTTTTCGTCCCGATGGCGATGCACGGCGCCTACGACTTCTCGCTGTTCGCCCTGGCATCGTTCCAGCAGACGTCCGGTGGGCTGGCGAGCGGCGGATCGCTGGCGCTCGGCTTCTTCGCGCTCTTCGTGACGACGCTGGTCGGGGGGCTCATCGCGGCGGTCGTCCTGCTCGCGCGTGCACGGCGCGAGCGTGTCGGCACGCTCGCGCCTTCGAGGCGCGCGACCCCGGTTCGCGAGCTGCCGGCGGTGGGCGGGATCGGCGCACCGCTTCGCATGGTCCTCGGTGCCGCGATCGGAACGCTCGGCGGGTGGGTACTCATCGGACTCGTCGTCTCCGTTGCGAGCGGAATCGACTCGAGGCCCAACGCCGCGACCGCACTCGTCATCGTGCTGCTCATGGGATGCGGTCTCGCGATGTACGGGCTCGGCCTGTTCGCGCAAGGGCTCCGCATGCGCGGTGCGACCCTCGGTCGAAACGCCCTTCGATAGGGCGTGACGCGCCGTCCGCGGCGACCGATTTCAGCGTGAATACTCCCTTGACACATGCGTAGGGAGGAATCTGCCGGTCGTCCGAAGGATAGGCGCCCGGTTGACTTCCGTTACCCAGGCAGGTATAACTTGCCCCTGACCGCGCAAGGCGGTCTACCGGAGACGGTTGGGTTTCCGAATACCGATCGACCTCGCCGTTTTGGACGCGCGAGAAGTAGTTTTTCGATGCCCGGCAGCGGCAACTCGCCCGGGCGGGGTCGACTTCGATAACGTCACCGATTCCTTGAGGCTGCCGCGAATCGGTGCTCCCGCCAGGAATCTGGCTTCGCCCATTGGTCGTGTCATGGTTCGATCCGGCTCGCGGACTGCAGCGAGCGGGCCGTGACGTCGCGATGGCGGGCGAGGCGGTTCCAAGGCCACCGGAAGGAGGTGTGGATGCATCTGGAAGCCAGCAGTACACACAGTGGGCGCGGCGGAGCCGGCCGACTCGACCCGAACGGTCGAGGCACGGCGGCCGTGACCGAAAAGCGCCTCAGCGTGCAGGCGGGCGCCCGGCTTGCGGATCTGCCTCAGCTTCAGTCCGCTCCGGAAGAGCTCCGACGCGATATCCGCGTCGTGGCGCAGGTCCTTCCCTTCAAGCTGAACAACTACCTCATCGAGGAACTGATCGACTGGTCGCGCGTTCCCGACGACCCGATCTATCGCTTGACCTTTCCCCATCGCGACATGCTTCCGCAGGAAGCCTTCGACACCATCGCGAAGCTGCTCGACGACGGGGCTCCGAAGGACGTCCTGAAGGCGGAATGCGATCGCATCCGCCTCGACCTGAACCCGCACCCCTCCGACCAGCTCGGCAAGAACGTGCCGATGTTCGACGGCGAGCGGCTCTTCGGTTTCCAGCACAAGTACAAGGAGACGGTGCTGTTCTTCCCGTCGCAGGGACAGACGTGCCACTCCTACTGCGGCTACTGCTTCCGGTGGGCGCAGTTCGTCGGCATCCGCGAGCTCAAGCAGCACAACCGCGATGCCGAGCTTCTCACGCGATACCTCCGCGCGCATCCTTACGCGACCGACGTGCTCTTCACGGGCGGCGACCCGATGATCATGTCGACGAAGAATCTCGCGGTCTATCTCGATACATTGCTCGAGGCCGATCTCGAGCACGTGCAGTCGATTCGTCTCGGCACCAAGGCGCTGTCGTTCTGGCCGTATCGCTTCGTCACGGATCCGGACGCCGACGATCTCTTGCGCCTGTTCGATCGATGCGTCCAGGCCGGCAAGCATATCGCCCTCATGGCGCACTTCTCGCACCCGCAGGAGCTCTCGACGCCGGCCGTCGAAGAGGCGATCCGACGCATCCGTTCGACGGGGGCGGTGATTCGAACGCAGGCGCCTCTCGTCCGTCACGTCAACGACGATGCCTCGGCGTGGGCGGAGATGTGGGACAAGCAGGTTCGACTCGGCTGCATCCCGTACTACATGTTCGTCGAGCGCGACACCGGCGCGAAGAAGTACTTCGAGGTTCCACTCGCCGAAGCCTTTCAGATCTACTCGGACGCGAATCGGCAGTGCTCGGGCCTGGCGCGGACCGCGCGCGGGCCCTCGATGTCGGCGAGCCCGGGCAAGGTCACGGTCGACGGCATCTCGACGATCGGCGGTGAGAAGGTCTTCAGCCTTCGTTTCCTCCAGGCGCGCAACCCCGAGTGGGTCGGTGTTCCGTTCCATGCGAAGTTCGACCCGACAGCTTGTTGGCTCAACCACCTGAAGCCGGCCTTCGGCGAAGAGAAGTTCTTCTTCGAGAAGGACGGGTGTACGGACTGGCGAGATCTTCCGGAAGATCCGGCGGTCTCTCGTTTCGTCGATTCCTCGGCGGGGCAGTCCGACTCGGGTACGTGGATCCATGACGTTCCCGCGAACGGCAACGGCCATCGCAACGGCAACGGCCATGCGAATGGCAACGGCCACGCGAACGGCAACGGAAACGGTTACCGCAACGGCACCGGCAAGGGGCACTAGACCCCGCGCCGAATGCCGGATCGGCCGCTACCTAGCGGGCCGGATCCGGGTGCTCCCGGACGCGCCGCAGGCGCTCCGGGGGCACGCCGAGCCGATCCAGCGTCAGGATCCTCAGATGCTGCCACGTCGTTCGCAGGAAACCGCGCTCTTCCCATCGGCGTGCGGACGTTTCGAGCGGCAGGTCCACGACGTAGAGCGATCCCTCACGCCTCAGGCGTCTCACCAGGTGGAGATCCTCGAGGAGCGGCTGGTCGGCGTACCCCCCGATGCGTTCGAAGAGCGCGCGCCTCACAAAGAGCCCCTGGTCGCCATACGGACAGCGTAGTCTGCGCGTGCGCAGCGCGACGGCCCGCTCGAGAACGCGGAAGCGGAAGCGGCGGGAATCGACGGCGAAGCGGAATGCGCCGAGGGCGGTGCCGTCCTCCTCGAGGGCGGTGCGAATGCGAGTGGCGCTCTCGCGGTGGACGCGGCTGTCCGCGTGGACGAACCAGAGAATCGAACCGCGGGCTTCGTCGGCGGCTTCGTTCATCTGCGTCGCGCGGCCGCGGCTGCCACAGTGCACCACGCGCACACCTCGCGGCTCGAGCTTCGTCGCGACCTCGAGCGTTCGGTCGGTACTGCCGGCGTCGGCGACGAGGATCTCGATCGGCCCTTCGCATTCCAGCAACGAGCGCAGGCAGGTCTCGAGCGTCGCCTCTTCCTGCCAGGTCGGGATGATCACGCTCACGAGCGCGGGCGCCGGCGCGGACATGGGCAGCGGGAGTCAGGCCCCGACTATCGGCGCCAGGCGAAGAACCTCTCGAGGAATCGCTTCACGCCGGGCTTCAGTCGGGTGCGGTTATAGGCGTCGCCGGCCTTTCGGATGGCTTCCGCCTGCGTGGGGTACGGGTGGATCACGCTCGCGATCTTCCCGAGACCCATCCCCGCCTTCATGGCGAGGGAGACTTCCCCGATCATATCACCGGCGTGCGACGCGACAATCGTCGCTCCGAGGATCCGGTCCTTGCCCTTCTCGGTGTGGATCTTCACGAAGCCGCGATCCTCGCCCTCGAGGATCGCGCGATCGACGTCGCGGAGCTCCTGGACGAACGTGTCGATCTCGAGGCCCCGGCCTTCGGCTTCATGCTCGTAGAGCCCGACGTGGGCGATCTCGGGATCGGTGTACGTGCACCACGGGATGGTCAGCGCGCTCGCTCGGGCTCGTCCGAAGAACAGGGCGTTCTGGATGACGATGCGCGCCAGGAAATCGGCGGCGTGCGTGAACTTGTAGATCGAAGCGACGTCGCCGGCGGCGAAGATGGAGGGGTTCGACGTGCGGAGGCGATCGTCGACCTCGACGCCGGCTCTCGGATCGTAGCGAACCCCCGCCGTCTCGAGCCCGATGCCTTCGACGTTGGGCGCACGCCCGGCGCCGACCAGGATCTCGTCGACCTCGACGACGTCGACCTTCCCCGCGACCTCCACCTGGATGCGCTTGCCCGTGGCACCGCTCTCGACCGACTGGATCTGCGCGGCGGTGCGAAGATCGATACCATCGGCTCGCATCGCGTCCTCGATGATCGCGGCCGCATCCTTGTCCTCGCGGATCAGGATCTTCGGCGCGACTTCGAGCAGAGTCACCTTCGATCCGAAGCGGGCGAAAGACTGAGCGAGCTCGCAGCCGATCGGGCCGGCGCCGATCACCGCGAGGCGTTTCGGAAGCTCCGTGAGCGAGAACACCGACTCGTTGTCGAGGTAGCCGGCCTCGGCGAGTCCGGGGATCGGCGGCGCTGTCGCGCGCGCGCCGGTCGCGATGCACGCCTTCTTGAAGCGGAGCGTCGTGTCGCCCACCTGCACCGTGTTACGCCCGGTGAACTGTGCTTCGCCGAGGTACACGTCGATGCCGAGGTCGCGGAAGCGCGCGGCAGAATCCGCCGGGCTGATCTTCGCGCGCAGCCGACGCATCCGCTCCATGACGCGAGCGAAGTCGACCGTCGTTCCGGCGGGGACGTCCACGCCGAGCTCGGCCGCATCGCGAACACGAGCCTGGGCACGTCCCGCGCTGATCAGCGCTTTCGAGGGCACGCAACCGACGTTGAGGCAATCACCGCCCATCAGGTGGCGTTCGACCAGGGCGACCTTCGCGCCGAGCCCGGCCGCGCCCGCCGCCGTGACGAGCCCCGCGGTTCCCGCACCGACGACGACCATGTTGTAGCGGCCGTCCGGCTTCGGGTTCACCCAGTCCGTCGGGTGGACGTTCGCCACGAGCTCTCGGTTGTGCTCGTCGTCCGGGCGGATCAGCGATTCGATCGGCGTCGGGGTGGTCATGCGTCGGCTCCTTGGGCGGTGGCGTCCTCGCCGATGCTCTCGCTCAAGGCGGAGCGCGCCACGCGCGTCACGTAGATCGTCACGAAGAGGGTAGCGAGGAGTCCGACGACGAAGAGCGCGGTCTTCGCGCTCCCACCGCCGGTGGTCCCGGCCGCGGCATCGGAGAGGCTCCCGGCCGCCGAACCGAGGTAGACATAGAGGATCGTTCCTGGGATCATCCCGATCCACGACGCGAAGAAGTAATCGCGGAGGGAGACGCCCGTGATCCCGTACATGTAGTTCTGGAGGTTGAAGGGGAACACCGGCGACAGTCGCGTGAGGAAGACGATGCGCCAGCCCTTTCGTGCCACGGCCTGATCGATGGCGCGGAATCGCTCGTTCGACTCGAGCTTTCGCTTCACCCAGTCGCGGGCGATCGTTCGTCCGACCAGGAACGCCGCCGTCGCTCCGAGGACGCTGCCGGCCGCCGCGTAGAGATAGCCCTCGAAGACACCGAACACGACGCCGGCACCGAGGGTGAGAAGCGAGCCGGGAACCGAGAGTACGCACGCGAGAACGTACACCGCGATGAGAAGCAGCGGCCCCGCCGGGCCGAGCCCTTCGATCCACTCGAGAACGACGCGCAGCTTGGCGTTCACGTCCAGCAGGACGAAGGCCGCGACGAGCCCGCCGACGATGACAAGCGCGAGCAAGATGCGGGGAAGGGCGCTCCGGGACGCACCCGGGGCGGGCTCGGCAGACGCCCCTGCCGGGGTGACGGACTCGCTCATGGTTCTTTCCTCGAGGCTCCCCCCGCGGGAGTCGCGAAGGGGATGCCGGTCAGCCGCAGTCTCGTTGTTTCGATGCGCCGCGTAGGACGAGGGGCCTCGCCCGGGTATTCAGCGGTACCGAATCGGCGGACCGTCAGGCGGGCTGCTCGATCTTCGCGACGAGCTCCTCGAACCGGTCCATGCCCCTGTCGATCTCCTCGATCGAGGTCGCGTAGGAGATTCGGACGAAGGCGTCGGATCCGAAGGGCAGGCCGGGAACGAGAGCGATCCGCGCGACGTCGAGACAAGCTTCCGCGAACGCGAGGGAACCGTCGATCTTTCGTCCGTCGATCCTACCGCCGTAGAAGCGGTCGACCCTCGGGAAGGCGAAGAACGCGCCGCCGGGCTCCGCACACTCGATACCGTCGATGGCGCGGATGCGTTCGAGCATCCGATCTCGTCGCTTGGCGAACTCGACCGCGCGCGCTTCCGTTTCGGACTGGTCGCCGGTGAGGGCCTCGATGGCCGCCCACTGCGTGATCGAGCACGCGTTCGAAGTCGAGTGTGCCTGGAGACGCGCCATCGGGCCGATCAGCTCCGCCGGGCCGGTCGCCCAGCCGAAGCGCCATCCCGTCATCGAGTACGTCTTCGAGACGGCACCGACGACGATCGATCGGGCGCGGATCTCGTCCGAGAGCGACGTGAACGGCACGAAAGATCCGTCGTAGACCATTTTCGCGTAGATCTCGTCGGTCACGACGACCAGGTCGTGCTCGATCGCGATGCGGGCGATTGCCTCGAGGTCCTCGCGGGGCAAGACGGCACCGCTCGGGTTGCTCGGGGAGTTCAGCAGGATCGTGCGCGTGCGGTCGGTGATCGCGGCTCGGAGACGGTCCGGGTCGATCCGGAAGCCGGTATCTTCGGTCGGAACCACGACGGGCGTCGCCCCCGACGAGCGTACCTGCTCGGGGTAGGACACCCAGTACGGCGAGAAGAGGATCACCTCGTCGCCCGAGTCGGCGGTCGCGTGCACGGCGTTGAAGAGCGCCTGCTTGGCGCCGTTCGTGACGAGAACCTCCTTGGCCGGATCGTACTCGAGCTGGAACTCCTCGCGCAGATGGTGAGCGACCGCAGCGCGCGCTTCGGGCAGACCGGATGCCGCCGTGTAACGCGTCTTGTTCGCTTCGATCGCCGCGATGGCCGCGCGCTTGACGGCGTCCGGCGTCGGGAAGTCCGGCTGGCCGGCTCCGAAGTCCACGATGTCGACTCCCTCCTGACGGAGCGACTGCACCTTGGCGTTCAGAGCGAGAGTCGCCGAAGCGGCGAGAGACGAGATTCGGTCAGAGATCCTCATGGGGCCTCGAGCGGGGGGTTGGACCAAATCGAGAGGGGACCGTACAAACGGGGTTTATAGCAGCCTTCTCGCCGGGCGGTCAAGGCGAGGCCGCCTCCGACGGACCCGCCGGCCGCGTTCCTTGACAGACCTCGCCTCGCTCATCAGAATTTCGGGACGAAAACGAGCGGCGGGCCCGTCTATCTCCTTTCCGGGAGCCCAGGCGGAGATGCTCTGCCGGAGCTCGAAGGGTGCCCTCCACCCGGTCAACCTCGGACCCAATGGACCTTTAGCTACATGCGCCGTTACCAGAAACGTCTCCTGATCATCTTCGGCACCTTCTTCGGGGTGTTCGGTCTCGTCTTCGGCCTCTTCAATCTGCTCGTCCTGAACCTGTTCGAAGGGCGGGTGAAGTCCGTGCTGGAGCTCGTTCCGAAGAAGGGGATCACGTACCTCGTCTCGACCAAGGCGCTCGGGCCGGGGCTCGACAAGCTCCCGGAAGCGAGCTTCGTCCGTCGACTCCAGAAGAACGAGGGCTACCAGGCCCTGACGCAGTCGGACCTGTGGAGGTCGATCCAGGACAGGTACGGGATCTCCGACAACCTCAGGCGGATGGACGAGATGCGGGACAAGATCCCGATCGACGTCGTCAAAGGCGCCCTCGGAAACGATCTGGTCGTCGCGGGGACGCCGAACGAGAGCGGGGTCAACACGTGGGACTTCATCGTGTACTCCCGCATCCGCAACCTCATCAAGATCGGTGTCGACTTCAGCACGCACTCGCTGGTCCGCGCGCGGATGGACTCCTCGGTTCAGATCGATCGCGTTCCCGGCGAGTCGTACAAGGAGGTCGTGCTCAATCAGGACGGCAAAGAGCACAAGTTCTTCTTCACGCGCGTGAAGGACGTGCTCGTCGTCGCGAACAAGGTCGAGCTGATGCGCTCGGTCATGGAGCTTCGCGATCGCGGGCCGAACATGAGCCTCGGCTTCGACAAGACGTTCAAGCAGGCGAAGGTGCCGGTGCCGGAAGGGCCGACCCAGTACTCGTATTACTTCAACGTGGCGAGCCTCTGGCGCAGCCTCGGCGTCGACCGCTGGCTCGAAGGGCCGAACGTTCCGGGGCAGCTTCGCTTCCTGCTGCAGTTCCTGAACGCGAAGCGCGTGCAGCTGGGGACGGGGTCGGTCGACGTGAGCGACGTGCCCGAGGTGCGCAGCGAGCTGCTGCTCTCGGATGAGGGCATCCAGTACGAGCACGAGTACCGCATCTTCAACACCGAGCCGCTCCCGGTTCGCGAGGCGCTCGATCGGTTTGCGCCCGTCATCCCCGACGGCTGCTGCATGTTCGGGTTCCTGCGATGTCCCACGAAGGACTTGTTCACGCTGCTCTCGAGCCAGGTGAGCCCGAAGGCCCGTCAGCTGATCAACGAGACCCTCGCCGAGAAGCCGCTCTACCGCGACTTCGAGGACTTCCTCCAGCAGACGGCCGCGAACTTCGGCGATCGCCTCGCGGTGTCGATGTCGCGCATCGAGTACGGGGGAGTGGTGCCCTTCCGGCCGCTTCCGGCGCTGACGCTCTACTTCGAGGTCGCTGATCAGGGCCGCCTCGACCAGTTCCTGAACTACCTGACCGGCGACGAGTTCGCGCTCTCGGATCTCGTCCACGAGAACCATCAGGGCGTGATGATCCACCGCGGAAAGCAGAAGCTTCCGATCATCGAGCTCGCGACCGAGATCGCGTACACGACGATCGACGACGTCTTCGTGCTTTCGACTTCGTTCGACTTCATCCGCAAGGTCGTGGATGTCCACACGAACCAGGCTCGCGGTCTTCTGCAGAACGAGAAGGTCGACACGGTCCTGCGGAACCTCCCCGACAAGACCAACGCCTTTGCCTACTGGGACGCCCAGGACGGGCTCGACTGGCTCGAGGACTACAAGGGCTACATCGCGCACATGAAGTCGCGCTTCCCGGAGGAGAGGTGGCCTGAGGAAACGCTCAAGGCCACGCAGCGGATCCGCTCGGCCAACCCGGGTGTTCGCCCGAACACGCCGGAGTTCGAAGCGCTCCTCGA
Organism: uncultured Planctomycetota bacterium; assembly: GCA_964597885.1. Taxonomy (GTDB): domain Bacteria; phylum Planctomycetota; class JACOTG01; order JACOTG01; family JAUIME01; genus CAZQZX01. Next base: position 12,057 of record CAZQZX010000157.1, read on the forward strand.
TGACGCGCTGCGACGCGTCGAGGAGGACTTCGTCGGGAACGAGAAGATTCGCATCGAGGAATGGATGCAGGAGAAGATCGAGTGGCTGCGTGTCCTCGGTCAGGGCACGTCGAGCCTCACCTTCGCCGGTCAGGACCGGATCCAGCTCTTCCTCCGTGCGGGCTTCGAGTTCCAGGACTGAGACCGGATCCGAAAAGGAGCTTGCAGGACAGGGGGGAAAGTGCTTCAATCCCCCCCTGCTACACGGGCGCGCGAGTGGCGGAATTGGCAGACGCGCTAGAATGAGGCTCTAGTGGGCCCTAATACAGCCCGTGGGGGTTCGACTCCCTCCTCGCGCACCACTCTTTACCTTCGGGTCGCCGTTTCGGCGGCCTTCGATCTTCCAGGCCTCATCGGGAAGATCCTCCGTCTGGACTGACGGAGCGACGCCGGACTGACGGAGCGACGCAGTAGGGAACGCGGCGCACGAACCGAGCCGGCAGGCGACCACCCCCCTCGGCCTAGCCGGCGATCTCGCAATAGGACTGCGCGAGCCGCTTCGTGCGATCGCAGTCGAAAGCCTCGAGGAAGGTCTCGAGCTCGCGCGTGGCTTCCTCGGGCGTCTCACCCGGGCCGAGATCGTAGCGGACGGTCAGGAATGTGCGGTTCTTGGACAGCCGATCGAACAGGATGCGGCAGTTCTGACGCACGAACGTCTCGCGGGTCTTCCGGATGACCGCTCGCGTCCCGAAGGCGTTCTCGAGAAGCGCGCGCATCGAGTCGATCTCGGTTACGTGCGAGGCGAAGGATTCGCAGGTGCGAATGTCGGCGATGTTCGGACGGCGGTAGAACAGCACGTGATCCTGATCCAGCGAGGTCTCCCGGATCTTCATGAAGCCGTCCGGGACGCCGAAGTACGTGTCGGTCTGGTCGTCCTTGCCTTCGTACATCGAGCCGATCTCGATGGCCCGGCTGCGTAGCCCGTCGTAGTCGGGGCATCGCATGCGCGCTTCGACCTGAACCCTCATTTGGAGCGCGCCTCGGCGGAGACCGGTACGCTTGCCGGTGGCGTCGGTCGAATCGAGGAGGTCTGGGCGGCCACTCCGAGGCGGTCGAGCAGCGCCTCCAGATCGTGCGCCGGGAGGGTGGACTCGCCGACTTCCGGGCCGTAAGCCGGGCTGTGGAAATCGGAGCCGCCCGTGATCAGCATCCCGTTCGCCATTGCGATGCCCCGCAGCTTCTTGGTCGTCGAGCGGGCTTGCTTGGCGTGATACACCTCGATCCCGTCGACGCCGCGGCACATCATCTCGACGAGCTGGGCCTCGCTGTAGCGCTTGCCGGGGTGGGCGAGGATCGCGACGCCGTCGTATTCGTGTACCAGCGCGGCCGCGTCCTCGATCTCGAGCACGGGCTTCGGCGCGTAGGCTTCGCAGTGCGGTCCGATGAACCGGCTGTAGACGTCCTTGATCGACGAGGCGTACCCGTTCTCGATCAGCGCGCGGGCGAGGTGCGGGCGCGCGGGAGCGGTCCCCGAATCGGGAAGGATCGAATCCGGGTCGAGGCGAAGGCCCTGTTCATTCAGCGAGTCGATCATCGCGCACAGGCGCTCGCGACGCTTCGTCACGACCGTATCGAGCAGCGCGGTCAGCTTCGGAACGTCGGGCGTCGGGAAGTAAGCGAGCATGTGGAGCTCGCGGCCGTCGCGGTTCGCCGAGAGCTCGACGCCCGGAATCACGTGGACGTCCAGGTCGCGGCCGGCGTCCATCGCCTCCGCCACGCCGCCCATGGTGTCGTGATCGGTGATCGAGATCGTGCCGATCCCGTGAGCGCGCGCGCGGGCGACGACATCGCGGGGAGCGAGGAGCCCGTCCGACACGTGCGTGTGCAGATGGAGATCGACGCGTCCTTCGGGGTTGGAATCTCGATCGGAGGTGGTGCGAGGCATGCCGAGATCATAGCCGAACGGCGCGTCTCGGGAAAGCACCGGCCGCGCTGTACGGCGGTGGGTGTCCGGGAGGGTGAGGGGAGCGGCCCCGTCTGAGGCGACCGCGCGCGCAGGTGCTTTCCGGACCTGCGCGCTGGCGAAAATGACCCAGACTTCTTACCCCGTAGCCAAGGTCGTCTCGCCGGGACTCGCTCCCACTCGGTTACCCTTCCATGCGGGCCGGGGATCCAAGCCGGCCCATCGCTTCCAAGCATTGTCTCGTGTCCTACTGGCCGAGCGACAGGAATCGCAAGGCCTGTGCCGTAGCCGAACGAGCGTCATAAGTGACGCATCGCGTGTGTGTTGGGATGTTCGGCCACATTTGCCCCTTCGCGCCGGATCTCATTGTGGAAGAGAGACGATCGATCGATGTGAGACGCCGGCCTAGCGGGCCGGCTCGAGAAGCGCGCGGATGCGATGGGAGAGGTCGTCCGCGAGACCGGGCGAGAAGCCCTGATGGATGTGCCGGACGATGCCTTCGCGGTCGATCAGAAAGAGGGTGGGGAGCGCTCGCAGGCGGTAAGGCTCTCGAGTTCCCTTGGCGACGAGGTTGGGGTACTCGAGCTTCATTGCGGAGACGATACGGTGTGCGTCTTGAATCCGGTCATCGTCGACGTTCATGCCGAGTACGGTGACGGGCTCGTTGCGAAAGGTCTCGGCCAATTGCCGGATCTTGGGCATCGCGTAGAAGCACCAGCCGCAGTTTGCCTGCCAGAAGTCGAGGAGGACGACCCGGCCGCGGTAGTCCGAAAGTGAATGGCGTTCCCCTTCGAGATCCGTCGCCTCGAATTCCGGTGCGGGGGCTCCGAGAAGGCTGCCGATCTCGATGGCCCGGCGGGCGGACTCGACGAGTCGCGCGGAGCTCGGACCCTTGGGGAGGCGAGCCCGCAGAGATTCGCGAAGGATGTCGAACGTGAGCCGGTTCTCCAGCTCGCGCAGCTTGGCTTCGGCGTCCTGGAGACGTTGCGGGAGCTCGTCGGCCGGGGCGAAGGGAAGGTCCCGCGTGGTTTCGTCGTACTCGGCCAGGGCCGCGAAGTAGGCTTCAGCTTCGCGGTGGAGCCTCTCGGCCTCATCGACACTTCGCCACCGCGAGCGCACCAGCTCGGCTTCCGACCGCGGGAGGGACTCGCCACCTCGGGATCCTTTCGTCTCGATCCGCGTCAGGACACGGCGTCGGCGGCTCGGGTCGAAGAACGCGTCGGCCTCGCTCGTGGTCCCGTAGATGGCGTCGATCGTGCGATGCCGCGTCCACGAAAGACGATACCCTCGACGCTCGGCCACGGCCCGGTAGCGATAGACCGTTCCGAGATTGGGCTCGACGACTTCCCACCCGTCTTCGAGCTCGCTTTGGTTCGCCGGGAGCTTGGGGAAGACCGGCCGTGGGTCCAGGACGACCCCGAGGGTGTCATTGGACACGAGCCGGCCGTCCGGGAAGGCATCGGCGAAGGCCAGCGTGGTTCGTCCCCCGCTCTCGCTTCGAAAGAGGAGTCGAAAGCTCTTGTCCTGGTTTCGGGCGAGGACATGGATCTCGAAGCGGCTCTCGCGGTCGGGTTGGCCCGGGACTCGGATCTCGTACATCAGAATCCGGCCGGTCTCGAGGCGGTACCGTGGGAGCTCGGGCGGGGGAGGGACTTCGGAGGCCGAGACAAGGAGCGAAGCGATCGAAGCGAGCAGGACGTAGCGCATGGGCATCGTTCCCTGAGGCCGGTCGGAGCGATGAGCTTCAAGGCCGATCCTACCCGAGCTACCGCTGCGGGACAACGCCCCACACGAGCCCCCCCGCGGCCGACCGCGTCGAGAGGTATACTGCCCGCTTCGCCCATCTCTCGGAGGAGTCTCCCCGCATGCCGATCGGAACCGATCTCGCGCCTGTCTTCGACCGAATCGATCGCGACTTCGACGCGTCGCTCGAGCGGCTGTTCACGCTGCTGCGGATGCCCTCGATCAGCGCGCGCAACGAGGGGCTCGAGGAGTGCGCCGGTTGGATTGCCGGGCAGCTCGAGGAGCTCGGGTGCGAGGTGCGGAACGTCGCGCCCGTCGGTCCGCCCGCGCTGCTCGCGACGAAGCTCGTGGATCCGTCGCTGCCCACGCTGCTGTTCTACGGGCACTACGACGTGCAGCCGCCCGAGCCGCTCGACGAGTGGACGTCGCCGCCGTTCGAGCCCGAGATCCGCGACGGCCGGATCTACGCGCGCGGCGTGGGGGACAACAAGGGCCAGTTCTTCTGCCATCTGCGCGCGCTCGCGGCGCTAGAGGGAACCCCGCCCGTGAACCTGAAGATCTTCCTCGACGGCGAGGAGGAGATGGGGAGCCGGCACCTGCTCGAGACCGTCCGTGCGGCGCGCGAGGAGCTCGCGGCGGACCTGGTGGTGACGGCGGACGGGCCGTATCACGAGTCGGGGAAACCGATCCTGTGCTGCGGGGTGCGGGGGCTTGAGAATATCCGGGTGATGGATGTACATCATGCCCATGTTGGCGCCGCGACGGAAGGCGCCCTGCTGAATAGCGTT
>CAZQZX010000158.1:0-16213 GCA_964597885.1 uncultured Planctomycetota bacterium
ATGAAGTGCATGGACTGCGTCAGCGTCTGCCCGAAAGACGCGCTCTACTTCGGATTCGGGAGCCCGGCGCTGACCACCAAGTCGGCCCTCACCGAGAAGAAGCCCCGGGTTTCGGGCCGGCCGACGCGTGTCGAGGAAGGGCTGCTGGTGGTGACGTTCGGCATCGCGCTGACCATCTTCTACAAGCCGCTGCCGTTCCTGTTCGCGCTCGGGCTCGCCGGGTGCCTCGCGTTCCTGGCGCTGGTCGGCTGGCGCGCCCTCCGTCGACCCGAGGCGTCGCTCCTCGGCTGGCGCATCAAGAGTGGCGGGCGCTTCTCGCGGCGCGGCGGCCTGGCGTTCGGGGCCCTGATGCTCGCCGTGGCCCTGCTCACCGTGCACACGGGGGCGGTGCGGGCGGCGGCCTTCGTGGCCGAGCGGCGCTACCAGGCGACCGGCTATCTGCGGCCGGCCGTCCAGAACCCGTACGCCCAGCCGATCGAGCTCACCGACGAGGACCGCGCGCGTGTCGAATCCGCGATCGCGCCGTCACGATTCCTCGAGCGCTACGCGCTGTGGCTCGGCCAGGGCAAGAACGAGATCCGGCTGGCGTGGTTGAGCTGGCTGCTCGGCGAGGGCGACGAGGCCGAGAAGCATCTCGTGAAGGCGCTCGAGGCGCTCCCCGAGAACACGCTCCTCCGATCCGACGCCGCGCTCTTCTACCTCGCGCGCGGCAACACCGACGCGGCCGTGCGCTGGCTGCGCGAATCGGTCGAGAGCGACCCGACCCGCGAGGCGTCGTGGGGGCAGCTCGCGAGCGCCTATGCGCTCGCCGGCCGGTACGACGAGGCCGACAAGGTGCTCCTCGAGGCGATCGAGGTGGTGGCGAACCCCGTCATCATGCGCGTCGAGCGGGGGAACCTGGCGCTGATGCAGCGCGACATGGCCGCCGCCGTCGACCGCTTCAGCGAGGCCGTGTCCGCCGATCCCGCCTCTTTTCTGGCGCGATTGAACTTGGGAGCGGCACTCAAAGGGCAGGGGAAGGTGGACGAGGCGATCGGTCACCTGCTCGAGGCCGTCCGCCTGGAGCCCAACAGCCCGCAAGCGCATACTCAGCTAGGGGTTGCGTTCGTGGAGGCTCGCGACTACAGCGAGGCTGTCCTCGCTCTCGAGCGAGCCATCGAGCTCGATCCGGGCCAGTACGAGGCAAACCTCGTCCTGGCGCAGCTTTACGAGACGATGGGCCGAGCTGACGACGCCGCGAAGGCCCGCGAGCGCGCCGCCCAGGCCGCCGGAGCCGCGGGGCGCTAGCGGCCGGTTCGGGGCGTTCGATCCGGGCGCCTCGCGTATCGGCCCCAGGGCTTTGGACGCGGGGTGGGCAATCGGTTCGGGCTCGGGTATGATGAACGTCTTCCTCCTGGGCAGACAAGAGGACGCACGGGGTCCGTCCGCGCTCGGCGAGCGCCATGCTTGCCGAACGCAACGCTTCAAGAGCGCGACGCGTTGAGCGACGGGGGCCCTCCCGCCTCCAGGGATATCACAACAAGTTTCTGACTGTGCGAGAGTCGGTTCGTGCAAGGACGCTCTCGCTCGTTGGGGTAGCGATCTGGATGGGTTCGCTGCCTACGTGTTTCGAGGCCCTCGTGGGAAAGCGGGGGACCGGAGAAGATTAGGAGGTATCACCTGATGATTCGTGCGGACAAAGCATGGATGGTGATCCTGCTCAGCTGCCTGATGTCGTTCTCGGCATTCGCGGCAGACACCGAGCGGGACGCGCCGACGCCGGGCACCGGCGTTGAATTCCTCAAGACGACTGCCGGAAAGCTGGTTTTCGTCCCCAGCGCTTCGAATCTCGAAGGTCTGGGACTGAAGATGGAAGTGGTTTCGCAGACGGACGTCGTCGACGAAGCCCCCGGTCTCACGACGGTGTTCGCCGCTCTCGAAGCGCCGGGCATCGAGATCATCACCCACGACGGACACTTCCGCGCCTTCTCGGGCGGTCAGGTCCAGACGCTCGGCGAGCTGGCCTTCTCGAAGGACGGCGTCAAGGTGAGCGTGGGTGACTTCCGCATCGAGCAGAGCATGGGCGACAACGGCTCGCGCTGGGTGGCCACGGACACGATCCACGGCATCGGTGAGACGTTCAACCTGATGCCGAGCGGCATGGTCAACCTCGACCCGCGCGGCGGCTCGCTCGAGTGGGCCGGCCTCGAGGTCTACCTGACCGGCGACGCCGCCAAGAAGCTCGGCGTTCCGGCCGAAGGCTCCGAGCCGATCGGCGTGATGTTCCTCCAGAGCGACGTGCAGTACATCGACGAGCTCAGCTCGTTCGACCACCCGGCGATCGAAGAGGGCGAGCGCAGCAGTCGCGGCGGCATCGGCCCGGACGTCATCGTCGGCGACATCTACGACATCCGCAAGTGGGGCACCATCGGCACCCGCTCGAGCTACTCGCTCGGCACCGAGTCCTGCAACATGGGCGACGCCCTCCTCGAGTGGTTCGCCAACAACAACCGCCACCCGGTCATCGGGCAGAGCATCTTCCGGATCAAAGAGTGCAAGTTCGAGCAGCTCGGAATGGGGTGGCTGAAGCACGGCTTCTGTGCGCTCAGCCTCTTCCTGTGCGGTTCGTGCCAGTCGGGTACCGGTTGCGATCACCTCGGCATCCTCTGCTCGGATCCGTACAGTGCGTTCCTGAACGGAGACCAGGGAGGCCTCGGCCCGCGGTCGGAAGTCAACGCGACGACGGGTGTCTTCCCGTACCCGCCGGGCGGCCCGCCGGCGTCGGGCTCGCTCTCGCGCCGCATCATCCTGAACCACAGCGACATCCAGCCTTCGCAGAACCCCGGCGCGATCTACATCGCCGAGGCGCAGTACATCACGCAGGATGACGCCCAGGCCGGCAACGGCAACAACAACAACTCGTGGCGCCGCGTGTCGTTCAACTCGGCGAACAACATGAGCTTCGTCGGTTCGACGCAGCGCGAAGAGAGCGCCATCCAGGCCTGGCCCGATTTCGATCCGACGGCCACCGTGCTGAGCGCCGACGTCGCGGGCGACGGCCGTTTCTGGATCGGCTACACCGTCAAGGACAACCAGGACGGTACGTGGACCTATAACTACGTCATGTACAACCAGAACTCGCACAACTGTGCGCGCACCTTCAACGTGCCGGTCGATGCGAGCGTGACGCTCACCGACGTGTACTTCGGCGACGTCGAGTACGATGCGGAGCCGTACAGCGGCACCGATTGGACTTTCTCGCGATCGGCCACCAAGGCCTCGTGGTCGACGGAAACGTTTGCTCAGAACGCGAACGCCAACGCTCTTCGCTGGTCGACGGCCTACAACTTCGGCTTCACCGCCAACACGCCGCCGCAGAACGCGCTGGCCGACGCCGACCAGTTCCGTACGCCGGCCGTCAACTTCAAGTTCGAGGTGCAGGCGCCGCAGGCGTCGACCGACGACTTCACGCTCAGCGTCGATCTGACGTCGAACGACACGTCGATCCCCCGTGGCGAGCGCCTGTTCGCCACGGCCAACCTGACGACGCAGCCGCAGCTGCCGGACACGCTGGTCCGCTTCGAGCTCCGCGCGTTCGAGCCGGGCGGTGGCGAGTACGTCGGGAGCCCGATGATCTCGAAGGACAAGACCATCGGTGGCGGCCTCGACAAGGACCGTCAGGTTCGTTTCCTCGTTCCGGGTGATGCGGACCTGGGTGGCTGGACGCTTCGTCTGACCGCCGAGCGCCTCTCGGACGGGATCACGCGTGAGATCGAGCTACCGTTCACCGTTACGAACTAGCTCGACTGGTGTTACCAGCTGGATACTGAGGCCTCTGCCCTCGGAGCTACTTCCGAGAGCAGGGGCTTTTTTGTGCCTTGTTGTGCAACTACTCTCCGGCACAGCGGACATAGGTCTATGGGACTAATCGCGCTCTTCTTGTGTTCTACGCTGCTTCAATCCGAGCACGCCGGAGCCCAGAACAGTCTCGTCGAGAACCAGTGGTTAAGGGGCGAAGTGCTCGAAGCCACCGCGCTGCTCAGTTCTCCCGTGCTAGAGACCCACTATTCCGGTCCCCCAGTTCGCGCTGCGACGTTCACTGCCCGCGTTCCTTCTGGGCTGGACGCATTGACGATTGAGTCCCACTCGCACATGTTCGACGGATATCTCGTCGTACGAGGAGCGGGGGGGAACGTCATTGCTGAAGACGACGATGCTGGAGGCAACTGGCATCCGCGTGTAACTATCCAAGAACCACCATCCGGAGAGATCGAGATCTCGGTTGGTGCGCTTCACGGGAGGCTTGGTCAGTTTAGAGTCCGATGGACAGGTGCCCGGAGGTCGCCGACCAAAGAAGAGGTTATTGCGTTTGAGTGCAAAGACCTGGTCGAGAGGCGAGCCGTCCTACGACGAATCGGGATTGTACGGGACGCGCGTTTCGAACGTACCCTAATCCGACTTGCGGGGGTATACCGTACGCTCGGCCAGAACCAAGAGGCACTACGTGTTCTCGAAGAACTTGACATCGTGCAAGTTTCGCTTCGGGGGCGAGAGAGCCTGGCGTGGCTAGGAACTCGAAGAGCTATCGCGCAGGTTGCATATCAGGCGGGATACCAAGCGCGAGCAACGGAGCTTCTTCGCGAAGTCGTCGTACTGGCCGAAGAGCTGGGTGCTGCTGGTATGGCACTTGCCCTGAATGCGCGAATCGACCTAGCGACAGTGTCGATCTCATCTGCCGATCTGGCGACTGCGCGACGGGTTCTTGGAGAAGCGATGAGAATTGCCGCCAAGCTACCTGCCCGTCATCCGACTCTGCTGCAGATTCGCCGGCTATCCGCGGTCGCGGAGCCTTCCCTCGCTGAGTCGGAGCGCCAACTTAGTGAGCTGCATGGAATGCTTGACGATAGCGTGCCGGCGAGTGCAGTGGCATCTATTCGGCGTGACTTGGGGCGAGTGAGGTTGTCGCAAGGCATGGTCCGATCAGCATTGTCGATACTCGATTCTGCGCTTTGCATCGCCCCGGTCGGTAGCGAGCTTCGAATCTCAGTACTGGAAGTTCGTGCTGATGCATATCTTCAGCTTGGGAAGCCTGCATCCGCGATCGGGTCGATAGAAGAGGTTGTTCGATACTGGCAGAAGAGATCCGTCCCGTCGTCGCGTCAGTTGGTCGATGCCAAGACCATCCGTTCGGCTGCGATGCTCCGGATGGGGCGCGCGGTGGAAGCGCGCGAGGCCATGCGCAATCTATTGCGATCTTGCCCAGAATCTGGGGTTATTCGTGCGAACGTTCTTGCATCCTTGGCGTGCGCCGAGGCCGAGCTGGGCGAGCACGAAGAGGCGTTGCGGTTGGGGCGTGAGGCGCTTGAGATCGCGAGGGCGCTAGAAGCGATGCGACTCGTCGCATCTGTGGAGCGGCAGATGGCCATCTCCATGGCAGCACTGCGGCGGTATCAAGATGCACTTTCTGCTTGTAAGCGGTCCGTGGAGCTTCAGTTGGACCTATTGGGAGAACTGCACTTCGACTATGCACGAACATTGGTCGTGATCGCGTCGGTCTTCCGAGAACGTTATGACTACGGGAGTGCGCTTGCCGTTCTCAAACATGCCGTGCCTGTCCTGGTGCGCTCACTTGGCGAGGAACACATCGAATCTATGGCGGCTCGCTCCTTGCGGGCCCAGTGCTTCGTGTACCTTGGCCGCGATGCAGACGCCCGCCGCGAGATAGCGAGAGTTGAGCCAAACCTTGGTGCGCTTACCGAGTCGAACAGTTCTTTGGCTTGGATCTGTCTCGCACGTTTCGCTGACGTTAGTGGTGCCTTGGGGGGGTATGAGAAGGCAATTTCAACGTGTCAGAGACTACTCGTGGGGGGAGGGGATCATGAAGGACGATCGCTGTTGGTCTCTGCCGTCCGAGGCCAGTTGCTGGCCTCTCTATGCAGGGTTCATAGGTACGAGGAGGCTGCTGACGTACTAGAGAAGTTGCTGAGCGATGACGCCATCGACGAGTCCGGGGCAGCGCCCTTGCGTATACTGATCCGCGATGCAGAGGCTAGAATTAGGGCTTGGTCGGGTGACTTGGAGAAAGCGCGAGCAGCGGCGGCGGCGGCAGTGGAGGACGGGCTCTCCATCGTAGAGATGGACATGCGTCTTCTTCCAGAACTCGATCGCATATGGAGAGTCTTTTCTACCGTGAAATCGATGGGGCTTCTCTTGGCATCCCTGGGCCCGAACCCTGCCGAGGAAGACGTCCGAAGCGCACATGCGCTTCATTCGCGAGTAAAGGGGATGGTTGCGCGAAGGGTTGCGAGAGAACGGCGGTTGATCCACCTGGATAAGAGACCCAGCGTCCTACGTTCGCTTCGTGAGCATGCTGACGTTACTGCGCAACTCATGGCCATTGCGAATCGGACGGGAATGAACTCGAAGGTTACGGTCGGAGATGTTGTTCAGCTTGGCACCATGAAGCATCAATTGGAGCGAAACCTCTTGGGTCTGGTCGGGGCGAGTTCGAGGCACCAGGAAACCGGAGAGATGTTTGTTGGCGCTGGAGAGGTACTGCTCGACTACGTCGTATTCAGGGATGTATTGGACAAGACGGACCGGGTGGGTGTCTTCGTGGTTTCGGCTGATGGGATCGTATTCAAGGAACTGGCAGTTGCATCAAGAGTATCGCGATTCGTGCGCTTCTTTAGGCAGGCGGCGAGCGGTGGACAAGAGTCGCTTCTAATAGAAGCTTCGAATCAGCTCTTTGAGACTATTTGGCGTCCTATCCGCGATTGTGTGCCGAGCGGGGCTTCAATCCTCGTCTGTCCGGACCGTTTTCTCGCGACCGTACCTTTCGAAGCGCTGTTGGACCCTGCGACCGGCGGGTACGTTATCGAAGAGCACGAGATCCGGTACGTGATGCATTTAGCTGATTCGTATCCGAAGCGTATGTCTTCGGGCAAGAAACAGGTGGGTCTCTTTGTGGGAGGTGTTGACTACGGCGAGCGCCAGGAGAGTCGTGGACGTTGGTTTCGCTCGCTTCCGAGCGCGAAAGTAGAGGCCCGAAAGATCTCTGACTTGGCCTCTGAAGAGGGCCGTGGGTTTGATGAGGTCAAATTGCTCTGCGGGAACGCAGCCGGCGAGGTAGCGTTCCGCGAAGCGGTGGCCGGCTGTACTGTGATCCACGTCGCGACCCATGGAATCTACGATGCGTTTAGGAAGCTGTCACCGTCATCAAACGATCCCGGGGCGGTCGATCCAGCACGAAGCGCACAGCGGTTGGCCGGGATGTTGCCCGGAACACGTTCGGGATTGGCCTTGGCAGGCGCGAATCTGCCGGGGGGGGATGGCTCGAACGACGGAATCTTGACCGCTGAGGAAATCGGGTGGCTCGATCTGTCCTCTTGTGACTTGTTCGTGCTTTCTGGCTGCGAAACGGGTCTTGGCGCACCGGCGTCGGGTGAACAGCTCCTCGGCCTGCGTCGGGCGATCCGGATCGCGGGGGCGAGGTCCGTGGTCTCGACGCTTTGGAAGGTGGGTGACAAGCCCACGGCGGACTTCATGGAGCGCTTCTACCGGAACCTCTGGGAGCGGGGTATGGACAAGTCGCAGGCCTTGCGAGCCGCCCAGCTCCAGACTCTGGCGGAGAGCCGCAAGCGAGACGGGCGATCGAGACCTCACACCTGGGGAGCCTTCGTTCTCAACGGTTCGAGGGACTGAACGAGCCCTCCTCGCTGCTGATCGCTCGAGCGGAGGGGCCAATTCCAGCTTGAAAAGCGATCTGGCCGATGTTGTTATGGTCAGCCCATCGCCTTGTTAGCTCGGGATATCAGGAGGTCCGTTCCCATGCGTCGTTTGCGCCCGCTTTCCGCTTCTGGCACCCCCTCGCTTCGCCCCTTCGAATCGCGGTTTGTCCTGGCGGCTGCCGTGCTCCTCTTCGCACTTCTCGGCCTCGGTGTGGGCGAGATCGTGCGTTCGGCGCGTGCTGTCACCGGCGCCGACGAGGCCCCGCAGGCCGCCGCGGTCGCGGATACCGACGCCGGCTCCCGGGCGCTCACCTTCTCGGACATGATGCACTTCCGCGGGGTGAGCTCGCGGGCGATCTCCGAGGATGGGGCGTGGGTGATCTTCGAGACGAAGCCCGATCGGGGGGATGGCGATGTGCGCGTGGTGGCAACTGCGGGCGAGCGTCGCTACCGGATCGAGCGGGGGAGCGGGCCGAAGATCTCGCGCGACGGGCGGTTCGTGGGCGCGACGCTCCGGCCGGCGGCGCTCGAGGTGGCCAAGGGCAAGAAGAAGAAGCCGAAGAACGGGATGGTGCTGCTCGACACGTCGAGCGGCGAGCGGCACGAGTTCGCGGACGTGAAGTCGTTCGCGATGAGCCGTGACTCGATGTGGCTCGCACGTCACCACGACCCGGCGGCCGACCTCGACGGGAAGACCGACTCGGATGAGGAGGGCGAAGAGGAAGAAGAACAGTCTTCTTCCTCGACCTCGAGCGAGAAGCCGGGCGTCATGAAGCCGTCGTGGGGCGAGGCCAACAAGAAGAAGAAGCAGGCGAAAGCGGCCAAGAAGGCTGAGGGCGAAGAGTCCGAATCCGAGGCGAAGTCGAAAGCCAAGGCCAAGGACAAGAAGAGCAAGAAGAAGCCCGAGGCCGGAACGCTCGTGCTTCGTCATCTGGCCACTGGTCGCGAGAGTCGGATCGAGCTCGTCGACTCGTACACGTTCGACCCCGAGAGCCGCGCACTCGTCTGCGTCGTGATCGCGCCCGAGCCCGAGGCGACCGAAGACGAGAACGACGACGATAACGACAAGAAGGACGACGACGAAGAGGAGGAAGACGATCCCCCGGCCGACCATCGGCTGATCTGGATCGATCTCGCCGCGCACGCGGGTGACGCCGACGCCGGTCGCAACGAGCTGGCCGGCGGCCCGGGCGAAACGTTCACGCACCTCACGTGGGTGAAGGATCGCGGGCGCATGGGCTTCGTGCACGGCTACGAGCCGCTGGACGCGGACGGCGACGCCGACGACGCGGACTCGAACTCGAACGACGATAGCGACGCCGACCCGCAGCCCGCCCGCGGCGCCATCGAGACGTGGGACGCCGGCGAGGCGGCTGTCGTTCGTCGCGTCAATCCGGACGGCGCGCCCGTGGACTGGTACATCCCCACGAAGAACCGGCTTCGCTGGTCGCGCGACGGGGATCGCCTGTTCTTTGGCATCAAGCCGCTCGCGGACTTCATCCCGAAGGACGACGACGACAAGAAGGGCGAGAAGGACGAGGACGAGGCGCGCGATTCGCTCTTCGACCTCGACACGATTGTCGCCGAGCGCGACCTCGACGTGTGGCACACGGACGACCCGCGTATCATCCCGAACCAGAAGAAGCAGTGGAGCCGCGAGAAGGATCGCGTCTACACGTCGGTGCACCATGTCGATTCGGGGGTGACGCGGCAGCTCGCCGACCTCGACCTTCCCGATGTCGACTCGTCGGCCTCGAGCGAGCGGTACCTGTTCGCGCGGTCGCAGGTGCCGTACATGCGCGAAGTGACGTGGGACGGCAGCTTCTACGACCTCTACGTCGTCGACATGGTGGACGGCGGCGAGCCGCGACAGATCGCGACGCGGCAGCAGGGCACGCGCTCGCTGTCGCCGTCGGGGCGCTTCGCGGCGTTCTTCGATCGCGACCACTGGTACCTGCACGACTGCGAGTCCGGCGAGACGCGAAACCTCACCGAAGCGCTCGACGTGCCGTTCCAGAACGAGGATCACGACTACCCGAGCCGGCCCGGCAGCTACGGCGTGGGCGGCTGGGAGGCGGGCGACGCGGCCGTCTACATCAACGACAAGTACGACATCTGGCGATTCCCGACGAGTGCCGACGCCGGCGATCCGATCCGCATGACGAGCGGGGCGGGGCGTCAGAACGAGCGGCAGTTCCGGATCGTTCGGCAGGACGCGGACGCGCTTTGGCTCGAGCCGGGTGAGCCGCTGCTGCTGTCGGCATACCACGACAAGCGAAAGCACAAGGCGTTCTACCGGGCGCACGTCGGGCAGGTGGGCGCCGAGCCGTTGCTGGAGGGCGACTACCGACTCGACTTCGTCGCGAAGGCGAAGCACGCCGATCGCATGCTCTACACGCGGCAGACGTATCGCGAGTTCCCCGACCTGTGGGTGGCCGACGCGGGCTTCGAGTCGATGGCGAAGCTCTCCGACGTGAACCCGCAGGCCAAGGACTTCGCGTGGGGCAACGCGCGGCTCGTCGATTGGACGAGCCTCGACGGCAAGCCGCTGCAGGGCGTGCTGATCACGCCCGAAGGACACCAGCCGGGCGAGCGCCTGCCGGTGATCGTCTACTTCTACCGGTTCTTCTCGCAGCGTCTCCACGACTGGAACCCGGTGGTCATCAACCATCGCCCGTCGTTCCCGATGTATGTGTCGAACGGCTACGCGATCTTCCTGCCGGATATCCGCTTCGAGATCGGACGACCGGGCCTCGCTTCGACCAAGTGCCTCGTGCCCGGCGTGCAGAAGCTCGTCGACATGGGTGTGGCCGACCCCGACGCGATCGGCCTGCACGGACACTCGTGGAGCGGCTACCAGGCCGCGTTCATGATCACGCAGACCGACATCTTCGCGTGCTGCGTCTCGGGCGCGCCGGTGTCGAACATGACGAGCGCGTACAGCGGCATCCGTCTGGGCTCGGGCCTCGCGCGCCAGTTCCAGTACGAGAAGACCCAGAGCCGGATCGGCGGCACGCTGTGGGATTCGCTCGACCACTACATCGAGAACTCCCCGGTGTTCTACGCCGACCGCATCCAGACGCCGCTCCTCATCATGTTCGGCGACGTCGACGATGCCGTCCCCTGGGATCAGGGCGTCGAGCTCCACCTCGCCATGCGCCGCCTCGACAAGGAGTGCGTCTTCCTCCAGTACCGAAACGAGCCGCACCACCCCCGCAAGTACGCCAACAAGCTCGACTACTCCATCAAGATGAAGGAGTACTTCGACCACTACCTCAAAGGAGCCCCGGCTCCCGAGTGGGTGACCGACGGCGTTCCGTACCGGGGGAAGTAGGCGACCCTAGTCGAGCTTGACCGTCTGCACGGTGGCCTGGTCTTCGTCCCAGATGACGACGCGGCCGAAGGAGTCGGTCAACACGATGTGCGGCGACGTCGAGATCTCGGGCGTGTTCGAGATGTTGCTCGGCGTCGAGATGCTGCCGCCGCTGTCGATCGTGACGACGTGGATGTCGCCCTCGCCGGCGTCGAAGTCGACGTAGGCGATGTGCAGGTTGCCGAGGTCGTCGGCGACGACGGTCGGCTCCCACGCGCCTTCGGTCGACGTGGTGACCTGCAGCGGGGCGGTCCAGCGGGCGCCGCGGTCGAAGCTCTCGCGCATGAAGATCTGCGGAGCCGAGGAGCCCGGCTCGCGATCGGCGTAGACGACGATCACGTGGCGGTTGTCGGTCGGGTCGAGCACGAGGCTCGGGTGGTGCGACGGCGCGAGGCCCGGCGTGAGACGGGCGGTCAGCGACTTCTTGGTGCTCGAGAGGCTGCCGGCCGCGCCGAGCGGCTCGGTGAAGATGTCTTCCTCGGTGAAGACGCGCTGGTAGAAGACGTCCCAGGCCGCCACCGGGGGAACGACGCCGCCGGTGAGGATGTCGGCGCGCACGTAGACGATGCCGATCGAGCCGTCGTCGTAGGCGACCGAATCGACGGCGCGGAAGTACCCGGACTTGATGGTCGAGCTCTGGAGGAGGCGGGCGGCGTCGCGCGTCGTGAAGAAGTCGTCGCTGCGGTGCATCAGCAGGTCGTCGCCGGCGCCGTTCGCGTAGAAGGGCAGCACGATCGTGTCCCGCGTCGTTCCGGAGACGAAGTGCGGGTAGGCCGGCACGCGATAGCCTTCGCCGTTCTCGTCCTCGAGGATCTCGCGGAAGTACTCGCGGCTCGACTGGAAGCTCGATCCGCCGTCGACGCTCGTCGCGACGTGCGCCTCCCAGGCCGAGCCGATGTGCCCGCGGTGCTGCATCCACGTCACATGGATGCCGTTGTCGTTCAGGCCGATGGTGGGCTGCTTCGGCAGGAGGTCGGTATCCGGGAAGGCGCTCGTGATGAGCTGCTCGGGATCGAACGCCACGCCGACAGCATCGACGACGCCGCGGCGGTAGCCGATCTCGACGTTGTTGGAGACGTCTCGCCGGTAGGTGACGTAGATCTCATCGCCTTCGGCTACGACGTCGAGCTCGGTGAGCGAATCGTTCTCGGTCTCGGACGGATCGATGCCGAGCACCTCGTGGATCGGTCGTCCCGTCGAGTACGGCATGTCGAAGCCGAGGAACCGTGCGATCGTCGGCGCCATGTCGATCTGCTGGATGCGTCGCGCGACGGTCTGCGGGGTGGTGTCCGGCCCGAGGAACAGGGTGAACACCTCGCGGCATCCGAGGCATCCGCCGGTGTGGTTCGAGAAATCGCCGCGCTCGGGAAGGTGTCGACCGTGGTCGGTCGCGATGACGAGCGTGGTCTTGTCGGCGTAGTGCGGGTGCGCCTGGATGTACTCCCAGAGCTCCGCGGCGATGTCATCGGCGTTGCGGATGACGTCGAGGTGCAGCGGGTAGAAGCCGTTGTGTCCCGAGTTGTCGGTGATGCCGAGCGGCAGCACGATGAGCTTCGGGTAGTCGCTCGGGTCCTTGCCGGGGCTGAAGGCGGTGCGGGCCAGGAGCTCCTGGTACGCGAGATCGTCGGTGTTCGTGTCGTCGATGAAGTTGTTGCTCTCGTCGCGATACGGAATGACGCGCGGATCGAAGAACACCTTCTCGGGCAGATACGCCTCGCCGTACGACGGGTGGAAGCTGACGTCGATCGTCTTCTCGTTGTGCTTCGACGGGATGAACAGGACGCCGCGCTCGGGCAGGCCCAGGTCGCGACGCGCGTGCTCGATGATCGTGGGGTAGTCGCTTCGGATCTCGCGGAAGCCGATCGGGTCGGTGTCGACGCCGCGGTTCGGCAGCACGTTCCACCTTCCGGTCAGGATGTTCGACATCGCCGAGAAGGTCTTCGTGTAGTCGCGGTTTCGCATGTTGGTGAGCAGCGCGCCTTGCGGACGGAGCTCGTGGTACAGGCGCGGGATGATCGGGTGCGTTCCCTTGCCGACCGGGTACTTGAACGCCTCGAGCGAGCGCACGCCGTCGATGAGCACGAGGACGACGTTCTCGGTCTGGAACGTGCCGCTTCCCGAGGAGCGAGCTTCGGGCGAGCGGGTCACGAAGAAGACGCCGGCGAGGACGAGGCCGACGAAGGCCACGACGCTGAGTCGCTTGGCGGTGCGTGAGTCAGACATGGGTGCGATTCCGTTGGTGAGTCGAGTCATCCGTGATCGGATCAACCGTAGGTCGGCTTCCTTCGAGCGTCGGACATCCATCTCGGGATAGTCCGATACCGCGTTCTGGATCTTGGCTCGCCGCCCCCCGCAGCAACGACCCGGCATGAGTGTGTGTAAACACCTGAGGGCACCGAGGATACCAGAAACCCCAGATCCTGCCAACCCTCTGCGCCCAAAGGTCTTCCGGGAATTCGCGAAGGCGAGAATTCCGCCGGGGACGGGCGAGGGACTTCCCTGTACCGAGGGTGCCGCTCGGCGCCTCCAAGATCCCGCCCGAACTGGAGATGCGTGAATCGGGGGCCGCCGGGACTTCCGCCGGTGAGGACGCGTGATGGCCGAAATCGATTTCCCGGTTCGGTCTTCCCCGCAGGAAGGTGTTGTGAGGGGCGAGTGGCCGCCGTCGCTGTGCGAGACGGGGCGAACCGAGGGGCAGGAAAGCCGAGGAGGCTCGGATGAACAGCATGCGTGGAGTGTTTCTGGTGGTTTGGGCCGGGCTGGCATGGGGCATGGCTTCGCCGGCGGGCGCCTCAGACTTCGACGAGATCACCAAGCTCCTGGCGAGCGACGGTAACGCGGGCGAGCAGTTCGGTCGCGCGGTCTCGACCGACGGGAGCGCCTTCCTGGTCGGCGCACCGAACTACTCGGAAGAGGTCCCGTTCGCGGGGGCGGCGTTCATGTTCCGCCGAGAGCCGGGGGGCATCGTCCTGGAGCAAACTTTGGTTCCGTTTGATCCGATGCCGTCTCATCAATTCGGCAGTCGAGTGGCGGTCGACGGAGACGTCGCGATCATCGGGGCTCCCGACGACGAGGATCGAACGACACCCGGATCCGCGTACGTCTTTCGTTTCACCGGCATCTCCTGGAACCAGGAGCAGAAGCTCGTGCCCAGCGACGGTCTTCCGGGTGACACGTTCGGGAATGCTGTCGCGATTCAAGGCGACGTGGCGATCGTCGGCGCCCCGAGCCATTCGGCCGGTCCGGACTTCTCGGGTGCGGCCTGGGTGTTCCGCTTCGACGGGTCGACCTGGGTCGAAGAGCAGAAACTGACCGGCAGCGATGCGGCACCACAGGATTCCTTCGGCAGCTCGGTGGCGCTCTCGGGCACGCTCGCTTGCGTTGGGGCCGTCAACAGCGGCGTCGGCGGAGCGGCCTACGCCTTTCGCGACACGGGATCTTCCTGGGTAGAAGAGCAAAGAATGGTCGCCAGCGATGCGGCGGCAGGGGATTCGTTCGGATCTTCGGTCGGCGCCTCGGGCGAAATGGTGGTGGTCGGTGCGCCCTTCGACAACTCGAACCGAGGGGCGGCCTACGTGTTTCGAACGGACGGCGCCTCCTGGGCGCAAGAGGCGAAGCTCGTCGCTGCCGACGGAGCCAGTTTCCACTCCTTCGGCCAGTCGGTCTCCGCGGAGGGGGACCTCGTCGTCGCCGGGGCGACCGGGAGTACGCAGGATCGAGGTGCGGCTTACGTATTTCGCCGCGCGACCACGGCCTGGGCGCAGGCGCAGAAGCTGACGGCGTCGGACGGAGCGCAATCCGACTTTCTGGGGTGGGCCGCGTCCGTCTCGAAAGGAATGGTCGTTGTGGGCGCTCCGTTGGATGATGACAGCGGAAGCACCTCAGGATCGGCCTATGTCTACTACACGCCGACGTGCCACGCGGGCTCGGTGAACGCGGCGAACGGTCTGGTCGTGAATTCGCTCTTCATCAACGGACTCTCGGGCGAGCCCGATCGCGTTGTCGAGGTTCCGCAGGGGCAGCTGCTCTCCGTCACGCTTTTGAAGCCCTTCACCGGAGGGAACGGCCGCTTCGTCCTGCACGCCAACGAAGGCGAAGAGGTGACCTTCGATAGCGAGACGGTCCTTCCCGCGGATGTCGGATTGACCTGCTTCCCGTTCCTCCTGTCGCAGGGGGCGTCGCCGGTCGTCGTCGCGAACAGTATCGGGAAGGAGTCCCTCGTCGGCGCCAGTCATTACTACGGCACGCCGGCCGAGGATCCCGAGCGCGCCTCGACCACGATCCAGTACCCGAATCTCCCGATCGGGACGGTCCTGACGTTCCAGGGCGTGATCGTGGATCCGGGCTCGCTGAGCCCCAAGGCGGCGAGCACGACGAACGCGGTGGTGATCCGCATCGTTCCCTAGGGCGAGCGGCCCCTGGGGCGATCGGGGGCCCGTAAGCACACTCGAGCCGGGTCGCCTGCGCGATCCGGAGCGGGGGAGGATCCACGCGGGCCGGGCGCATGAAATTGCGCTCGGCCCGTGGCTTATGAGGGGGGCCGCCGGCGGCTAGGGGTTGTTGACGCCAATACCTTGCGTGAATGGTAAGCTGCAGGCTCGGGTGAGAGGCGGTCTCACCCCCAAGCCCGGACCAGGGACGGATTTCGATGAACGTATCCCTCGTCGATCTCAACAACCAACACGCCCGCATTCTCGAAGAGATGCACCGCGCCCTCGGTGAGGTGCTCGAGAGCGGGGCGTTCATCCTCGGCCCCCGAGTCCGGGACCTCGAGGAGAAGATCGCGGAAACCTGCGGGGCCCGCTTCGGCGTGGGCTGCGCGTCCGGCTCGGATGCGCTGCTGCTGGCGTTGATGGCGCTCGGCGTCGAGTGCGGTGACGAGGTCATCACGACGCCGTTCACCTTCTTCGCGACCGCGAGCGCGATCACGCGCATCGGGGCGCGTCCGGTCTTCGTCGACATCGACCCCGAGACGTTCAACCTCGATGCGTCGAAGATTCGCGAGGCGATGACCGAGCGGACGCGGGCGATCCTGCCCGTGCACCTGTTCGGGATGCCGGCCGACATGGACGCGATCAACGCGCTCGCCAAGGACGCCGGCATCGCCGTGCTCGAGGACGTCGCGCAGGCG
>CAZQZX010000159.1:0-13094 GCA_964597885.1 uncultured Planctomycetota bacterium
CCCTGTGGCAGGGGAATGCCCAGGGATTGCGCACCCTGGCGGATGCCCGCCGCCACTGATCCCCCGCGCGAGCGCGGGATCACCAACATGTCCGCATCACTTTCGAAGATGTTGCCGACGACTACGCGGGGCCGATTCACGGGCTTCGCCTCCCATCTCAAGTCACGAGCTATGTTGACTCCGGGCTTCGGAATCTCGGTTTCTACCTCGGGCCTTCCCCTTAGTCAAGTGTTCAGTCCTCCTCGGACGACTATTGAGTTCGGTGGTTCTACCTATAGCTCGCTTCTTCACGCACCCGAGCCGAGGCTGACCGAATCAAGCTCACGCATTCTCTCGCTTGAGATTGCCGCCCTCCAGGAGTTCCGGTGAGGGCTTCTAAACGGGAGTTCTCGATTCTGAGTGGTTGCCACAGGCGGCTACGCCGCCAGTCCGGCGCCAGTTCGTCCGTCCGGTGGTCGATCGAGCCAGGTCTCGACCTTCTCCATGAGCTCCTCAATCGACCCGCAGCGGTGGTTCCTGGTCACGTTGTCATGAAGGTCCTTCCAGAGGCGCTCGATCTTGTTGTCGTTGGGACAATAGGGACGCAGGAAGTGGAGGGCGAACTTGTCACCGAAGGACGCGAGGGCTCGCTGGGTCTTCTTGCTCTTGTGAATGACGTAGTTGTCGAGAATCAGGTGGATTCGTCGCTTGTCCGGGTAGGCCTCGGCGAGCCTGTGAAGGAGCGCGACGTTCCGCGCGGCGGTTTCGTGTTCTCGCAAGTCGGACCGAAGCGCTTCGGCCTGCAGCTCGCTCTCGAAGCTCTCGGGCGAGGCGACCAGCTGGTACGCGCCGAGGTCGCAACGACTGTCTACTTGCGCAACTGAATCGAGTCCCATGGCGATGACCCAAGCGAAGCTCCGAACGCGTGACGAGAGAGGCGCCACCCTCGTGGCCGCCGTTCTCACCGCTGCCGTCATGATGGGCTTCACCTACCTCTACTTCGTGTCGAGCCGGACGGGCCAGGCCGTGGTCTCCGCGAAGACGAGGACCGACCGGCTGTTCTATCTGGCGGAAGCCGGGATCGGCGAGGGCATCGATCACCTCAACCTCGACCAGGGGGAGGGGAAGATCGATCGGACCGCCGAGGCTCGCTGGAGCTACATGGCTCTGGTCACGGATCGTGGCTTCGGCGACGAAGGACAGGAGATCTTCGAGATCGCTTCCACCGCGAGCGTGGGGAGCTCCCAGCGCACGGTGGACGCGCTGGTCGAGAACTTGTTGCGGCCTGCCGCGATCGGCGGGGCCGTCCAGTGCGCCGCGCGATGCTTCGTGGTCGGTACGGGCACGACGCTCGACGGCCGCGATCACGACCCGCTCGGGCTCGGCTTCGCGGGGCCGGGCGTCCCCGGCGTGTCGAGCGGCAGCGACGTGATCGTTCTGTCCTCGCCTTCGATCGGCGGAAACGGAATCGCACCGATGCTGGCGCCGGACCCCGATGATGGCGTCTTCAGCGACGGGATTCCCTTCGGCGACCTCGCGGACAACGACGGCGACGGATCCGGCGATGAAGAGCTTCTCGATGGTATCGACAACGACGGCGACGGTGCCGTCGACGAGGACCTCGCGGCCTTTTTCACGACGCCCGACGAGATCTTCAACCTCCCGGAGGGAACGCTCAAGCGGTACTGCGAGAGGCGAGGAACGTACTTCGAAACGGCGCAGAGCCTCAACACGCATCTCGCGCTGAACGGCGGTCTGTTTCCTTCGGGCGAGGTGATCTACCTCGAGGCCAGCTGGGACGCCGCCTCCTTCGGCTCACTCATGAACGCGTCGCCCTCGCTTCTGGTCGTGCACGACTCGGAGCTCGGGGCGAAGCTCGGCAACATGAACGGGCGCTTTCGCGGGCTCATCGTGGCCGACTCGATCGAGCACACGAGCGGTGACGTCGAGATCATGGGAGCCGTCGTCTCCTTGAAGCGCGCGATCCTCGGCAGCCCGATCGGACTCTCGTCGATCTGGGTGAAGTACTCGAGCGAGGTGTTGCTCGATCTGCCGAGGGTTCCGTACTACGCGCTCAAGGCGTGGCGCGACGTGCCGGGGTCGCCGATCGATCCGGTCACCGAGTCGACGCCGACCGAGCATGGACTCGAGCCGCCCGAAGACGGGGCGCTCGACTAGGAGTCGACCGATGTCCATGTTCGAAGCCCACGCCTGGCTGCGCGGCATCTGTCTCGCGGGACTGCTCGCCGTTCCCGTCCTTGCGGAGTCCCTCGACGAGACGCGCGAGGTCGTGCAGGAATCCATCCGCGAGCTGCGGTCGTTCGACGAGACGTCGAAGGCCGATGCGGTGAAGCGACTCGTCGCGATCGGTCAGCCCGCGGTGCCAGCCCTCCAGAGGGCGTTGCCACACGTTTCCGATCGTGACGCGGTCTGGATCGTGCGGGCCCTGCGCCAGATCGGCGATCCGAGGGCGGCGTTCCCGGTGATGGATCGATACGCGCACTCCCCCCTCGACTTGAAGGAGGAGATCCTCGCCTCGCTCGCATCGTTTCGCGTGCCGGGCGCCATCGGCTTCCTGACGACGGTGCTCCTCGAACCGGAGGCGAGATTGCGGCGACGAGCCGCGGCGGCGCTGGCGCGGCTCGACAACCCGGGCGCGATTCGCGGCCTGCTCCGATCGGTCGAAGACGAAGACGATTGGGTGCGCACCGAGGCCGTCGCGGGTCTGATGCGCCTCAGCGAGCGCGTCTCTCCCTCGCGGATCGCCGACCCGCTGGTGCGGCGTGTTTCGGATCTCTCGGACGGGCCGCTCTGCGACACGCTCCGAGTGCTCGCCGCGCTCGGGGATACCCGCATTCGCGAGCCGCTGCGCGACAACCTGCGGCTCGGCGATGAGGAAATGCGTTGCCTGTGCGCGCGCGCGCTCGGGCGGCTTGCCGATTCCGAGTGTGCCACGGCGCTCGAACGCGCGCTGGACGATCCGTCGGAAGGCGTCCGCGCCGAGGTCGTGCGATCCCTCGTCGTCGCTCGCGGGTACGAGTGCTTCCGCGTCCTTGCACGTCGCCTCGACGTGGAGGAATCGCGCTCCGTCACGCAGGTGATCCGCCGATCCCTGCGGAAGTTCGTGGGGCGCGACCTCGGGCCTCGAGCGAGTGCCTGGCTCGAGTGGGAGCGCGACCGCTAGACGATCGCATCCCGGTACCGCCCGGTGTTCGTGCCGGCGTCCACTCCTCCCTTTCTTCGACTCCCTGTAACCCCGCCGCCCGGACTCCGTCCCTTCTGCACCGCCAATCGGTGCAGCCGGTCGCTTTGGCGGGTCGTCTCTCCGTGCAGTGGCTTCGCGCGTGCGTCCGGCTGCCGTGCGCGAACAGTGGAGGCAAGGGACCATGTCGAAAGTCTGGAGGTTCTTGTGGATCGTTTTCGGGTGCTGGCTCATCCTCTCCGTACCGGCGCGAGCGCAGGACCATACGCTCCTGTTCTCGACGTCGGGCGATGCGACGACGGCCGGCGGTACGTATCCCGACATCGATGACGAGGAGATCGTGGCGCTCACGTGGCACGGCCTGGCCGATCCGGCCGAGTTCGTGAGCGACTTCGCGTGGGAAGCGATCCTCGGCGATATCGATGGCGACGGTGCGTTCGACGACGAGCCCGGTGAGCTCGACGCGTTGCACATCGCCGTTCCGACCGGTGTGCGTCCGACGCTGTTCGACGCGTTCGTGTCGTTCTCTGCGACGGAGCTCGTGCTCGGCGGAACCGAGCTTCGCGATGGCGACGTGGCGCGTCTGCTTCCGGGCGGCGGCGCCGACATCTTCCTCGATGAAGCCACGTTCGAAACTTGGACGGGCACTGCCGATGTCGACGTGGACGCGTTCACGATCGATTCCGCGGGAGATACGTTCTTTTCGTTCGCCGACAACGAGGAGACCGCGTACGAGAGCCTCATCCAGCAGAACGGTGGCGATCCTGTGCTTCCGGACGGCACGATCTTCGTCGTCCGTGCGGGCGAGACCTCGGCGACGATCCTCCACACCGAGGCGGCGGTGCTCGAGCTGGTTCGGGCGGCGCTCGGCGTGTCCAACTCGTCGATCGGCGATCTCCAGGGGCTGGCGCCGGATCCGGTGAACCCGGGCGAGCTCTTCTTCGCGATCAGCTCCACGTCGTCGCAGCTCGAGGGGACGATCTTCTCGACCCGCAACGGCGGTGTCGTGGCGCGGCTCAACGGAACCGAGCTCCGCGGATCGGGCTTCGGCTTCGAGACCGAGGAAGCCCTCGACGCTCTTTCGATCGTGCCGTTCACGAAGGATCCGGTGCAGATCCAGATGGGCACGCCGGACGTCCCGGCGGGAGACGCCGCCAACGTCGAGCTGATCATCCGAAACGGAACGCCCGGCGGGCTCGCGCGCGTGCTGCTGTCGCCGGCTGTCCTTCCGTTGCTCGCTCCGACTCCCGACGCCTCGCTGCAGGGAGTCGGCATGTTCTACGTGGACACGACCTCGTCCCTGTTTCGGAACTCGTCGACCCGACGCAAGTTCGAGGTCATGCTGGACAGCAACGGAGCGGCCTCGTTCCGGCATCCGGCGCGACCGCTTCCGGCCGGCATCCAGCGGATCGCTCAGGTGATCGATCTCTCGACCCGGGAGATCTCGGAAGCGGTGATCATCGAGGTGATTTCGCCGTGACGTCCGGTCGTGCGTTCCGGGACGGGGAGTGTTCCCCGTCCCGGGACGCCGTTCTCGCCCAAGGCTCTACGTCGTCCGTGTCTTCGAACGATGGAACCGCCGCGGCGACTGCGACTACAATCGGATCCCGAGATTCTGCGCAACCGGAGGGCCCGCCACGCGGACCAAGAGGCAGAATCGGGATCGAACCACAGGAGATCGGCTGCCGGGCGGGGTCCGCGAGGGCGGAGCCGGAGGGCAGCGATGCAGGCTACATGCCCAGAGAGGGAGATTCTTCACTGGCCGGGGAGGCTACGCTCGCGAGGGCGTGTGTGGCGGCGGATGAGCAAGCGCGGATCGCGTTCCGTGATCGCTTCGGCGCACGGATCGAGCTCCGTGCCCTGCCCGTGATCCGCCGTCTGGGGTTGATCCGCATGGATACCACTCGATTGATGGATGAGGTGGCGACCTCTGTTTCGCGACGATGGACGGAGTGGCCCGCCGGCGACCCGGAGCGGCCCTCGTTCGAACGGCTCATCGACGAGCTCGAAATCGAGGATCTCACCATTGCGGTCGCGTGCGCGCTCGGCGACGAGCGGGCGTGGGAGCACTTCCGAGAGACCTACTCCGGGTTCATCCGGGCCAGTGCGCATCAGTTCTCGCGTTCGGCCATCGATGTCCAGGAGATCTTCGAGTCCTTCTTCGCGGATCTCTTTCTCCCCCGGTCGGAGGGGGGCGCAAGTGCGCTCGAACGCTTCCGCGGCTGGTCGACCCTGAAGACGTGGCTTCGGACCGTCCTGTTGTTCCGGGTACGGGACTACTACGGCAAGAAGCAGGGCGCGGCGCTGTCTTTGAGCTCTCTCGTCGCATCCGAGGGTGAAGAGGCTCTCGGACCCCGGCGCGGTCGACGTGGGGTGACGCGGTGGCGATCCTCGAGTGAGCCCGGCTCGGGCGAGCTGTTCGTGGCGCTCGAGCTCGGGCGGCAGGTCGACCGCGCGATGGCCGAGGCGCTGCGTGAGCTGACCGCAGAAGAAGTGCGACTGCTTCGCGATTACTACGTGCGCGGGCGGACCGTTGTCGAGATCGGCAAGCGTCTGGGGCTTCACAAAGCCTCCGTGAGTCGAGGGCTCAAGCGGGTTCGCGAGCGAATCCGCTACCGTTTGCGCGAATCCATGGGAGACGACTTCCCGGATTCCGAAGAGGAGGTCGAGGCCTTGCTCGATGCGGTAGGAACTTCGGAACGCGGTTCGTGGCATCGATCGGCATCCTGGGGGAATCATGACAGCGCCTGAACGAGATCGTCTCCTCTCAGGGGTAGCCGGTCGCGGCGGGACGGGCGACGATGCGCCGGATCCGGAGCGCATCGCGGCATACCTCGACGGCAAGCTCCATCCCGCAGAAGCCGCTCCGGTCGAGGCCTGGCTCTCGAATCACCCCGAGATGGGTCGAGCCCTGGATCCGGCTTCGACGGAGTTACTGCCATCGGGTGGGCGAATCAGCGAGGGTCGAAGCAACGGGGGCGAAGACCACGTCCGCGAGCGGTCGGGGCGTTTTCGCCGTCGCGCAACGCGGATCGTCGTGGCCGCTTCGTTCGTCGCCGCGGTCGGGTGGCTCGCGGCGATACTGATGTCACGGGGGGACCGGACGAGCCGTTTCGCGATCGAAACGAGCGGCCTGGTCGTCGCCGTGCGAGGAGACGTTTCGCGAACCCAGCCCGACGGAGACGGAGAGCGCGTTCGATTCGGTGAGGCCCTGCGCCCGGGCGATGGGATCCGGATGCGCGGTCGCGACGCGATGCTCGAGCTGTTCGAGCGAGGTCGACACGTGAGGATCCGAGGTCGGGAAGCCGAGCCGGCGTCGAGCGTGGCGAGCGATGTCGTGCTGAGCGTCGGGGCCGTGGCCGGAGATCCCGGTGCGTCCGACGACTGGCTCGATCGTAGCGAGCCCGATCGCGGTGCCGTCGCGATGGCGCCGATCGGACGCGTGATCCCGGCCGGACGCGCCGTACCGGGCCGTCCCTCTTTCGAGCTCGACCGTGAGCCACCCTCGGGCGCGATCATCGAGCTCCTGGGCCTCACGGGAGATCCGTGGCGCTTTCCGGCCCAGGGGCGAGAGACGGCGCTTCCGGCCGGGGTACCGGAGCTCGAACGAAAGGCTCCCTATGAGTGGTCGCTCGTCTCTTCGCAAGGGGAAGTGCTCGTACGTGAGCTCTTCGTGATCGCTGGAGAAGGCGAGCTCGAATCGCTTCAGACGAGGGTACGCGACATCCGCGAGGGAGGGCTGCACGAGGATGTCCGCGATCTCTTGTTGATGGGCCTCTATCGGCAGCTCGGTTTCGACCGAGAGGCGCTGGAAGCCCTGGAGATGCTGGCGTCGAGGCATCCGCTGTCCGTCTTGCGGGGTATCGTCGAGCCTTTGTTCGACCTCCCATCCGAGCAGGCGAGGGTCCGGTCCGTTCTTCGCCCGGCCGCCGAGGATGAGTCCGGGGCCGACGGGGGGTAGGCTTCGCGAGCGCCCGTCGCTTCCACGCGCGCTCGTCGGAGAAGCTAGCGTTCGACCGATGCGCCGGTCGTCAGTCGGAGCCGGTAGGGCGTTCCGCGCTGGCCGGACCGCGCGCGGTAGGCCTGCTCCACGCGATTGGTCCAGCGGTCCACGATCTCGGTCGGGACGAGGCTGAGCGTGCAGCCACCGAAACCGGCTCCCATCATGCGCGACCCGAGGGCGCCTTCTTCGCGTGCGATATCCACCAGCGTGTCGAGCGCGGGGTGACTGACTTCGAAGTCGTCGCGCAGGCTTCGGTGGGACTCGTCGAGTCGAGCACCGAGGGTGATCGCATCGGCATCTCGGAGCGCCTGAATGGCCGAGAGCACACGCTGGTTCTCGGTGACGACGTGGCGGGCGCGGCGGAGCAGGGGGCCATCGAGAATCGTCGTCACGGCTTCGAGCCGGTCGAGCGTGACATCCCGTAGCGACCGGATCGAATCATCCTCGCGCTGAATCTCGCGGACGCAGTCCGCGCATTCCTTCGTGCGGGTGGCGTAGTCGCTCCGCCTCAGCTCGCGTGAGACTCCCGAGTGAAATGCGACCCACTCGCCCAGCTCGGGCGCGACTCGGATCGGTTCGACCGTGGTCGCGCGACAGTCGATGTGGAGCGCGGTCTCGGGCCGGCCCAGCGCGCAGGCGAGGGGGTCCATGATGCCGCAGGGGACGCCGAGGTAATCGGTCTCGGCTCGATGGGCGATCGTCGCCGCCTGCCTCGGGTCGTGAGGCGCCTCGGCGAGCGCTCGGACGAGCGTCGCGAATCCGACGCCGACGGCCGCCGAGCTGCTCATGCCCGCGCCGGTCGGCAGATGTCCGCCGATCAAAGCCCGGAATCCGTCGATGGGGACGGACGCTCGGGTCGATTCCGCAAGGACACCCCGGACGAGATCGGTCCAGCCGCCGGTGCGGCGGGAGTCGTCGGGAGCGAAGGGGGCGGCGTGCCCCAGGCGGTCCGAGTGAACTTCGACGGCGCCACCGGGATCCGGGCGCGCGGCGATCAGGATCTCGCGGTCGATCGCGGCCGGGAGCACGTGTCCACCCTGATAGTCGGTGTGCTCGCCGATGAGGTTGATGCGGCCCGGCGCGCGCACGAGCAGCGTGGGGGGGCAGCCGAACCGGGCTTCGAATCTCCGCCGGGAGTCTTCGTGCAGTGAAGTGGACGTCATGACGTCTCCGGAGGCGTCGGCATCATGTCGGCGGTGCGATGGTACCAAACCGGTCTCTTTCAGCCGCGCGACAGGCGGCATGGACGATTGGCGGCCGAGCGACCGTTGCTAGAATGTCGGGCGACGCAGGGTGAGACTTCTCGAATCGGAAGGACAGGGCCAACGATGATTCGCATTCTCAGCGCGATCGATACCTCCGATCATGCCGCGACCGTCATGGAATACACGCGTTTCATCGCGAGCGTGCTGGACGCGAAGGTGCGCGGTCTCTGTGTGGTCGAGACCAAGAAGATCGAGGGGCCGTTGCTGCGCGACTATCTCTCGACGGTGGGACTCGATGCGGGGCTCGACTACCAGAAGGCCGTCACGCAGTTTCTCGAGCTGAAGTCCAACGAGCTTCTGACGACGTTCCGCGAGGGATGCGAGGCCGACGGCATCGAGTTCGAGAGCACCGTCGAAAAGGGCATCGTCTCGAAGATCGTGACCCGACTCGCCGAGGAAAGCGATCTGGTCATCTTGGGGCGGAAGGGCGAGCATGCCGAGTGGCACGCGGGTTCGCTCGGCGGATCGGTGGAGTCGGTGCTGCGCCATACTCACAAGCCCGTGCTGGTCACCCCGCGCAAGTTCAAGCGGATCCATCGATGCCTCGTCGCCTACGACGGAAGCCGCTACTCCCGTGAGGCGCTCGAGCTCGCGGCCCGCATCCAGCATGCGACGGGGCTCGACGGCGTCGTCCTCAATGTCCAGCCCGAGCGGGACGAGGCGGCCGAAGCCCGGATCCGCAAAGAGGTCGAGGAGATCCTCGCGGACCGGGAGGGGCAGTTCGACTTCGAGGTGCAGGAAGGG
The DNA here is from genome assembly GCA_964597885.1 of uncultured Planctomycetota bacterium. GTDB lineage: Bacteria > Planctomycetota > JACOTG01 > JACOTG01 > JAUIME01 > CAZQZX01. The sequence continues at coordinate 9,194 of CAZQZX010000159.1, forward strand.
GACGCCGGTCGCTGGATTCCCAAGCGCGCGCTACAGGCCGAGTGCGACCTGATCGTGATGGGGGCGTACGGTCACAGTCGGATTCGCGAGATGATCCTCGGGAGCTCGACCCAGCAGGTCCTGCACAACACGCCCGAGCTGCCGGTGCTGCTGAGGCGATAGTCCGGACCGGGCGTGCGTTGAGATGGGAGCGGGACTCCGACTCAGGTGCGCGCCATCCGTGATTCGCGAATCCGTGGGTGCGGGCGAATCAGTGGGTCCGCGTTCCCACCGGCTGGTCGGCGGACTTCGGTGTGGCGGGCGAGCCGGCCGCGGCCTCTCGCGACAGCACCTCGTCGGCGAGCGCGGCGTAATCCTCGGATCCGTACGATTCGGCGGCGTACTCGAAGATCGTCTGGCCGTGACTCGGAGCTTCGGCGAGCCGGACGTTGTCGCGGATCTTGGTCTCGAAGACTCGCTCTTTGAAGTAGTCGCGGATCTCGGCGAGGACGTCGTGGCTCAGGCGCGTACGCGTGTCGAACATGCAGGGGAGGATCCCCGAGATCGCGAGCGACGGGTTGAGCCTCTTCTGGACCTTGCCGACGATATCGAGGAGCTTGCTCATGCCCTGCAGCGCGAAGAACTGGGTCTGTACCGGGATGAAGACCTCTTCGGCCGCCGCGAGCGCGTTGAGCGTCAGCAGGTTCAGCGACGGCGGGCAGTCGATGATGACGAAGTCGATCGGACGCTTTGCCGGGGGCTCTTCGCTCGGCTCGGCGTCCTCCTCCGGGCGGCCGACGATCGGCACCGGCTTGCCGGCGATCTCGTCGATGGCGTCGCGCAGGATCGTCTCGCGGCCGACCATGCTCGCGAGCTCGAGCTCGGCTCCCGAGAGGTCGATGTTCGACGGAACCACGAGCAGTCCCGGAGTGCGCGTGGGATGCATCGCCGAGGCCAGCGGGACGTCGCCGATCAGGACCTGGTAGACGGTCAGCTCGAGGCGGACGATATCGATGTCGAGGTGGACGCTCAGGTTCGCCTGCGGATCGATGTCGATCAGGAGCACGGTTTTATCGCGATGCGCGAGCGCCGCGCCGAGATTGACCGCGGTCGTGGTCTTCCCGACGCCGCCCTTCTGGTTGATCACCGCGATCCGTCGCATGGGACGGGGCTCCTTGTCTCCGCGGCGGCTTCCGTTCAGCGGCGATCTCCAGGCGGAGAAAGCCCGCGGAATCTGGATTGGAAACCGACCGCCCGAGCGCGATTCTACGCGTGGCGAGCCGTCGTTGTCAACTGGAGGAGGCCCCGGGCGGGGCTTACTGGTTGTCGAACTCGATCCCCGTCAGGGCCTTCACGATGGTCTCCCGATGGGCGGCCGCGTTCTCGCGGTCGTCGATCCACAGGTGGACCTTGCGGTTCTTGACGGCGCACCAGAAGTGCCGCACCGGAATGCCGGTGGCCTTGACGGCCGCGATCACCTGGTCGGCGCAGTTCGTGCAATCCATCTCCTTGACGTCGATGATGATGTCGCCGTCGTCGCTGTGCTTGCGATCGCCCGATTCCTCGACGAGCTTCCACAGCTCCTCGACGGTGACCTCCTTGGCGATCCACAGATGAAGGGCATCCGGCGTTCCGCTACAGACCACCGTGTAGCCGTCGAAGCTCGCCGTCCGAGGCCCGTACTTCACGTACTTGGAGCGCGCGAGTCGGTCGTCCAGGCGGAAGTAGCCCACGCGCCCGTCGTCGCTTCGCTTGTACAGGATGCACGGGTTCAGCTTGCCGTCGCGGGCCTTGCCCTTGCAGAAGACGCGTTCGAACTCGAGGTTGCTGAAGGCCGGGATCTCGGGGGTCTCGGCCGCCTGGACCGAGCTGACGAGGGCCTCATCGAACAGGCGGACCGAATCGCGGATGAGCGGCGGAAGGCTGAGCGGATCGCCGCTCCCACCGCCGAAGTACGAGATCCCCGCGACCACCAGCAGAAGTGCGGCCGCGAGTGAGCCGATGCGGATGAGCATCGGCGTGGGTCGGCGGCGTGCCGCTGTCCGCGTGTCGGTGTGCGTCTCGGTGTGCGGCGCGGGTCGGCGGATTCGGGCCGATGCCGATGCCGATGCGGGGGCGGGGGCTTCAGTGGCCGTGCCCGGCGATTCGGCCTCCTCGCCCCATTCCGAGCGGATCAGGTCGAGGACGTTCGTGCGGAGCGCTTCGGGAGCCGGTTCGGGCTCGACCGCGCCGCGCACGGCCTTGGCGAGGGCCTGCTCGGATGCGACGGCGCGTTTCAGTCCGTCGTCGCTGGCCATACGTTCTTCGAATCGCTTCAGGGCTTCGCCATCGAGCTCGCCGTCGATGTAGCCCTGGATCTCTTCGTTGGGGTTCGGTTTCTTGCTCATCTCGGGTACTCGGTCGATCCGTCTTCGGTCTCGGGAAGGAAGCCCTCGGCGCGAGCGTGCGACGCGAGGAGCTTCTTCAGTTCGTTTCGGGCGTAGTGCAGTCGCGACATCACCGTGCCGATGGGGCAGTCGAGGATGGTCGCGATCTCCTTGTAAGCAAAGCCGCCGAGGTCGCGCAGGAGCACGGTCGTGCGGTGGGTTTCCGGCAAAGCATCGAGCGCCTTCAGGATCTGGTCGGGCAGCACGCGTTCGAGCAGCGTTTCGTCCATCACCTCGTCGACGTCTTCGAACGGATCGGCTCCCGACTCGGACTTCAGGTCGAAGACCGCGTCGATGGAGACCTCGCCCGGGGCGCGATCCCGCTTTCGATATCCGTCGATGTAGAGGTTGGTCATGATCTTGAAGATCCAGGCCCGGAAGTTGGTCCCCGCTCGATACTGGTCCCGCGCACGAAGCGCTTTGAGGATGGTCTCCTGAACGAGATCTTCCGTGCCTCGGCCGCGCGTCAACCGACGTGCGTAGCCGTGCAGCATGTCGAGGCTCTGGAGGACGACCCGCTCAAATTGTTGGCGGGAAATGACTTGTCTGCTCACGTCGACGATTGGGCCCCCCGAACGGCAGCCCACCCTTTCTTATTCGAATCGAATGATCGCGCGGCCTGGCCCGTCGTAGCGCGCCATCGGGCCGGTGCGATGGGTCCCAGTGTATCGCGGTGCCATAGGGGGGTCAATTGAAGTCACCCAGCCGCATAGTGTTATGTCGACGCGAGGTTGCACGCGAAGCGGCGTCGCGCTATCCTCGGCCGTCACTTCGGCCTCATCGCCTGGTGCTGTCGATTCTTCGGACGGCGCCGGCGATCGGCTTCGCAGAGGGAGGGAGTACGTGATCGCCACGCTGATCGTTCTCGCGGAGCTCTACCTCGTGGTGGGAGCCGTCGTGGCCGTCGCGCTGTTCGCGCGCGGGCTCGCCGTGATCGACGGCAACGTCCCGGGCTCCACCTGGGGCTTTCGTCTCCTGATTCTGCCCGGCATCCTCGCGTTCTGGCCGGTGCTGGTGGGGCGGTGGATCCGCGAAGGAGGCTCGCGATGATCCGGCCCCTCCGACGTCTGCACGTCGGCCTCTGGATGGCGCTCGCCGTTCTGCTTCCGGTCGGCATGGTGGCGGCCGTTCTCGCGATTCCGGATCCGGCGGTCGGTGATCTTCCGCGGCCGCTCGCTCCCGCGCTCGCCGAGGTCGTGGCCGCGGGCGAGTCCGCCGACGCCACGTTCCGCATCCGTCGCGACCCGTCCACCGATGCGCGGCAGCTCGAGGTGTTCGTACGCCGACCGCTCGCGGTCGCGTCGCTCGTCATTCACGCGGTCAGCGAAGACGATGCCGCCGCGCCCGGTCCGGTGATCGGGACGCTCGGGCCGCGAGGTCTGCATCGATTCCCGATGCCGGAAGGGGTACGCGCCATGCGACTGCGGCTGCGCGATCCGATCCGTGGAACCGACGAGGGCGAGATCGTTCTCGAGCCGGTCGGCGGTGCGACGGGG
>CAZQZX010000159.1:13104-16147 GCA_964597885.1 uncultured Planctomycetota bacterium
CGGATGAGCACGAACTATCGGGCGGTCCAGTGGAATCGTCACAAGCGCATCTACGACCTCGTGCTGGTCGGCGCGGTCGTGACGTACCTCGTCGTGTTCGCGCTCGCACAGAGCCTGCTCCATCCCGAGATCACCGCCGAGACGCTGATGATCCGCGGGACGGCGACGCTCGCGCTGATCCTCCTTCACGTCATCCTCGCCATCGGCCCGCTCGCACGCCTGGATCGACGCTTCCTGCCGTTCCTCTACAACCGTCGACATCTCGGCGTGACGATGTTCCTCGTGGCGGCGGTGCACGGCGTGCTCTCGATCCTCCAGTTCCACGCGCTCGGCAACGAGAATCCGATCGTGTCGTTGTTCACGTCCAACACGCGCTACGATTCGCTGGCGAGCTTCCCGTTCCAGCCGCTCGGTTTCGTCGCGCTCGTCCTCTTGTTCCTGATGGCGGCGTCGAGTCACGACTTCTGGCTGAAGAACCTGACACCGCGCATCTGGAAGACGCTGCACATGTCGGTCTACATCGCCTATGCCCTCGTCGTGATGCACGTGATGCTCGGGGCGGCGCAGCGCGATTCGTCGCCGGTCCTCGTCGCGGCGATCGGCGCGGGCGTCATCGGGCTCGCGTCACTGCATTTGATCGCGGGGCTTCGCGAGGTGCGGACAGATGCGGGTGTTGCGCGCTCGCCGGCCGACGACGGCTTCGTCCGGTTCTGCGAGGTCGACGACATCGCCGAGGGACGCGCGAAGATCCTCGCGGTGGGCGACGAGCGCATCGCCGTCTTCCGTCACGAAGGCACCGTCTCCGCGATCTCGAACGTGTGCCGCCATCAGAACGGTCCGCTCGGAGAGGGCAAGATCGTGGACGGATGCGTCACCTGTCCGTGGCACGGCTTCCAGTACCTCGCGGCCGAGGGGCGGGCCCCCGAGCCCTTCGACGAGAAGATCGAGACGTATGACGTGCGCCTCGACGGGCGAACGGTCTGGGTCAACCCGAAGCCCTACCCCGAGGGCACGCCGCGGCCGCCGGCCGTCATCCCGGAGGAGACCGCATCATGAGCGCTTTGGATCGAGACGATCGCTCGGGCGAGTTCTACGTCGGGTACCTTCCGGAAGCTCCGCCCGGCGTGGCGTCGTTCGTGCGCCGCGTGACGGTTCTGGCGCTGGTGCTCCTCGTGCTCGCGGCGTTCGGTGTGGTGGCGTCCCAGAGCGCGTTCTCGCCGAGCCGCTTCGAGTTCGGCGAGCTCCGCGAGGTACGCGGCGTGCTCCGGGCATCGCCGGTTCCGATGCTGCGAGTGGCCGCCGGCGACGACGTGCATGGACGTCGCGTGCATCGGCACCTCCTGCTCGTCGCTCCCGGCAAGTTCGGCGCGGCGTCGCTTCTCGAGGGATTCGAGGAGCGCGTCGGGCGTCCGCTCGCCGAGGTGGAGGCGACCCTGCGTGGGACACTGATCTATCACGACGGCAAAGCGCTCCTCGAGCTGTCCGAGGGAGAGGGAGCGCTCGTCGGATTCGAACCCCACTCGTCGCCGATGGTCGAACCGACCCTGACCGATCTCGGCCCGACCACGGTGACGGGAGAGATCGTCGACTCGAAGTGTTACTTCGGCGTCATGAAGCCGGGGCTCGGCAAGCCGCATCGCTCCTGCGCCGTCCGATGTCTTTCCGGCGGCATCCCGCCCGTTCTGATGATGCGCAACGACGAGGGCGACGCCGACTACCTCGTGCTGACGGGGCCCGATCTCGAGCCGATCCACGATCGCGTTCTCGATTACGTCGCCGAACCGGTGGAGATCGAGGGACGCCTGTCGCAGGTCGAGGACTGGTTGTTCCTGCGCGTCGATCCGTCGACAGGGATCCGACGGCAGTAGGGGAACGAGGTCGTCGCCCGGCCGGCGATCGCGATGGGCTCAGGTGCGGCTTGCAGCAGTGCCGCGGACGATCTCGATCTTGCGCTTGCAGCCACCGCACACGACGGCCGGAGCGGCGTGAGCCGGACTGAGATGGCTCGGCTTGCCGCATGCCGGACAGCGGAACGATTCCCACCCGTCGCTCTTGCGCTCGTACCGCATCGGTCGATCGGGATCGTTGGCGGTCAGGATCGCTTCGGGTACCGCGTGCGTCACGCCGCAACGCGGGCAGGGAACGGTGTCGCCCTGGAAGCCCGGAGGGATCTTGATGCCGACCCCGCAGGCGCATCCGATCGCGACGTAGTCCCCCAGACGATCGAGGAGCTCCGTCACTCCGTGCAGTCGCTCGGCGGGATCCTTGTCGGCCTTCTCCTCGGGCGTCGGCTCGCGCATCTCGAGGGGCTTGCCGCCTTCGGAGAGGGCGACCGGCCCCACGCATGACGTGCCGGTTCCGGTGACCTTGCGGTAGGCCTTGTCGTAGGCACCGAGATGCGCGAACCCGCCCATCGACCGGAGCACCTCGATGCGCTTGTCGGTCGGGGGATGCGTCGAGAACATCCCGGACGCACCCCACGCGGCGAGCGGATTGACGATGTACATCGGCGCCATCACGCGGCTGACTTCGCGGCGGCCCTTGTGCTTGGATTGCCGCGTGGCGATCGTCTCGAGCGCGGAAGCCAGGCCTGGCGGATAGCGCGTGTAGACGGCCGCGGACGCGTCGGCGAGGTACTCGCGCTGGCGGGAGCACGCGAAATAGAGGAGCCGCGCCAGGAGCGGAGCGAGCAAGGCCGCGACGATCCCTCCCACGATCAGGGCAGCTTGCAGCCGCGGATCGATCTTGCTGTCGGTGCGTCGACGTCCGCCGCCCGAGAACCACATGTAGCGGAGGAACACCTCGGAGAGCAGGACGATCGAGCCGACGAGGATCCCCGCGAGCGTCATGAATCGGATGTCCCGATTCACGATGTGGCCGATCTCGTGGGCGACGACCCCCTGGAGCTCGTCACGATCGAGCTGGCGGAGCAGGCCGGTCGTGACGGCGACCGCCGAGGACTCGGGCGTGCGTCCGGTGGCGAATGCGTTCGGTGAGTTGTCCTCGATGATCCACACCTGCGGCATCTCGGGGAGGCTGGCGG
>CAZQZX010000160.1:0-15978 GCA_964597885.1 uncultured Planctomycetota bacterium
ACACCGGATTTTCATTCCGATAACGCGGGTTCGAATCCCGCAGGGGTCACCACTTTTTTCCTCCCTCGTGCGCGGCAGCAGCGCACGCCCCCCGCTCCCACGCTGGGCCGGAGGCTCTTCTCACTCACCGGCGCGCTTCCGCTTGCACCGACCCGCCGATCAGCGTCGTGGGATCTCGTCGCCGGCCACCCGGGAGATGGCGTCGGCGAGCCACTTGGGCGCTTTGCCGGTCGCCGCATCCTTGGCGAGAGCGGCGCGCGCGCGGAGCAGCAGGTCGCGACCCTCGGCGTCCTTCTCGGTGGCGATGGCTTCGTCGAGATCGGCGACGGCATCCGTCACCGTGGCGCGGACGAGCGCGCACGCCGCGGCCTGACGTACGAGGGGCTCCGCATCCTCGAGTCCTTCGACGAGCGCGTCGCGGATGGAATCGTCGGGTGCGAGCGAGGCCATCGCGATGAGCGCGTTGGCCCGCAGGACCGCATCCCTCGAAGACCGGGCGTACTTGAGGAGGGTCGTGCGAGCGTCTTCGTCGGCGCCGGCCACGCTTCCGAGAGCGCGGATCCAGTTCTTCTTGACCTCGGGGCGCTTCTCGCGCTTGAGGGAGGTGGCGACCGTCTCGGCGGATTCCGGGGCCGCGAGCTGCTCGAACGCGACGGCGACCTCGTTTCGGATCTCGTCTTCGCGATCACGGGCGAGCTTCGCCAGGACCGTCCACCACGCGCTCGCACCGACGGAACCGATCGAGCGAACGGCGCGCGCGCGGAACGCGGACCCTTCGCGTCCACTGCGCTTCGTCAGGCGCTTCTCCACGTACGAGAGGGCCTCGGGCTCGCTGGTGAGGGCCAGCTTCTCGAGGCTAGCCGGGTCGAGCTCCCGCTCGCCGGAGGTCAGCTCGGAGAGGAGCGTCAGCGTGTCGGCGCGAGACGGGACCGCCGGGCCCGTGGACAGTCCGGTTGGACGTCGCGGGCTGCGCTTCGGCTTCAGGATCTCGCCGCGCGGATCGTACGAGCCGCCGACGATCAGCCGCATCGGTGGGGCCGCGCCTTCCGGCATCTCGCCCATGGGCACCTGATCCAGGTCGGCATCGGGCCCGGCGTCGAGCAGCTGCCGCGCCCGGAGGAAGCACCAGATCATCTCGTTCTTCTCGATGAAGTAGGGCACCGAGAGCAGGACGCGGCCGTCCGGGGCGAGCCAGACGTGCTGCGGGGCGATGACGCGTCCGTACGGATCGGGATGGACGATACCGCGCTCGCGCATCTCGATGTCGATCTTCCGATGAGCGGCGCAGGGGATTCCCCCGAAGCGCTCGCAATCGGTCATGCCCCGGCGATGCTCGGAGCGGCTGGCCGGCGCATTGTGCGTCTCGCGGGTCAGCGCGACGATGTCGGGGTCACGGTAGAGGACGCGCGCGGACTCGTCGTTCGCGGACTCGCCGTCCATGTTGATCGCGAGGAAGACGATCTTACCGTCTTTCGCGGCCTGCTCGAAGATCGCCTCGAGCGAGCGAGACCAGTCGATGGCTCCGCCGCCCTTGGCCGCTGCGTCGGCGCGTCTCGTACCGGCGGCCGTCCAGCCGAGGGCCACGAGGAGCAGCAGCACGATCGCGACCGCCTTGGCTATTCTTTCGGGGCGCTCCGGGAGGTGATAGAGTCCAGGGGCACCAATCGTCGACGACGCCTCACGAGAGGACGGTCGTTCCCCGCCTTGCACGGTATTCACGGGTATCAGCGGCATGCAAACCTTCATCGAGGCGCTCGGCGCGGGCCTCATCGTCTGTGACGGGGGGACCGGCTCCCTCGTCGCTCAGGCTCATCCGGGGCTCCATTGTATCGAATCCGCGAACCTCGAACACCCGGAGACGGTGCAGAACACGCACCTCGCCTTCATCGAGGCCGGGGCGCAGATCATCTCGACCAACACGTTCGGGGCGAATCGCTACAAGCTCGAAGCCCACGGCCTCGCGGACAAGGTCCGCGAGATCAACAGCCGCGGCGTGAAGCTGGCCCGCGAGGCCCGCGAGGTGAGCGGGCGGGGCGTCTTCATCGCCGGATCGATCGGACCGACCGGGCTGCATCTCGATCCGCTGCACCATGACAACGAGGAACGACAGCGTCTGCTCGAGGGCTTCCGGGAGCAGGCGGAGGCCCTCGACGAGAGGGGCGTCGACCTCGTGATGCTCGAGACGTTTTCGTCCTTGTACGAGTGCCTCGTGGCGATCGATGCGGTCCGTCAGATCACGAGCCAGCCGATCATCGCCTCGCTCACGTTCCCCGACGAGTGGAGCCCGAGCATGGGCGCCGTGCACGAACAGCTTCTGCGCGGTCTCGAGGCGGCGGGCGTCGAGGGCATCGGCCTGAACTGCAGTATGGGGCCCGCCAAGCTCGTCGATATCCTGGAGACGCTCCAGCTCGACGGGATTCCGCTCAGCGTGCAGCCGAACGTGGGGGTGCCGTTCGCGCAGGGCGGCCGGATCGCCTTCCCGGACACGTCGCCCGAGTACTTCGCTCGCTTCGCCCGCACGGCCGTTCGACTCGGGGCCCGGATGGTCGGCGGATGCTGCGGCACGCGCCCGGAGCACATCGCCGCGATCGCCGACGCCCTTCGCGAGCTCGAGCCGGGTCGCAAGGTCTCGGCCGAGCCGCGTGACGCCCTCGTCTCCGAGCCGGTGGCCGCGCCCCGGACCGACGACGGGATGTCGCCGTTCGCGCGGAAGCTGAAGGACGGCAAGTTCGTGAACGTCGTGCAGCTCGATCCGCCCAAGGGCACCAACACCGAGCTCTGCCTGAAGGCCGTCGAGCGGTTCATCGAGGCCGGGAACGTCGATGCCGTCGACGTGAACAGCAATCCGATGGCACGTTTGCACATGGACTCGCTGTGGATGTCCGAGCGCATCGAGCGGATGGGCATGGAGACGATTCCGCACATCACGCCCCGCGACGCGAGCCTCATGGGACTGTCGGGCTCGCTGCTCGGCGCCTGGCGCTGCGGGATCAAGAACGTGCTGATCGTGACGGGCGACCCCTCCCAGCTCGGCGATCACCCGGGAGCGCACGATGTCTACCAGACGGACGGCGTGGGGCTCGTGAAGGTCGTGGAAGAGCTCAACCAGGGCTTCGACTACGTCGGCAACAAGGTGGGGGACCCGCCCTCGTTCTGCATGGGCGTCGCGGTGAACCCGAACGCCGAGGACCTCGAGAAGGAGATCGACCGCTTCAAGCAGAAGGTCGATAACGGCGCGCACTTCGCGATGACGCAGGTGTTCTTCGAGTGGAGCACCTGGGAGCGCTTCCTCGATCGCTTCGGCGGCACGCTGCCCATCCCCGCGCTGGTCGCGATCTGGCCGCTGACGAGCTTCCGTCTCGCCGCGCGGCTCCACAACGAGGTGCCGGGAATCCTCGTGCCGCAGGAGGTCCAGGATCGGCTCGAGCAGGCGGGGAAGGGAGCCCGGCAGGTCGGCTTCGACCTCGCCCGGCAGATGTACGGCGAGGCTCCCGAGCGATCTCAGGGAGTCTATGTGATCGCGCCGTTCAAGAATCCGGCTGCTGCGCTCGAAATCCTCTAGGGAGGCCGTCCGGACGTTCCGGCGGGTCTCGCGGGGGCTGTTTCCGCCACCGGCGAGCGTCCTCTCGTGCCAGACCGGCCCAAGGTGTTGCGTGCCTTCGGTTTCGTGGCTTCTGGCGTCTCCTGGGGCCCCGTGAGCGGCTGCCCGGGTTGCGCGCAGACGCGGAATGGGGTCTAATGGTCGGTCCGACCTGGTCCGGGTCGCAGAAGAAAATTGCCTCGAGGAGTACACGGATGATCGATCCCTGGCGCAGCCGAACCGTCGCGATCCTGTCGCTTTCGTGGATCCTCGTTGGACTTGGCTCCGTGGCGGCGCCGGGTGCCGAGACGGGTGCCGAGACGGGCGCCACCTCCGTTGGAGCCGCGACCGTCACCGATCAGCCGGTGCAGCCCGGTTTCGTCTGCCCCGACCCCGAGGCCGCGGGCACGGACGCGCGCGAAAGCGACCCGCCCGGCCTCGAGTGCCCGATCCTGCGGTCGCTGATCGCCGAGGTCGATCCCCCGGCATCGCCGCGCGAAGCCAAGCAGGGGCGCGTCGCTTCGTTCGGGGAGCGCAAGGACTCCGACCCCGTGGCCGGTCCTGAGGCGAGCCAAGAGCAGGAATCGGGAATCCGCGCCGAAGGGCTCGATATCGATCGAAGCCGCATCGAGCGCTCGGTGGCGACTTCCGAGAAGCACGGCCCCGCGGTCGACGAGCAGCCCGCGCCGCGCGACCGGGAACGCCGTCCGGTGACGCCGATCCGCAAGAAGCCCGCCGCCCCGAAGCCCACGGCCGAGCCGAAGCTCGACCCGGCGTGGGCCTTCGCGATCGAGAACATCGCCCGGATGCTCGACCTCTAGGTCGACGACCTGCCACGAGGCGATCCGCCACGGCGCGGATCGGGCATTCCCGGTCAGGCCGCTGATCCGTAGTGGGCCCACCCTGGCACTCGGCCTTCCATCTGCCGCTGTCCCGGCCCCTCGGCTCGATTTTTCTTTGCGCCCGGCGCCTCGTGAGCGGTCCTCCTTCCGGCGAGGCCCTGGATCCAGGGTTCGTCGGTGCGTCCGCCCCGGCCTCGAGGGTATGGAAACCCTGGCTCGAGGGGGGCTCTCGGCAGCGAGCGGCTCGGTATACTGACCAGCGAAGTGCGTTTCTGAACCTGAACGATGAACCCTGGAAGCGTCCCGTTGGCCGAGCTTTCGCAGGAGACCGCGCTGGGGCGATTCGCCGGCGACTGTCTCGAGGAAGACACCTTCGAGGCGGCGGTCCCGGAGATCTCTCGACTGATTCGCGGCTACCTCGCCTGGGCCCGGGTGGGACAGGACGCGATCGAGGACCTCGCCCAGGAAGCGATCGTGCGGGTCTACCTCAGGCGGGAGGATCGGCGGGGCACGACCGTGGCGTCGCTGCGCGCGTGGCTGCGTGTGATCTGCCGCAACCTGGCGCTCTCGGCGCACGCCCGGAAGACTCCCGTTCCCGTCGAGGACGACTTCGAGTCGGAGTCGGCGGACGACCGCCTCGATCTGCGCGATGCGCTCCGCCACTGCATCGACGGGCTGCGGGAGCCGGACCGGACGGTCTTCCGGCTTCGCTTTCTGAACGAGCTGTCGACGCGCGAGATCGCGGAGCTCCAGGGATGGAAGGTCCGCAACTGCGAGCATGTGCTGGCCCGAGCGCGAGCGTCGCTCGAGCGGGCCCTGCGACGCGAAGGATACGGGGACGCATGAGGCACGGTCCTCGCCAAGGAGGTTGGCGATGAGTCTCGACCGATGGTTGAGCGAGCTGAAAGACGAGGAGCGGAGCGGCGGACGCATCGAGCGTCAGTCGACCGACTGCCTCGAATTCGCCGCGATCGAGCGCCTGGCCCGCGACGGGTCGGCGGGCGGGTCGGCGCACGTCGAATCGTGCGCGCGATGCCGCGAGCTGCTCGAGCGGATGCGCGGCGCGATCGCGGAGCCGGTCCTTCTGGACGAATCCACGTTCGACGAGTCTCTCGACCCGGCGCCGACCGATGGACGGATTCGCACCGGGCGCGACTGGATGCGCTCGCTCGCACCGATCGTGCTCGCGGCCGCGGCGGTGCTGATTGCCGTCGGGATCTTCGCGATTCCGGAGGGTGAATCGCCGGCAATACCCACGCCGGGCGGAGCACCGGAGCTTACCCGGGTCTCGCTCGCGGACATCTTCGAGGAAGGCGTCGACGGCGGGATCCTCGAGGAGCTCCTCACGCGTACCTACGAAGAATCGAATCCCTCGCTCGGCGAGAGCGAGCTGCTCGAGGGCGGTGTCGTGCGTCATGTCGCCTCGATCCGCGGGCCGCGGCTGTTCGGGTTCTGCAACCCGGATCCGCTCGGCACGTTCGTGTGTGGGGACCGCGATTGCCGCGGCCGGGAGCCGAGCGACGGCTCGCCGTGCGACGACCCCGCGACGCCCGCGACCTGCCGCGAGAGCCGGCTGACCGTCGAGATCTTCCTGCCCCCGAACGCGGCGGATCCCGACCTGGCTTCCGACGAGCGCCATCTCGTGGCGCTTCAGATGGAAGATCCCGAGGCCGGACCGAACACGGCGTGCGGGCAGAAGCGCGCGCTCCTGACGAGCCTCGCTCGCGAGGGGCATCCGGGCGTGCTGTGGTACGAGAAAGACGCGCATCCCTTCCCGGCGGATGCCGAGCCCACGCCGCGTCTCTGTCGGCAGTTCGGATTCGACAGCGATGCCGCGCTGCAGGTGCAGGGCTATCGCTGGATGATGATGCACGAGCAGGATGAGCTCGAGCTCGCCGACCTTCGGTACGACGTGCGGTTCGCGCACGCTCAGGCGTTCCTGCTCGCGACGACGTTCGTGCAGGCCTTCGTGCGCGAGCGGGTGTTCGAAGGCGATCGCGCCGGCGACGCGTGGGCCTCGGGGCTCCGCGTGGTGCTCGCCGGCGACGCGCTCGAGCGGTGCGACACGGGGCTCTCGGGCGAGGGCGGGGTGGACGGCGGATGCATGACCGCGGCCGGCATCGACCCGCGCGTGGATGCGGTGCTGGTCGGCAGTGCGCTCGGCCTTCGCGACGGCCCGGGAAGCGGATACCATCGCTACGAGTCGGACTGGAGCCTGTGCGCGGCGCCGTCGGTCGACTGTGCGATTCGACTCGACGCGGCGACAGTGGATCCGTGGCGCGACTTCTCGGCGTGGGCGTGGAGCCGGCGTGACGATCGCGTCTCGTACTTCAACGCGTACCTGCCGGTGCGCGATCCGGGCCGCTACGAGGATCTGCTCATCCTCGACATCGCCGCGACGCACGAATGGCGGACGCCGCTCGGCTCGAACACGACGCGTGCGACCGCCGACGGCGACCCCGAGTGGAACATCCGGCACGTCCGTCGCATCAACCGGGATCGCGGGGTGGCGCTCGCGGTCGGCACCGATGGCGAGCGCACCGTCACCGCCGGCGAGCTATTGCTCCGACGGGCGCTCGGTTCGCTGTCGCGCGGCGCGTCGCTCCCGCGCGTGGAGCTCGTCGACTTCGACACGTCCGATCGACGGCGCTTCCGGGCGCGGATCCGGGTGGACGAGACCGGATCACGATCCGATCCTGCACGAGCGCGTGACGGTGCACATCGCGTTCTCGGACGATCGCGACTTCCGCCGATGCGGCGCGCCGATCCGATGCTCCTCGACGGGCGCCCCGTGCGGCGACGCGTGGACGTGCCTCGAGGCCGACTGGGACGACAACAAGGACGCCGAGGATCGATTCATCTCGATCCCGATCGCCGTCGGAGATGTCGTGGCCAGCGGGCCCTACCGAGACATCGAGCTCGTGACGCCGCCGGAGCTCGACGCGTTCGATGACGCGCCGCTGATGGCGGTGATCCTCGAGGTCCGGTTCGAGGGGGCGAACGCCGAGCCCGAACACGTCCTCGATGACGTCATCCTGTTCACCGAGGTCGCGTTCGTGAACGAAGAGCTCTATCCGGCGTACGAGTGCCCCGACTGATCGACCGGGGCGACCCGACTAGCGGAGCTCGACGAGGATCCCGTTCGTGACGGCGGCTCGACCGGAGTTGGACTCGCGGTCGAGGATGAGGCCCTGCACGAAGAAGCTCGTCTCGCGTCGGCTGGCTTCGCCTCGCGTGAGCACCACGCTCGGCGCCGGGAAGCTTTCCACCGTCGGAATGCCGAGGAGGTCCGGGCGACCGATGTTGTTGGCGATGGCCACGAGCTCGGCGGCTCCGGTTCCCATGAGCGGGACGGGCATGCAGGACATTCCGAGGCTGAACGGCAGGTCGCGAACGGTCGTTCCGGCGGGCGCCCCGCGGAAGAAGTACAGGGCGAACGGCGCGACTTCGCGGCTCTTGGGCGCGGTCATCTCGAGCGTCAGCGGTTCGCCCGGCTCGACGACGACGATGCGCTCCTCGCCCGAACCGGCGGAGCCGTTCACGAAGAGGACGTCGTGCTTGCCGTCGCCGGTGACGTTGACGTTGCCTTCGCGGCAGACCATGTCTTCGACGTTCCACTCGGCGACCGTGATGTCGGCCGCAATGGTGAAGGTGGCCCGCGCCGTCCCGGCGGCAGCCCGTGATGACGAGCCCGTCGACCGAGCCGAAGAGCGCGAGGTTCGGGGCGTCGGTCGGAAGCGTGTCGCTATCGAGGGCGGTCGCCGTCTCGTCCGTGAGCTCCCATCGAATCTGGTCGACGAGGGCTTCGGTCCCGAGGGGGCGGTTGTTGAAGCTGGTGAGCTCGTAGGCGTCGGCGCCGTCGTGGTCGTTGCGGACGACGAGGCGGAAGCCGACGTTCGACATCGACTCGAACGTCACGCCCGACTCGGCGACGATTCGCAGGCCGGAGGGCGCGTCGGCGTACCAGTACTCGCCGACCGTCGGCGAGTCGTCGTGGTCGACGGCCGTGAAGTCATAGGTGTAGACGCCCGTGAGGGCATCCCCCTCGAGCACGGTTCCACCGAGCAGGTCGAACGGGTCCTCGACGCTTCGGACGGTCGCGGTCAACGAGACGGAGCCGGTGTCCGCGGCCGTAGCGTCCAGGGCGAGCGCCGTGAGGGCGAGTGCGAGGAACAGGGGCATCGTACGGAACTTCATCGGTGGATCCTCCTTGGGGGATTGCGTCGGCCGAAGGCCATCGGCCGGGTGAGGTCTCAGGGGGTGTCCCAGTTTCCGGCGACCGGCTGGTCGTCGGTGTTGGGCGGGCGGAACATGAAGACGTAGTCGGCGAGCGCGTCGACGTAGCCGTTGCGCAGGAAGAAGCGGCTCGTCGCCACGTCGAAGTTGCCGACCGATACATTGCCGTCGCCGTCCCAGTCTCCCGCGACCACCGGCATGCCGGCGAGGTGGAAGACCTTGATCGTCGAGTCGGCGAAGCCGGCCGTGTTGGTGTGTCGGAGGTAGAAGACTCCGACGTCGCTGCGGAAGATGCCGACGGTGTCGGTCCCGTCTCCGTTCCAGTCGCCGACGACCGGAACGGCGGCGGCGAGCTTCGGTCCGTAGCGGAACGTCATGTCGGCGACGCCGGTGTCGTTCGAGTTGCGAAGCCAGAACGTGCCTTCGCTCGGAAGATAGAGCCCGATCGTGTCGGTGCCGTCGCCGTCCCAGTCACCGACGATGGGGACGCGGCCGCCCGCGGCGGACGGTCCGTAGCGGAACGAAGCGTCGGCGGCGCCGGCGTCGTTGGTATCTCGGATGCTGAAGAGTCCGCCGGTCGGCTCGTAGACGCCGACCGTGTCGACCCCGTCGCCGTCCCAGTCTCCGACGAGGCCGATGGCCCCGACGTCGGTGGGGCCGAACGCGAACGAATTGTCCGTGATCACGCCTTCGTCGTCGATCGAACGCAGGATGAACGTGCCGGTCTCCTCGCGGTAGACACCGACGGAATCGCCGCCGGGATATCGCGTCGCCACGACGACCTCGGCATCGGAACCCGAACCCTCGACCCACGCGAACTGACCTCCGTTCAGGACGAACTGCGAGGCGTTGTCGACCTGGTCGGAGAGCACGGTCTCGGTGGTGCCGTCAAAGATCACGATGTCGTTCGTCGCGTTCTCGCGCATCCACATCGTGTACTCGTTGTAGACGAGGGGATCGTTGTCGTCGGTGGCGTTCGACGTGAGCATCGTCGTCGTCGTGCCGTTCCAGGAGAAGATCTCCCAGTTGCTGCCGAAGTGTCCCTGCCAGACGACGCGGTCCGGACTGATGTCGACATTCTTGTTGTTGTAGGCGGTGTTCGTCACCTGCGTGGTGGTGCCGGCTTCCCAGAAGAACACCTGGTTCTTGCCGCCGGAGACCGAGTGCCACGCGAGTCGGCTCTGCGAGATCCTCGGAGCCGAGTCGAAGACCGTGTTGTTCGTGATCTGGGTCGTGGTCGTGCCGTCCCAGAAGAAGACCTCGAAGTCGGCGCCGTCGAACTGCTGCCAGGCGACCTCGCCGTCACAGGTGACGGGGTTCTGGTCGTCGACGCTGTTGTCGGTAAGCTGGGTCGTGGTCGTGCCGTCCCAGACCATGATCTCGAAGTCGAGGCCGTCCCAGACGCTCCACACGAGGTAGCCGTCGCGATAGTCGAGCTGCGAGTCGTTGAGGGCGTTGTCGGTGATCTGGGTCGTGGTCGTTCCGTCCCAGTGGTAGATCTCGTTGTCGGTACCATCGTGACGGATCCACGCGAGCTGGCCGTTGTCGAGCTTCGGCGTGAAGTCGTCTTCGGCGTTGTCGGTCACCTGCGTGATCGTGAGATCCTTGTAGACGAAGATTTCCCAGTCGAGGCCGTCGACGCGCTCGGCCCAGGCGATGTGCCCCAGGTGAATATCGGGCTCGGAGTCTTCGACGGAGTTCGAGGTGAAGTCGGCGGGAACGATGGGATCGTCAGCGCTAGCGGGGAGGGCGAGGAGCGCCAGGAGCACGACGATACACGGGAGGTACGGACGTGGCGGGGTCATGGGTAGGGCCTCGTGGGGAGATGTACTTCGGGACAGGACAGGGAGTCCCCTCCGGGGGTGGCGGCGCAGAAGCATACCCCCGATATCCCGCGAGGCAAGGCCAAATCGCGTGGAAGAGGGGATAGGCAGGAAGATCGCCGGACAGGAGATGCCCGGTCGATGTGTCTTGACCTTCTCGTTGGTGAATCCCGTCGGGCGTGCGTGCGCCGGCCGGGGACCGGGGGCCGGCACTCGCTGCGGCGGCCCCTGTTCGGTCGACCTTCCTTCTATCCCGAGGCCCCGAGGGGCCTCTCATCATCACGACATGACGCTATCGAACCGGTCGGAACCGCGAAGCTTCGCAGACCGACCGTCATCCCATCAAAGTTTCGAGATCAGGCGGGGAGGACGGAAGAAGGGAAAATGGTCGCGCTCGATCGCTACGGACCGTGCGCGTGCCGTCCGCATGCAAGATGACCCTTCGTACCCTTCTCTCTGACCCGTTATGAACCCTTCTTCTCGTACTCCCCGCTCGAAACTCGGAAACAAATTGCAGGACAGGGGGCGCCGATCGCTCGCGAGGTGCGGGCATGGACGGACCCTGACCAAGAATCGTTTGTGACTAGGGGTCGGCTCGAAGAGGGGAACGTACGCGCGTGGATCGACGGACTCGGCTACGACGTGCGGAGCGCGAGGGTGTGTTTCAGTCGATCGTCGTGTTGTTCAGGAACGCGTATCTATCTTCGAGCTGCCTCGGGTGTGGTGTGAGGCGTGGTGGGCGGGCAGAACGAGTATACCCCGACCCTGGTGCGATGCAAACGCGACGAAACAAAAGCGCTAAAGTCGCGGCGAGGAACAGAGTGAAACGAGGCCGACCCGCTTGCGGGTCGGCCTCGATGTTGTTCGTCCTGCGATGTACGGCGTCGGGAACTAGCGCGCGATCTTCACCGGCGCTTCGACGAGCAGCGTCTTCGAGCGGAACTGCGGGCGGATCGCGAAGACGAGGATCGTCTCGCCGTTCGGGCCCTGCTTGAAGGAGCACGCCTCGGTCGCGTTGACGCCGTTCACGACCGGCTGCTTGATCTCGGCGACCAGGTAGCCGTCGCTGTCCTTGATGGTGAGACGATCTTCCGCGCTGAAGGGCGGCATCTCTTCTTCTTCTTCCTCTTCAGCCTCGTCTTCCTGGGCTTCGAGTCGGGCGCTCCCCGGGTCGCCCTTCTTGTCGTCCGCCTTGCCGCGCTTGGCCTCTTCCTCGGCCTTGGCTTCCTTTTCCTTCTTCTCGGCTTCGCGCTTGGCTTCCTGCTCCTTGACCCAGTTCTTGAGCTTCTGCGCGTCGCCGGCCTGGTAGTAGACGGAGTAGTCGCCCGGCTCGAGTCCGAGGTCGGTCACGGCGTAGTCGGTGTGGAAGACGCCGAGGAGGACTTCCTTGTCGAGGGTGTTCTTGCGGGCCATGCGCTGCAGGCCCTTCACGTCGGTCGCCGGGATGAGCTCGACCGGGCAGATGCCGACGCTCTTGGCGCCGAGCGAGAATCCGTGCACCGGGTGGTACTCGGCTTCCTCTTCGGCGTAGCCGTCGCGGCCGACCTGGAACTTCGAGGCCGGCGGGAGGGCGGGGAGCAGATCTTCGACGGTGTAGTAGAGCCGATCGAGACCGCCCTTGAGGCTCTTGACGCAGCGGAAACCGAGCGCGTCCTGGCTCTCGCCCGGATCGAAGAACATGCGGACGGTGCTTCGCTGCACCTTCTTGCTGTTCATGAACGAGCCGCCCTTGACGACACGACCGTAGGCGCCGTTCACCGGGCTGTCCTGGTTCGGCGGAAGACCCGGGTGGAGGCCGATCCAGCTGGACGTCCATTCCCAGACGTTGCCGGCCATGTCGTAGACGCCGAACGGACTGGCGCCGTCCTTGTACTTGCCGACCTCGACCGGGGAACCCTGCTGGGCTTCGATCGAGTTGCAGTTGTTGTTCACCTTGGCGCCTCGAGCCTTCTTCTTCTGGCCGGCGTTGAAGAGCGCCTGCCGCTCGTCCCAGTCGTCACCCCAGGGGAAGATGCGGGTATCGTCTCCACGTGCGCCTCGCTCCCACTCGGCCTCGGTGGGGATGCGCTTGCCGGCCCACTTCGCGTAGGCGGCGGCGTCGATGTAGCGGACACTCACGACCGGAAGGTTCAGGAGCTCGTCCTTCGGCTCTTCGCCTTCCCAGAACTCGGGCGTCTTGTAACCGGTGGCCTTCGTGAAGGCGGCGTACGCCTGGTTCGAGAGCTCGTGCTCGTCCATGTAGAACGCGTCGAGCGGGATGGCCTGATCTCGCTTGCCGATGAGCTCGCCGTTGACGAGCTCGTCGCGATCGCGAAGGTCGAGCTTGTAGCGCTCGGCGACGGCCTTGAGCTGATCCTTGGTGTTGCCCAGCATCACCTTTCCGGCGGGCACGAGAACCATGCCCGGCGGGGGCGTCACGTCGGCCTTGGTCGACGTGCTCATCGCCATGGGTTCGGCGTTGTTGTTCTTCTTCTTCTGCGCGTTTGCAGGCCCCGCGAGCGTCGCAGCCACCAGCGCGACGACAAGACAGGGGAAGATCGAAACTCTTTTCATGGGAGGACCTCCTGGGGTCAGGGTCCGAGGGTTCTTCTTCTCGCCTAGACCTTACCACGAAAGGACCTACAGGGTCAACGGGGCCAGATCGCGGGTTTGCGGCACGGGGCCGTTCTGGGTAGGATGGGGGCGATCCAAGGAGCCCCGCGAGCCCTTCGCGGCCCCCCGAAAGTCGAGTTCCCGAGCCGATCATGCAGCCCCGTCGACGCGACGAGAACACCATCATCGAATTCGTGGCTTCCGAGCCGCAGGATGTCCGCCTGGACCGCTACCTGGCGACCAAGCTGACGGATTACTCGCGGACCTACCTCCAGGGGCTCGTGAAGCGGGGGCTCGTCACCGTGAACAACCGCCGGGTCCGCCCGAGCCGGGTGGTCGAGGACGCCGATCGGATCCGCGTCGTCCTCGAGGCGGAGGTCGACGACGCGATCAAGGCGGAGAACATCCCGATCGAGGTGCTCTACGAGGACGAGAGCATGCTCGCGATCAACAAGCCGCCGTACCTGGCGGTCCACCCGGGGGCGGGCCGCCCGGCCGGGACGCTCGTCAACGCGCTGGCCTACCACATCCAGAACCTCTCCCAGGTGGCCGGCCATGACCGCCCCGGGATCGTCCACCGTCTCGATCGGAACACGTCCGGCGTGATGCTCGTCGCGAAGACCGACTCGGCCCACTACAAGCTCTCGCGGCAGTTCGAGCGGCGCGAGGTGCAAAAGGAGTATCTGGCGATCACTTACGGCGTCATGGAGTTTGACTCGGACGTCATCCAGTACCCGCTCTCACGCCATCCGGCTCGGGCCGACAGGATGCAGGTCAACACGCTCCACGGCAAGCCGGCGATGTCCCAGTACTCGGTGGTCGAGCGGTTCGACGGCTTCACCTTCGTGCGCGTTTTCCCCAAGACGGGCCGAACCCACCAGATCCGCGTCCACCTGGCCGCGATTCGCCACCCGATCGTCTCCGACGAGGTCTACGCGAAGCGCAAGGAGCTCGGCTTCTCGGAGATCCGCCCTCGAAACCTGGAGGAGGGCAACTACGCCGACCGCGTTCTGATGCGGCGCCAGGCCCTGCACGCCCGGCGGATCTCGGTGCACCATCCGGACACCGGCGAGCGGATGACCTTTGCCGCCGACCTCGCGCCGGATTTCGAGCGCGTGTTGAGCGTGCTCCGCAAGCATGCTAAATAACGCAGCCCGGGAGACTTCTTCCCGGACTCGAACGCACCCAGCGAACCTGAGCATCCGGGAGACCTCCGCATGACCCGCGTACGCGCGCTCGACCACATCGCCATCGCCGTCGAGGATCTGGACGCGGCGGTGAAGATGTACTGCGACCGCCTCGGCGTGACCCTGACCGACACCGAAGAGCTGCCCGATCGTGGGATCCGCCTCGCGAAGGTGGACGCCGGCGGAGTGACGATCGAGCTCTTTCAGCCGCTCGATCGCGAGTCCAAGCTCGCCCGTTCGATCGAGAAGCGAGGCTACGGACTGCACCACCTCGCGTTCGCCGTCGACGATGTCGCGGGCTCGCTCGAAGCGTTGAAGGCCGACGGCGCGCCTCTCGTGGACGAGACGGCGAAGATCGGTGCCGGCGGCAGCCGCATCGCTTTCCTGCATCCGAACGCGCTCGCGGGGGTGCTGGTCGAGATTCTCGAACCGGGAGAAGAAGGATGACGACCGACCCGAGAGAAAAGCTTCGTGAGCTCCGAGCCGAGTCGCTGCTCGGCGGGGGAGAGGCGCGGATCAAGGCCCAGCACGACCGCGGGAAGCTGACCGCGCGCGAGCGGCTCGACGTGCTTCTCGACCCGGGCTCGTTCACCGAGATCGATCGATTCGTGCTGCACGAGTGCCGCGACTTCGGCATGGAGAAGCGACGGATCCTCGGCGACGGGGTCGTCACCGGACACGGCACGATCGATGGCCGTCCGGTGTACGTCTTCTCGCAGGACTTCACCGTGTTCGGCGGCTCGCTCGGACTGGCCTTCGCCGGCAAGATCTGCAAGATCATGGATCTCGCCATGAAGAACGGCGTCCCCGTGATCGGCCTGAACGATTCGGGCGGCGCGCGCATCCAGGAGGGCGTCGTCAGCCTCGGCGGCTACGCCGACATCTTCCTGCGCAACACGCTCGCGTCCGGTGTCGTCCCGCAGATCTCGGCGATCCTCGGCCCCTGTGCGGGCGGTGCGGTGTACTCGCCGGCCATCACCGACTTCGTCTTCATGGTCGACGGCACGTCGTACATGTACATCACCGGCCCGAACGTGGTGAAGGCCGTCACGCACGAAGAGGTGACGCACGAGGAGCTCGGCGGCGCGCTTACCCACAATTCGAAGTCGGGAGTCGCGCACTTCGAAGCTCCGGACGATGCGACCTGCCTCGAGCAGGTGCGTCGACTGTACTCGTTCATCCCGCTGAACAACGTCGAATCGCCCCCGCGCGTCGAGCCGACCGACGATCCGAATCGCCGCGATGAGTCGCTCGATACCATCGTTCCGGACGATCCGAACAAGCCGTACGACATGCACGACGTCATTCGCGGCGTCGTCGACAACGGGGACTTCTTCGAGGTTCAGGCCCGGTTCGCGCAGAATCTGATCGTCGGGTTCGCGCGCCTGGACGGCCACTCGATCGGTATCGTCGCGAACCAGCCGAAGGTGCTCGCCGGGACGCTCGACATCGACGCCTCGGTCAAGGGCGCTCGCTTCGTGCGCTTCTGCGACTGCTTCAACATCCCGATCGTGACGTTCGAAGATGTGCCCGGCTTCCTCCCGGGAACGCGGCAGGAATACCACGGCATCATCCGTCACGGGGCGAAGCTTCTGTACGCGTACTGCGAGGCGACCGTGCCGAAGCTCACGGTCATCACGCGGAAGGCCTACGGCGGCGCGTACGACGTGATGAGCAGCAAGCACATCCGAGGAGACCTGAACCTCACGTGGCCGACG